>CAZAKP010000149.1:0-7576 GCA_964485845.1 uncultured bacterium | reverse complement strand
TGTCAACCGACACCGGCGCTTTGACCCTCTTCTTCACGGCGTGCAGCACCGGGAGGAGCCGGGCCAACTGCTTCCTGGCCGGGACCGACCGAGAGCCCGGTCGCGTCGACTCCGCGCCGATGTCGATGAAGTCAGCCCCTTCCTCGGCCATGGCGACGGCATGGTCAAGCGCCGCGGACGGCTCAAGGAACCGGCCGCCGTCGGAAAAGGAATCGGGTGTGACGTTGAGTATGCCCATCACGTAGGTTCGAGCGCCGAGGTCCAGCGTCTTTCGTCCCAGCTTGATGATTCGCCGCGGCGACAGCAGACATCCGCTGAGCTCAAGCAACTCCGGGACCTGACGCGCAATGCAGTCCGGCTGGTATTTCAGCCGGCCGGCGAGCGCCGAGAACTGACGCATTGTTACGAACAGCACCGCATCGCTGCGTCGCACGCGGCCCGAAACCACGGCGCGATTGATCGCGCAGTCGCCGCCAAGCGCCAGTGCGGTCTGCTTGAGGATATTGGCACCCGCGGTCGACAGGCCTTCGATCTTGACCGCGAGCACGCGGCTCTTGGCCCGAAATATCGGCCAGCTTAGTGGGTCCGCGCCGATCCGGGCGAGCTCATGCTCGAGGTCGGCCCGGTCGGCTAAGGAAAGCAGGCGCACGTGAACTTATAGGCTAACCGAGACCTGAAGTCAAGCAAGAAGCAATAGTGAGCAAATGGTCCAGTGGTCCAGCGCTCCGGTGCGGGATGGGCGACACTTGACCACCGGGTCACTGGATCGCTCGATCACTTTCCTACTTCAGCACCTGCCCGATACGCTCCAGCGCCCAGTCGACTTCACTCCTGGTGATGATGAGCGGCGGGGCGAAACGGATAACCGTCCCATGGGTCTCCTTGGCCAGCACACCCAGACCCATCAGCTTCTCGCAGAACCCGCGCGCCGGGCCCGACTCGGATTTGATATCCACGCCGATGAGCAGACCCTTGCCCCTGATTTCCGCGACGTGGCGCGAATTCATCTTCGCGAGCTCCGTGCGCAGGTACTCACCCATCGCAAACGAGTTCTCGGGCAGCTTCTCCTCGATGATGACCTCGACCGCGGCCTTACCGACCGCGCAGGCCAACGGGTTACCGCCAAAGGTCGAGCCGTGGTTACCGGGCGTGAACACCGACATCAGTTCCTTGGACGCCAGCGCGCCCGACACCGGGAAGCAGCCTCCGCCCAGCGCCTTGCCCACGATCAGCACGTCCGGCTTGATACCGTCGTACTCGTAGCAGAAGAGCCGGCCGGTCCGACCCAGCCCCGTCTGGATCTCATCGGTCATCAAGAGGACGTTGTTGCGGGTACAGACCTCGCGGGCCGCCCTGAGGAACCCGTCTTTGGGCACCTTGATTCCGGCCTCTCCCTGAATCGGCTCCACCAGGAATGCTACCGTAGTCGGGGTGATGGCCCTTTCCAGCGCCGCGGCATCGCCGTACGGTATCATCTTGAAGCCCGGCGTGAACGGCCCGAACCCGTCGCTGTAGAGCTTCTCCGGCGAGAATCCGACAATGGTCGTGGTCCGGCCGTGGAAATTCCCGTCGCAGACGATGATTTCGGCCTTGCCTGCGGGCACGCCCTTCTTCGTATAGCCCCAGCGCCGGCAGAGCTTGATGGCGGTCTCGACCGCCTCGGCCCCGGTGTTCATCAAGAGCACCTGGTCCATCCCGCACGCCTCGGTCACGGTTTTGCAGAACGGACCAAAGACATCATGGTGGAACGCGCGCGACGTCAGGCAGAGTCTGCCCATCTGCTCACTCATCGCGGCCAGAATCTTCGGATGGCGGTGGCCCTGGTTCAGGGCCGAATAGGACGACAGCATGTCGAGGTACCGTTTCCCTTCGACGTCCTCGACCCACACGCCATCGCCCTTTGCCAGAACGACGGGCAAAGGCAGGTAATTGCGGGCGCTGTGTTCTTCAGCCAGACGGATGTAGTCCGGGCTCTTCACGGGAACTCCTTTCAGTTGCAGGCTGGACGGTCATTCTACCCAAGGTGAAACCCCGGGGCAAGCTTGCCCGAACCGGCCGGTGGACTCCGGTCCCAGGGCTTCGACTCGCCGGCTCGCGTTCACGCCGGGCGCGGCAGGCTGCCCGGAACCCGCGGCGGACTCGCCGCCGCCCGTACTTGATGCGGTCTGAAACAATCGTTGACATCCGGCGAGAATCGGGTCAAATAGAATGGTTCTGCGGCCGACGCGCGGTGACGCCCGTAAGAGAGATCGGACCTGGAAGCTGCGCTCGGCTTAGGCATCCGCACTCAAGAAGGAGACAGAATGTTCATGAACTTCGCCTCCCGGCGCAGCCGGGTCTGGCGCTTCTCGGCGGCAGTGCTCGCACTGCTGGTATTCAGCCTGACGGACATGTCCTGCACGAAGTCCTCGCGCTACAGCGACGAATCGTTCTACGAGGACGTCGCCTGGGGCATAATGACCGGGCTGGTGGACATCTACAACCAGAACATTGCGGGCACGCCGACCGGCCCGGTAGACCTCATTGCCAGCGGACCGTTTGGCGGCACCGTACACATCACCGGGACCACGAGTTACGACCAGGGCAACGGCATCGAGACGGTGCATCTGCAGTACGACATGTCAAATTGCCAGATATCATCGACATCTTCCTCATCAAACTTGAATGTCGACCTGACCCTGAACGGTATCATCAGTGAAGACGGCACGTGGTCATCAACCTACGTGAGCCTGTCCTATCACTCGCCTGCCCTGCGGCTCGACGGATCCTCGCAAAGAGGCTCAAAGCAGCGCGACGTGAGCGATGCGACAGAATTCAAGGCGAACCGAACCAGCTCGGGGACTTCGGCTGAGCTGTTCGGCTTCAAGGTGTCCTGGTAGAATCGCGGCGACTCGCCGCAGCCCGATCGCGAACTGCCGCTACCCGTCGGGGCAGCGGCTACTGACCGGGCGTTTCCGGTCTGAACTGATGGATGCCTGGCGGGACCGGCCGCCGCATACGCACCTGGTCGATTCGATCGAGCAGGTCGGCCGTCTGTCCGCCGCTGAGCCCCGCCCCGCCCAACAACGCTTCCACACGCTGACGCCCGAGCTTGTCTTCACAACGGACCAGTCCGGTTAGCGCCTGACGCGGGCCGTCGGCCACTCCAATGGAAAGCAGGATCGTCAATGCTTCGGCGAGCATGGGCACGGCTTCCTCGGGCCGCTTGCGGCTCAACAGGTCGAGCCCGATATTCCCGAGGTCGACGGCCACACCGAGAACGTAACCGGCCCGGCGGGCTATACCAAGCGCTTCTTCCTCGTACTTCAGCGCCTCGTCGAACCGTCCTTGTTTGCGGTGGATGGCGGCGATGTTGGCGAGGCCGGTGACCACGCCCAGACGGTAGCCCACGCCACGGGCCGCTGCAAGCGCTTCCTGGTCATACTTGAGTGCCTTGTCGGCATCTCCCTTGTCCAGGTGAACGCTACCGATGTTCGCGAGTTCACTCGCTACGCTCCACTGGTCGCCGATCTCGCGTGCTATCGTAAGGGCTCGCCCGTGGCAATCCAGCGCCTTGTCGAGTTCGCCCTTCTCGTGCCAGACGTTGCCGGCGTTGCCCAGCTCAATCGCCATGGCCCAAAGGTCGTCAAGCTGGCGCGCCATCGTTATCGACTGCTCGATCTGGCCGAGTGCTCGGTCCAGATCACCACGATCACGATAGATGAGACCGATGTTGTTGAACGCCTGAGCCCGGCCGCGCGGGGCCTCCAGACGCTCGGCCAGCCCGGCCGACTCCTCGAAGTACGCCAGTGCCTCGTCCGCGCGGCCCTGAGTGTAGCGGCACACGCCGATGAGATTCATGAGCGCGACGACGTGCACTCCCTCCGTAACCGCCATCGCCTCATCGAGGTGCGTGACCGCGTCATCCCAGCGGCACGCGCGCATTGCGGCAAGACCGAGTTCAAACGGCTCTCTGACCCGCGGCTCCGAAGCAGGCAGTCCGTCAAGGTACTCGGCCATCCTGCCCAGGTTGTGCCTGACCGCTTCGGTTTGTTCGTGGTCTTCATGGGGTTTGCGCGCGGCGGGATTGAGGACACGGGTGAAGAAACCCACCGCACCGAGGACGAACGGTGCGGCGTGGACGGTCAGGCCCAGCAGGCCGATGCCCGCATGAGCTCCGCACAGATGAGCCAAGCGATTTAGTCTAGCGGTACCCGGTCACGTGTCAACATAGTTCCTCCGACCCGATTTTGAGACAAACCGCCGCGAAAAAACACAAAGGGAGTAAGACGGCCATGGGGCAGCGCCACCCCTTCGTTTCGTGTCGCTCGCGGCTTCGGCTTGGTTCTGAGGACTCCAAGCGGCAGCCTGCAGTGCCGAAAGGACCGACCCCGCCGAGGCGGGGTCGGAAATAACGGAACCGAGGGGGTGGGCTTACTTGCCTGTGGGCGCCTTCGGCTGCTCGCCAGCTTTCTGGGTGGTGTCGGCCGGCGCGGCCACCGGCTTGATCACGGCACCGACCTTGGTCTGCAACGACTCCGGCTTCGTCTTGGCGGGGTCGTTCAGATAGTACTCAAGCATCGGGCCGGCCGGCTCGTACTTGTTGTCGGCGATCCACTTGTAGAGCTTCGCATAGACCGGCGCGACCTGGTCGTAGGGACCCATGTAGTCGGTCACGGCGATCATCATCTCCGGCGAGTCCTTGACGGTGAAGCCGGTCTTCTTATCCGTCATGTTCTTGGTCTCGGGCGGAACCGGTATGCACACCTCGTACCGCGCGCTCTCCGGCTTGACGTTGGCCGGATTGTCGTAGAATATGGCGAACGGGGTACCCTTCACGCTCAGCTTCTGCTTCTGGACCATGTCCATCAGCTCGGTGATGGCCTTTCCGGCGTCGCTGTAGGGCCCCATCTTGGCAATCGAGGCAACCTTCACGGCCGGGAGGGTCAGGGTCTGCGCGACAAACACCGGCTCTGCCGGTGTCTCAGTCTTGGGGGCCGGCTGCTGGCCACCGCCGCATCCGACCATCATGGCTACCACCATCAGGCCGATGGCGAAGCTCAGGACGTTCTTCATCTGCACTGCTCCTTTTTGGTTTCTACGAATGTCGATGAACGCGGGGATTATAGACGCCCGGTTTCGCTTGTCAAGTCAAGTACCGGTTATGGCTCGTCGGCCGGCGGGGCGCGCAGAGCCTTCTTCCTGGCCTGCAATGACTTAGCGGCCAGCACCTTCTCCTTCGCCCGGCGCGACCGACGCCGCTTTTGCCTTCTCAGCCTGGCGATTCTTGCCGCCTCGGCGCTCCGCTCGCCGCGGATCCGGGCCTCGAGCTTCTCGGCCAGCGCCCGGCGGGCAAGAAACCGGTTGAGCGCCTGGGACCGCTCCTGCTGCATCTTCACCTCGATGCCGGTTGGAACGTGCTTGAGGTAGACCGCGGTTGAGGTCTTATTCACGTTCTGGCCCCCCGGGCCCCCGGCCCTGATGAACCTCTCAATCAGGTCTCCGGGCTTCACCCCCAGCCCTAGAAGCCGCGCGGCGAGCGCGGCTTCCTTGTCCGAACTCGCGCCCTCCGCCATCACTCGACCCCAGACCGGAAGTGATGCCACGAAGTCACGAAAGACACGAAACGGACGGACACAGAGAGACCATCAATCCGTTTCATCCGGTTTCGTGCTTTCGTGGCTTAACAGTCCTGGTTCTCGTTTCTACGCCTTGCCGCCTTCGACCTGGTCGGCCTTGCGGGCCTGAAGCTCGGCTTCGAGGTACTTCCGCTCGTCGGCCAGCTCCCGCACGCGGTTGAAGTCCATCCCCTGCCGGGCCGACTCGTGCTCGGCTTCGAGCTGCCTCAGCCTTCGCTCGATGTCCGATACCGAGTAGGACGACTGGTGAGCAGCGTGTGGCGGCTGGTGACTGCGGGCCTTTGACTTCTGACCATGAACGACAGCCTTGGGACTTTGGACTTCGGACTTAGTCCTTTGTCCGCCTTGCTTTGTCCTTTGTCCTTCGGACTTTGGACTTGCGCTTCCGTGCTTGACCACGCGACCGGCCGCATAGCTGTAGTTTCCGGGGAACAGCATCGCCCTGCCGCCCTCAATTCGTACGGTCTTGTCCGCCAGCTCGTCGAGCATGAACCGGTCGTGCGCGGCGAATACGACAGTCCGATTGTAGCGCCTGATGGCCTCGAACAGAATCTCCCGCGACTGGATATCGAGGTGGTTCGTCGGCTCGTCCAGTATCAGAAGATTCGACGGGGTCAAAAGCGCCCGGATGATGGCGAGCCGGCTCCGCTCCCCGCCCGAGAGCACCCCCACCTTCTTGTCTATCGCGTCCCCAGAAAACAGGAACGTACCGAGTATTCCCTTCAGTTCGTTCTCGGTAAAACCCGCGCCTGCGTCGGCCGCCGCCTCAAGCACGGTCATCTCCGGGTCGAGCGTCTCCTCCGCGCCCTGCTCATAGTAAGCGACCTGCGTCTTCTGGCTGGTCCACGCCTCGCCCGAATCCGGCGCAAGCTTCCCCGCAATGATACGCAGAAGTGTGGTCTTACCCTGACCGTTCGCGCCGAATAGGCCGATCTTCTCGCCCCCGCCCACGACAAGATTTACGTCCGAAAGCACCTGCTTCGGCCCGAACGACTTGGATACTGCCCGCAGGTCGACCGCCTTGCCATACACCTCGACCGATTCCGGGAACCGGATGCGGATTGCCGGCGCGGTCTCGGGCGGCGTAACCCGCTCCAGCCGGTCGAGCATCTTCTGCCGGCTCATCGCCCGCGGCGCAGTATCCTTCCGCCCCTTGTACTGGGCGATGAACTGCTCCGTGCGCTTGATGAACTGCACCTGCTCCTCGTACTTCTTGAGCTGCCGCTCATCCCGCTGCACCTTGTCGCTCAGGTACTTCGAGTAGTTACCCGGGAAGATGAACACCTTGTGCGACTCGATCGCCCATATCTTCTGCACCAGCGCGTCGAGCAGGTAACGGTCGTGCGCTATCATCACCACCGCGCCCTTGAACGCGGTCAGGTACTCCTGCAGCCACTCGATGGAGCGGATGTCGAGATAGTTGGTCGGCTCGTCCAGCAGCAGCACGTCCGGTTCTTCCAGGAGCATCCGCGCGAGCGCCAGCCTCACCTGGAACCCGCCGCTCTGGGTCCGCACCTGCTTCTGAAAGTCCTCCTCGGCGAAGCCCAGGCTCATCAGCACCTTCTCGGCGCGCGGCTGTCGGTCATAGGCCTCGTGCCCGAAGTGATGCTGCAGCACGGCATACCGGTCCAGCACGTCCTGCAGCTCGTCGGCGGGCATGTTGGCGTCCTTCATCCGATGTTCGAGCTGGATCATCTCCGCCTGGACGTCGTCCAGATGTTTGAACGCGGTGAGCGCCTCCTCCAGCACGGTCCGGTCACCCACGACCGCGCCGGTCTGGGGCAGATACCCGATGCACGTGCCCCGCCGCTTGTCAACCGAGCCGCGCGTCGGCTCAAGCTCCCCCGACATCAACTTGAGGATGGTCGACTTACCCGACCCGTTGGCGCCGGCAAGCCCGATCCGGTCCTCCGGCCCGACGAACAGGTTCACGTCGCGATAGAGCTCCTGCGTGCCGA
>CAZAKP010000148.1:0-7622 GCA_964485845.1 uncultured bacterium | reverse complement strand
CGCTCGCGATGATCGGGGTGATGCTGATTGCGCTCTACGGCATCGGGATGATAATGGCCTCGACCACGCTCATCTTCAAACAGGGCTGGCTCATCTCGGAGGCGATGGGGAGTCTCCTGATGCTCGTGACGCCGATTGCCTACCCGCTCGCGGTGCTACCCGTGTTCATGCAGAAGGCGGCGCTCGCCGTTCCGACGACTTACGGCATCCTCGCCGCGCGGCACTTCCTGATGGGCGAACAGATGGGCTTCTCGGTCGGCACTGCGTTCCTGCGGGTCGCCGTGCTGTGCGTCATCTGGGTCGTCTGCGGGCTCGTCATCTTCGCCGCCATCGACCGTTCCACCCGTAAGAGCGGGACGCTGAGCCACTATTAGAGGAAATGATGAATGACGAATTCCGAATGACGAATCGCCGAACCGGAAATCGGCAAATCGGCAATCGTCAATCGCCAATCGGCATTTCCATGGGCGACCCGGCCGGAATCGGGCCGGAGATAATCCTCAAGTCGCTGGAGAAGATGCCGCGGCTGCGCTGCCGCATGTTCGGGTCGCGCGTTGTGTTCGAACGCGAGCAAGAGCGGCTCGGCACTAAAGTCGACCTCTCCTGCGTCGAGGATGTTGCCTGTAAGCTGGGGGCATTCAAGATGGGCAGGGCCCAGCGCAACTGCGGCGCGGCCGCGCTCGCCTGCCTTGAGGCCGGAGTCAGGGAACTCAAAGAGAAACGTGTATCCGCGCTTGTTACGGCGCCGGTATCAAAAGCGGCGCTGCGCCTGGCCGGCTTCAAGTGGCCGGGGCAGACCGAGTTCCTGGCGGAAAGGCTCGGGAGCAGGAGTCACGCCATGCTCGCGTGGACGCCTGAGTTCAAGGTAATATTCGTCACCATCCACGAGCCGCTGGCCCGCGTCAGCCGGCACATCACCGCCGCGGCAGTGGCCGAGAAGACAGAGCTCTTGAACGACTTCCTGCTCGTGAGCGGACTGCCGAGGCCGCGAATCTGCGTGATGGCGTTCAACCCGCACGCCGATGAGTTCAGCCTCGGCGAAGAAGGCCGCATCGCCGAAGGAGTAGCCCGGGCACGCAAGGCCGGCATCGACGCCGTCGGCCCTATTCCCTCCGACGCCGCCGTCAGCTCAATCGCCAATCGCCAATCGCCAGTCGTCAATCGTTATGACGGCTATGTCGCCATGTACCACGACCAGGCCATGATTCCTGCCAAGCTGCTGGGCCGCGACCGGGGCGTGAACCTTACGCTCGGGCTCGGCCGCATCCGCACTTCGCCCCTGCACGGGGTCGCCTTCGACATCGCGGGCAAAGACATCGCTTCGCCCGGGTCGATGCTCGCCGCCATCCGGCTGGCGCGCCGGCTCAGCCGGGCTGCTGCTCGCTAGATTCTCAAAAAGGAAAACGGGGAGGCGGGGGCGGCCGGGGTGGAAATCAAGCGGCTATTTATGTGACTATCTCGTAGAATGATTACATCCTAGGAGCTAGCGGAGGTTGAGATGCTCTTTGCCGCTCGACAAACCGTCCCCCGCCTCACCAGTCAGACAAGAAATGATACCCCCCTGGCCGGGGGGTGTAAAGCGCAGCCGATTATTCCTGACTTGTCCGAAGCCTTGTCAGAACCCGGCGTCGGCGCGGTCCTGACCCGAGAACCGATCCTGGTAGCGGCGCCAGGCCTCCTGGCGGTACCGCTCCATTTCCTCTACCGCCGTCTGCGACTCCTCGCTCCTGCCAAGGAACAGCAGCGAGTCGGCCAGCACCACGTAGGCTGACTGGTCGTAGCGGTTAAGCTCGGTGGCCCGGCGGCAGGCTTCGATTGCCCGGTGATAATCGCCGTGCTCGAAATACAGCGACCCCAGCAGGCTCAGCGTATCGGAACGTTCGGGTTCCAGCCGGTTCGCGCCCTCTGCCGCCTCGATCGCCTGGTCCAACTGGCCGGACTCGTGGTGCAGGTTGGAGAGCCGAATCAGCAGTTCCGGGTCATCCGGATGGCGGTTGGTGAGCGTTTCGAGCGCGGCCCGGGCCTCGCGCCGCATGTGGAAATACTCGTAGAACCCGCTCGTCAGCTCCGGCTCATTGCCGAACCGCTGTTTGATTGTTTCGTACCGGTCGAGGGCCTCGTCGAGCTTCCCCAGCCGGTTGAGGCAATCCATCTGGTAGAAATAGGCCGCGGGCTCGTCCGGCTCCTCGGCCATCGCCCGGCCGAACTCGGTCGACGCTTCCTCAATCATGCCATCCAGATAGAAGTCGCGGCCCAGCTTTTCGTGGGGGTTCTCGATGCTCGGGTCAATTGCCTTGGCCCGGACGTACTCCTCCAGCGCGCTTTGAAACTCGCCGCTCATTGCATAGGCGATGCCCAGCGAAACGCGGGCCCGGACATTGTTCGGGTCGATTTCAAGCGCGCGGTGGAACGCGGCCACGCCCTTCTCCTCGTCGCCCGAGTATTCGTGCAGGATGCCGAGCCCGAGCTGGATGTCGAGCTCGTCGGGCAACTGCCTCAGCGCCTGGTTGAACAGGTCTTCGGCGCGGGAGAAGTTCGAAAGGTAGAGGTAGCGGACTGCCTCACAGGCAATCGTGTAAGGATGCCGGGGGTCGATTTCGAGCGCGTGCGCACACACATCGTCGAGCGTATCCTCCTCGGACAAAAGGTCGGCGCAGAGCGCGGCAAGGTAGTGGAAGTGCAGATTGGCGGGCGCGAGGTGCATGGCCTCGAGCAGGAGGTCGAGCGCTTCGTCCTCATCCTCGCGGTAGAAGGCGGTCCGAGCCTGGCGGAACAGGTGGCTCGCCGAATGAACGCGACCGGGCTCGGCCGCTGCGCGCCTGTTAGCCTGACGGTTACGGTGTCGGCGGGGACTGGGGACCGACTCCACACTTAATTGTAGACGTTGGGCAACGATTGAGCAAGTGATATCTTTGACCGAGTCCAGAATGTCGAATTGCGGATGCGGCCGCGGATGAACGCCGATGTCAGGTCGTGAACCGAAGGCAGAGTCCTCCTCGGTCCTAAAGTCCGAAGAGGACGTGGAGCGGCTTTAAGACTCCGACGACGTAAAGCAGGACAATCAGCAGGGTGTAGCCGGTGGCTGCGGCGAGGCTCAAAATGAGCTGGCGCCGGCGCGAGGGTGCCGAGTTGCGTGTGACCGCGCCGGCAGTGCCGCGCGCCATCAGCAGAAGACCGGTGATGTTTGTGAGCCAATAGCCGAGTACCATTGCCGGAGCAAACAGCCTTCGCGACGCGAGGCTCACCAGGCTCGCAAAGAGCCAGGCGAGCGGCAGATTGATAAACGCGTCATTCCACCACGACAGCGGCGAAAGCAGAAACCCGATAACGGCTACGACACCGGCGCCAATCCTGCGGTTCAACACTCAGATTAGACGCGGAACCAACCGGTCAAGCTCCCGCGGCCCGCTCCCACCGCGGGATCGTTCGGGCCTGGCGCTTGCGGCCCGGCGAGCCGGTCCGGCCTAATCCGCGCCGACCGCTACGGCCACCGCGGCTGACCTCGCCGTTACCTCGAACTCAACCCGCGGCGACCCCTTCGGCGGTCGCTTCCCGGCCATCACGCCCGGCAGGGTACCGGCCCACATCGGGTTTACGGCCGGCGGCACCGGCTCCAGTTCCACCTCGGGGACAACGGTCGCCAAACTCGCAACGTTCTGCATCTCGGACGCTCCTTACCGCTGCATGCGTTCTAGGCACGCAGCCTCTCGACTGACGGACCGTGCGGTATTTCGGTCGAAGCCCACCCTCCGCCCATAGGAAGTGAGCCCGAAGCGCGGCCACTTTCCGGGTAAGGCCGCGCTTCCTGCCTTTACCCGCTAACCCGTACTGCCTCTACCGCACACCTCCGGCTCCAGGAGAGAAACCTCGCCCAGGCTCCCCGAGCCGGCCAACCGGACCTGGAATCTCCGCGCCGGCCGGGACTGCACAAGTCCGCGGGCCCGGGCGCCGGACGCTCGCGGCCGAACCACATCGAGGCCGGATTGCGGTTCGGACCACCAGCGTCCGTAACAGCGTACCCCCGGGCTCCTGCCGGTCAAGAGCCCGGAAAGCAGCAATCAAAAACCTGAACGAAAACGCTACGCGTGTCAGCGAAGCGAACCCGCCGCTGTCCGCACCGGGCGAATCCGCGTCGGCTCCGCAACTGCCGGCCGGCGCTCGGACAGCGGGCACGTCGATTCCGCCCGCACCGGCAGGGCCACGCCCGGCTCGAGCCCCACCGCCCGGAACACCTCCTCGCGCGAACCGCCGATCGAGTGCGCGCTGTAGATCGCCTCGGCCAGGTCGAGCACCCACTCCGGATTCCGCTGCAGGACAGCGTACACGTCGTCGGTGAACCCGGCCCGAGCGTCCCACTCGCGCAGCTCCATTTCCGCCGGCGGGTCGGCGTCCTGCTGAAAGCTGAGCGGCACGTTCATCACGTCCCAGAAACGGGGCTTGTCGTTCTTCAACCGCCAGAACGGCTCCTCGGGAAAGTAGAAGTGTTTCCGGTCCCCGAAGCGCTCAATCAGCCGCTTCAGCGGCTCATCGATGGTCCGGAAAGACAGCCAGCGGATGCCGCGCCGGGCGTTCGCCAGCGCCAGCAATAAAACCAGGGTCTTGTGCGGCGGCTCGAACCCGTCTCGCTTCCACGTCCGGATATGCGCGAACCGGGCGAGCAGTGCTTCATGCGTCATGCAATTGCCTTCCTTGTTTCCTGCTTCTGATATTGCCCCCTTCCGTATGTCACGCCGACCGGCGCAACGGGCGGGACTCGTGCCTCACCGCCGCGACTGCGGCGCGCGACAACGCGTGTCTGGTCACAAACCCGGTGAAACACGGGCTCGATTGTAGGGCTCGCCGCCGACCCGGTCAACCGGCCGGAAACGGCGGATTCAAAACCGGCAGCCGGCCGGCGGCTAAAAGCCGTCTCACGCCGGGGGCGCGCCGGACGGCGAACGGCCGGCCTTGTCAGTCGGCAAACGACCCGGGCTTCACGTCGCCCGCGCGCCGATAGCTCGCAATCACTACGCCGCGCGGCGAGACCTGGCTGCCGATAAGCTCGAAGGCAGCGGGACGCGTCCCTTCGGCGAACAGTCGCTTGCCCGGGCCGAGCGTGAGCGGGAAAGTCTTCAGCCAGAACTCGTCGACCAGGTCATGCCGGATGAGCGTCTGGACCAGGTTCCCGCTCCCGTGCACCTGGAGCATCGGCCCGTTCCCGGCCTTGAGCTTCCTCACCTCGTCGGCCACGTCGCCGGACAAAAGGAACGAATTCTCCCAGCGGAAGCTCTGCGGCGAATGCGAGGCCACGTACTTCTTTGCCCGGTTGATGCCGGACCCGATGATGTCGGACGGGTCATTGTGAGCGGGCCAGTAGGAGGCGAATATGTCGTAGGTCCTCCGGCCGAGCAGCAGGTCAAACGGCCCGGACATCTGGCGGTTCATTACCTCGTTCGCGAACTCGTCGAAATATGGTACCGTCCAGCCGCCATAGGCAAAACCGCCGGACTTATCCTCCTCCGGGCCCCCGGGCGCCTGCATCACCCCGTCGAGCGAAACGAAAGTCAAAACTACAAGCTTTCTCATACGAGCTTCCTTCCTTTCCGGTCTCTCCTCCGCCGCGCCCTTCAGCCCTTTAGACGCCCTCCCCGGCATTGAGTCGCACGGCGGGCGGCAACGAAGAGGAATCCGGCGAGCCGGCTCAGCCGTCAAACACTCGAGGAAAGATGGAAGGAGAATAGCTATGGTACTCCTGGACCTGTTATGGCTCTTGGCGATAATCCTTTTGATTGGCTGGCTGCTCGGCCTGTTCGTGTTTGCGCTCGGGCCGATCGTCCACGTCCTGCTCGTGCTCATCCTTATCGTAATCCTGATTCGACTGCTCACGGGCCGCCGCGTCCTCTGACCACCGCGGTCGATGGTCTATAGTTTGTAGTTTGTGGTTTCCAGTCTCTCGTTGCCTGAATCTGCGGAGGCTTTTTCTCACTTCTGAACTCTGGTCTCTGAATTCTGGACTCTGAACTATCCGAATCCTGATTCTATCTGCGTAATCTGCGAAGTCTGCGGATGCCTTTCCTCGCCTCTTTCCGCATCGGCGTTCATCTGCGTCCATCGGCGGTTCCAGTTCCGGTTTCCGGTTTCTGGTTTGTAGTTTGTGGTCTCGAGTTTCTAGCTTCTCGGGGCCTGAATCTGTGTAATCTGCGGACGTTGTTCCGCATTTCTGAATTCTGGTCTCTGAATTCTGCACTCTGACCTATCCGAGTCCTCGTACCATCTGTGTAATCTGTGGAGGCTTTTTCTCACTTCTGAACTCTGGTCGCTGAATTCTCCACTCTGAACTATCCGAATCCTCTTCTGCAATCCCCTCGCCGAACCCCGCGCCGGCCGCGGCGGGTCAAATTCCCATGGTGGGTAGGGTTACTTCGGCTATAGCCAAGCGCAAAGGATCTCCCAAAGGAGGGGTGATGTCAGTCAAAAGGCTCGTTCTTGCGGCAGGCCTCTGCCTGCTTGTGGGCCCGGCCCGTGCCCAGATAACGATCACGGCCGGTGACATTCCGCAGGTCATCGGCGATTCCTTCATCTACGACTACCTCAATCAAACCGACGCGACGGTCAATAACGGCTCGCCCGGCGGGCCGCACACCTGGACGTTCGACACCGCAACCTACGTCGGCGCCCTCTACACCACATCGGTTGTCAACAAGGCGTCGACTCCCTTTGCCGCCCAGTTCCCGGACGCGAACCGGGCCACGATGGAACCGCGGGGCGGCGGCGTCGTCCTGTACGACTACTTCAAAATCGACGCCGGGGCGATGCTGGTCGAAGGCACCGGCAACTACGACAACGGCATCCTTAAGGCCTTCATCTTCAACCCGCCGACCACCGAAATCCGTCTGCCCGCGACCTACGGCAACTCGTGGCAGACCGGCTACACCATCCGCGACACCTTCATCGACACGGTCTACGCGGCCGCGTTCGCCCGCCGCTGCTCGGTCGATGCCTGGGGCACGGCCGTGACGCCGGCCGGGAGCTTCGAGTGCCTGCGCGAAAACTGGGTCGAAGTCATCACCGAGACCGCCTACGTCAACGGCCTCCCGATTCTCGTCGAGACAATCCCTGACCGCCAGTACGTCTGGATGGCCAAAGGCCAGGGCATGGTCGCGATGACCGGGAGCATCTACGGCGACTCAAGCCCCAACTACACCCAGGCCTCCCAGTACACGGTCATGGTCCACGCCAGTGTGGCCGGCGTCGCCGAGACCCCGGGCGAGCCGGCGCGCACGACGCCGCCCCGGCAGGACATCGCCCGCGGCTTCCTCCTCCTCCCGTCCTCACAACTCTCGTCCCTTTCGCTCCTCGCGATCGACGGGCGCAAGGTGCGGGACCTCGGTCCCGGCGCAAACGACCTCCGAACGCTCGCACCCGGCGTCTACTTCCTGGCGGAACCGCGCACCCGGACTGTCAGCAAACTCGTGCTTGCCCCCTAGACTCCGCTTTTCTCGCTCCGCACATCGCCCGGGCCCTGGTTACCCTGACCTCCGCCCGGGCTCTTCTCTTCCGCCGTCAACTCTGCCCGCTGATTTCTGGATTCTGAACTCTGGGCCACCGAGTCTCTCTTCGCATCGGCGTTCATCGTTTGCGGT
>CAZAKP010000147.1:0-7719 GCA_964485845.1 uncultured bacterium | reverse complement strand
ATCCAGTTAGTCGACAGCGCCACGGCGGTTGCGTACGGCGGTGCCGGCATCAGCGTCGGCACGCGGGTCAATGACTCGGTGATGAACCGCGCGAACCGGGTCTATACTCTCAAGGATGCACCGAGCTGGATTCCGGAGGAGCAGGAGAGGCTTGACCTTACGCGAATCCTGCTCTACCTGCACGAGCTGGCCGAGCAGGGGCCACCGGCCGTCACTGAGGGGAAAGGTGTGGTTCCGGCCGGTGCACTTCAGGTGCGTCCGCGTCCGTGCCGGGGCATTCTGCTGGTGGAGCTTCCCGAGGGAGCTCGAGCCCGCGACCTCCGCGTGCACGATGTCTGCGGCAGGTTGGTGAAAAGGAGTGTCGTCCCGGCCGGGAATCGTCAGGCCGAGTTGGACCTCCTAGACCTGCCGCCGGGAACGTACTACGTTTCGGCCGCCGGCGCCGGCACCGCATCGGTCATAGTTCTGCGATAGCCTCGGCACGACAGCCGGGCTTGCCAGCGCCGATTTGCCCGGCATAATCCCAGGTTGTGACTGACCTGCAGCTCAAAACGTTCCGGGAGCTGTTCCCGGTCACGCGTCGCTACGTCTATCTGAACCACGCGTCGAACGGTCCGCTGGCGACAACGGTTGTCCGGGCAATGAACGGGTACATCGAGCAGTGCCACCAGCACGGCGAGGTGCCGTACGCCGAGGCCGAAGCGGGAGTCGAAGAGGGCCGCGCGCTGGCCGCGCGGTTGCTGGGCGCAGGCGCGGACGAGATCGCGTTTGTTAAGAATGCGTCGGCCGGCGCGATAATCGCCATCGGTTCCATTGAGTGGCACCCCGGCGACAACGTCGTGATGATGAGCGACGCGTTCCCGACCAACGTCTATCCGTTCCACTATCTGCTGCCCCACGTGGAGAAGCGCTACGTCACCAGCGTCGAGCTGGCCAGGGATTCCGACTGCGTATTCCGACTCGTGGACCGGCACACGCGGGCCATCGTCGTCGACTGGGTCCACTTTCTGTCCGGCGCGCGGGCCGACATCGCGGCCATCGCCGCGTTCTGCCGGACGCGCGCCATCTATATCCTGATTGACGCGATGCAGGGCCTGGGCGCGGTCGACCAGAACTTCGGGGAGCTGGGCGTCGACTTCGTCTATGCCGGCGGAGGCAAGTGGCTGCTCGGGCCCCAGGGCAGCGGGATCCTCTACGTCAACTCGGCGACGCTGCCCAGGTTGAAGCCGGCTAACCTCGGATGGCTGTCGGCGCGGTGGGAGGACTTCAACGATATCTACACGACCAAGCCGTTGAAGCCCGGCGCGAACCGGTTCGAGGAAGGAACCAAGAACTACATCGGTATCTACGGCCTGCGCGAGTCGCTGCGTATCCTGCACGATGCCGGGATGGGCGTTGTCACCGAACGCGTTCTGATGCTGGCGCAGCTGCTGCGGCGGCGGCTGGAGGAGAGGGGATTTGAGATTATAACCCCGGCGGGTCCGCAGCATCATGCCGGGATAGTAACGGCCGGCCGGTCGGACATCGATACGTCGGTACTCCACGCACGGCTCAAGCAGCAGGGGTTCATCTGTTCACTGCGCGAGAACCGACTGCGCATTTCGCCGCACTTCTATAACACCGAGGAAGAGGTCGAACGGTTCTGCGCCGCGCTGCCGGCCAGCGGCGAGCTGGTTGTGTGATGGTCGGGATTGACCTCGCGGGCCGCGGCGCTCTCGTTACCGGCGGCAGCCGCGGTCTCGGCCGGGCTGCGGCACTGGCGCTCGCTCGGGCCGGGGCCGACGTGGCAATTAACTACCGGCGCAACTCGCGGGCGGCCGTCGACGTCGCGAGACAGTGCGATGAATTCGGAGTCCGGGCCGCAGCAGTCAAGGCCGACGTGGCATCTTCCAGCGAGGTCAGGCGGTTATTCGCGGGTGTCGAGCGGCGGTTCGGGCGGCTCGACATCCTTGTCGCCAATGCCGGCATCTGGAAGGGCGCGGCCATCGAGAAGATGACCGACCGGCAGCTTGCCGAAACGCTCGACCTCAATGTCCGCGGCGTCTTCTACTGCTGCCGTGAGGCAGTGCCCCTGATGCGCCGGGCAGGCGGCGGCCGTATCATCCTGGTAGCGTCGACCGCAGGACAGCGGGGAGAGGCATTCCATTCACACTATGCGGCGAGCAAGGGCGCTGTTATCAGTCTGACCAAGTCGCTGGCGCCGGAGCTGGCTGCGGACCGTATCCTCGTCAACTGCATCGCACCAGGCTGGTTTGACACCGATATGTCGCGTCCGAGCTTGAGCAAACCTGACATCGGCGACCAGGTTGTCGCCACGATTCCTTTGGGCCGGGTCGGCCGGCCCGAGGAATTCGCCGGCGCGGTGCTCTTCCTTGCATCCGAGCTTTCGACCTTTGTCACCGGCGAAATTCTGAACGTCAACGGTGGAGCCGTCCTCGTCGGGTAGTTCCACGTCGGTCGAGCGGCGAAGTCGTTCTACGACTCCGCCGCACACGGTGGGGCAGAGGGCGGCGATGGTTGTGACCTTCGTCGCGCTCGCAGGCATCGCGGTTGTGCTGACGTTAGCTGGTGGTCGGGTCTGGCATCTATTCCGCCACCCCGAGGAACTGCGACTGCTGATGCGGAGCTGGGGTATGTGGGCGCCGGTCGGCATCGTCCTGCTGCAGCTCGTTCAGATTGTGGTCGCACCGCTGCCCGGAAACGCAATGTCGTTTGCCGCGGGTTACGCGCTTGGCGTCTGGCCGACTATCGTCTGGCTGGTGCTCGGGGTGGTGCTGGGGGCGGCCGTGGACTTTCTGCTGACAAAGCTGCTGGGGCGCACGCTGCTCAAGTACTTCCTGCCGCCGGACCGGCTGGCCAGGCTGGATGCCGTCATCCTGCGACGCGGTACGTTCTACATCTTCCTGCTATTGCTCGTGCCCAACCCGGTCGGTGACTGGGTATACTATCTTGCCGGCATGACGTCGATGCCGCTGCCCGTTTTCCTCTGCCTCGTGTTCATTGCCCGGCTGCCGTCGAATCTGCTCGAGTGCGCAGTCGGGGCATCCGCGACGCACTTCGGCTGGCGCGAGTGGGCCCTGGTTGGACTGGTGGCGGCGATTCTCGGCCTCGTCTACTACCAGAACCGGCACCGCATCGAGGCGGCGCTGGACCGCATCAGCGTCCGGCGCTCGCCGGCTGCAGGCTCCTAGTCACCCGCCGGTTTTCGCGCCTCCAAAGCGCAGTCCAGCCAGGATGGATCGGACATCGCATGTGCCACCGGGTCCAGTTTCTATGCAAGATATTGAAAGATTGTGCTTTATGCGCGGCAGGCAGCGTCCGGAGAGGGGCTCTTGGGATCACCATGGGGACCGTCCCCGGAACGGTTCCCGAGGTGATATGGAGGACCAGTTCCGCGGCCTCCGAGACCGTGATGCCCGGTGAGAGACAGGAGTGGTTTCGGATGTCGGTCGCTATCGTCATCTGCGGGCCCACTTGCACGACGAATCTGCCGCCGACGCGCGATACCACGAGCGGGTCGGACTCGGGCGTGAATCGCGCCATGATCGCGGCGGCGACTCGCACCGGGGTTTTGGCGGCGATTCCAAAGGTCGCTTTCGCGGCGACGCCGACAGCTATGCCGGAGCCCAGGTCCCAGGTTGGGGCCGAACGGCTGCTACTGCCCGTTGGCAACCGGCGTGTCCGGGGCCGCGGCCCACTCGCTGAAGCTCCCATCATAGACCGCGACATTCGGATACCCGAGCACGTGCTTCAGCGTCACATAGGTGGTAGTTGAACGGTATCCCCGGGTGCAGTAGATGATGATTCTCTTGTCCGGCGTGACGCCAAGCGCCTCGTATTCTTTCTTGAGCTCAGCCGAATCGCGCCACGTATACTCACCGGTAAGGTCGCGCAGCCAGGGGCGATTGATTGCTCCCGGTATGTGCCCGCGCCGTTTCGTGTAGCCGGCAGCACCGCTGTACATCGCCGGCGACCGGACGTCGAGCAAAACCGTTTTCTTGTCACCGAGCGCGGCTTTGACGTCGGCCAGCCGCGCCCTGACGTTCTCGTTCAGCTTCAGCGGCAGTGGATAGACCGCCGGCTTGATTTCGGGGAAGTCGGGCGTCAACGGTCTTCCCTCGGAGCGCCAACGGTCAAGCTCGCCGGCAATCAGCACCTGACGGTGATGGCCCACGTAGTCGAGCAGCCAGGAGAAGTATGGCGACAGGGAGTCGATTACCTCAGAATATGCCACCACGGTAGTTGTGTCGGTAATGCCCATGTTGCCGAGCAGCCGCGCGAACACCTCCGCCGGGATCGGCTTCGCGGAGACGCCGTCGGCCGGCCACGTCAGTGCGTCGGGATAGAGGTGGACTGCGCCTGGTACGTGCGCTTCCCAGTAGTACTCGATCCCGTAGCGCAAATCGACCAGCCTGACGTCCGGTCGGGTCAGGTTGGCCGCAAGCCAGTCGGGAGTCCGGATTATGCCGGACGGCGAAGCGGCCGCAGCCCGGACACCCAGCAGTGTCAGAAGAATGAAGGTCAGCAGCCGGGCGTGGCAGTTGTCGCGCGCCGGCGTTGATAACGTCTTGGTATCCGTGTCACCGTTTTCCATACAAAGATGATAGGTATGGTGCAGTCGCCGGTCAAGACGGTTACCGTGGCGATGTCTGGCTTGGCAGGCAGGCGAGATTGCGCTATCATTGGTTGTCAGTGATACGGCTTAGCGCCTTGTGCGAGAAATGAAGAGAGCAGTCGCGGTCAGTTGTGCCGCTCTTGTTCTCGCCTCCCTGCTATTCGGGGGAACGGGACGTCTTCCGGTCGCAACGGTTACTTTTGACGCAGTCGCCCCGCAGCCGGGCGAGGAGAGCTTCAAGTACCTCTGGAACATCACGCTGCAGAACCCGACCACCAAAGCCTGCTCGGTGTCCTTCCGAGTCGAGGCGCGCGAAGCCAGGGGCGGAACGGTGTTCTCCGCCTGCACTCCCGCGACTGAACTCGTCCCCGGTGAGCGCCGACTCACTTCGTCGGACATTAAACTGACCGACGTATCATGCAAGAAGGGTTACGAGGCTTTTGTCGGGTCGAAGAGGGTGCTCCCGCCAGGCGATTACACCTATCTCATCACGCTGGCCCCGAGGATGACGCAGAAGGTGTTCTTCTTCCGCGTGCGGCTGCCCAGGCGAATAAAGCTTGCCTGGCCGCCCAGTGGTGCAGCGGTCACCGACACCCAGCCCATTCTCGTCTGGGAACCGCCGGAAGTGTCGGGTCCGTTTGTCGACTACCGTTACCGTTTACGCGTCGTGGAGGTCAGGCGCGGGCAGAACGCCCTGGCCGCGGTCAGGAACAATCCGTCCGTATTTGAGGATCGTCAGGTGGCGACTTCCGCGCTCCGCATCGATGCCGGGAGTACGCTGGTGGCCGGCAGGACCTACGCCTGGCGGGTGGCGGTCGCGGACACCGACGGCATGGCGAGGGACACCGCGCGTACGCAGAGCCTCACCGGCACGTTTGTGTACAAGCCGGGCACGAATCAGGCAGTCACCCGTGCCGACTTCACCTACCCTCATCCCGGACGGTCGGTAACCGGGAACGCTTCCTTCGTGGTTACGTCCGACATCCCGGACGCCGAGCTGTGCATCGGCGAGTATTCGCTCGGGAGCGACTCGGCCGGCCGCGCCTGGCACGTGATCGGCTCGTTTCGCCACGACCGGGGCTTCTTTGTCGGGGCGTGGAGTTCCGACTCGGCGGTCATTCGAGCCGGGCAGACCTTTCCCAGTCCCTGCGTCATCCGGGCCACCGTCCTTGGCAGCAAGGGGCAATGTGGCGAACCGGCACTCATCTCGCTGGTCGTCAACCAGCCGCCGCCGGCTGACCGGCGCGGGTGCGGGGGCTGCAACCAGATACCGGACGAATAGACGAGCCCGGGCCACTGCCGAGTTTTGATTCCGTACTTCAGCGGCTCTCGGTTTTGACACTCTCCGGTTAGCCTCTATAATAGCCACTGATGCCAGAAGCGAACACCAGCGATTTTCCCTCCCGGTATGACCCCAAACCGGTAGAGGGCCGGTGGTATCAGTTCTGGGAGAAGAATGGGTTCTTCACCGCAGACCCCGGCTCGCCCAAGCCGAAGTTCTCCATCGTCATACCGCCGCCCAACATCACCGGCTCGCTGCACGTCGGCCATGCGCTGAACAATACGCTGCAGGATGCGCAGATTCGGTTCAAGAAGCTGCAGGGGTTTGAGACGCTCTGGCTGCCGGGCACCGACCACGCGAGCATCGGTACTCACACGCACATTGACCGGGCTCTCGCGGCAGAGGGGACCGACCGGTTCAAGCTCGGCCGCGAGGAGTTCCTGAAGCGGGCCTGGGCGTGGAAGGAGAAATACGGGACGCGCATCATCGAGCAGCTAAAGCTCCTGGGCTGTGCCTGTGACTGGACACGGATTCGGTTCACTATGGACGAAATGCTCTCGCGCGCGGTGCGCGAGGCGTTCGTGCGCTACTACGAGGATGGGCTCATCTACCGCGGTACTCGCATCGTCAATTGGTGCCCGCGCTGCCACACGGCTGTCTCTGACCTCGAGGTCAAGCACGTCGAAGTGCACAGTCACTGGTGGTACATCCGCTACCCGATGGCGGACGACCCGGCTGCTTACGTCGTGGTGGCCACGACAAGACCGGAAACGATGCTTGGCGATACTGCGGTGGCGGTGAACCCGAACGACCAGCGGTACAGGGGCCTGGTCGGGAAGAAGCTGGTCCTGCCCCTTGTCGGCCGTGTCATTCCGATAATCGCCGACGAACTGGTAATGGCCGAGTTCGGCACCGGCGCCGTGAAGGTGACGCCGGCGCACGACGCCACCGACTTCGAAATCGGGAAGAAGCACAACCTCGATTTCATCACGGTTATCAACGAGGATGCGCGAATGACCGATAAGGTCCCGAGCCAGTACCAGGGACTCTCGCGCGAGGAGTGCCGCAAGCGCGTCGTCGAAGGCCTCCAGGCGCAGGGACTGATCGAGAAGATCGAACCCTACAAGTTGAGCGCGAGCGTCTGCGAGCGGTGCGGGACCGTGGTCGAGCCGCTCGTCTCCGAGCAGTGGTTTGTACGCATGCAGGAGCTGGCCAGACCGGCAATCGAAGTCGTGGAGTCCGGCCGCGTCAAGCTTATTCCCGAGCGCTGGACCAAGGTCTACCTGGACTGGATGTACAACATCCGTGACTGGTGCATCTCACGTCAGCTCTGGTGGGGTCACCGGATTCCGGTCTGGTACTGCGACTGCGGCGAAATGATCGTCTCGCGGCAGGACCCGACCGAATGCCCGAAGTGCCATTCGAAGAACCTGAGACAGGACGAGGACATCCTTGATACGTGGTTCTCTTCGGCGCTGTGGCCATTCTCGACCATGGGCTGGCCGGAGAAGACGCCGGACCTCGCCAAGTTCTACCCCACCGACTTCCTATCGACTGCGCCGGACATCATTTTCCTCTGGGTGGCGCGGATGGTTTTCTCCGGGCTCAAGTTCATGGGCGACATTCCGTTTTCGCGGGTCTATTTCCATTCGTTCATCTTGGTCGAGACGGGCGAGCGGATGAGCCGGTCCAAGGGCATCGGTATCGACCCGGTGGACATGTTCCAGAAATACGGCACCGATGCGGTGCGGTTCACGCTTGCGTATCTCGAAAGCCAGTCACAGAGCTACCGATTGAGTGAGAAGCGGTTCGAGTTCGGGCG
>CAZAKP010000146.1:0-7731 GCA_964485845.1 uncultured bacterium | reverse complement strand
AGCGACTAGGCGGTCACATGCCGTTTAGCCTCCCGCGGCGGCTCCGGCCGCCGCTCTGTCGTCAGACTGCGATTCTGCCCGGGGCGCCGGCTACATGGGGAGTCGCGTCAGCGAGAGGCCGAGATAGTACGGCCCGATGATGAGGGCGAGGACCCCTTTCCAGAAGAACGGCATCTGCAGGTAGCCGATTGTGAACAGCCACCCGATGAGCCAGATCGGGCCACCCATCATCGGCCCGCCGCGCCAGGCTCCATGGTGCCGGTGGTGGTGCTTGTGCCAGTGCTTGTCCCCGCAGTGCTCGTCCGACTCGTGTTCCGCCTCGTGCATTGTCTCTTCGGCCATTTTATCTCCTTTGTCGCTTGCGACCATTTCTTAGACCCAACCCATCGGGCCGGGTTTCGCGAGTGTCATGCACGCGGCGGCGATTTGTCGCATCAGATGGCCAGTGCCTCCATTCGGTGCTTCAGTTGCTTGAGCCGGTCCCGGTAGTCCGGGACGTGAACCGCCACCGCCTGCCAGAACGCGCGGGAGTGGTTCGGATGCCGGATGTGCACGAGTTCGTGAACGAAGACGTAGCGGACCAGGTCGGGAGGCAACAGCAGCAGCCGCGCGTTCAGGCTGATCGTGTGGCGCGGGGAACAGCTTCCCCACAACGTGCGCTGCATGCGCACCGTTACGCCGTTCAACGGATAGTCCAGTTCGGCCGCAGTGCGGCGCAGCCAGGGGACGAGGTGCCGCTGCGCCCGAATCCTCAGCCAACGCTCAAGGACTCTTCGGACGACATTGGTGCGGTCTACAGCGCCGACAACGAGAAGCGAATGGTCGCTACGCTGTTCCAGTGACAGGCGACCGGGCTCTCCCTGCCGATACTCCATGGTCCATTCCTCGCCGACTGCCAACAGGGCAATCCGCTCCGGCGGTTCGTAGGGCTCCGGCCTCATCGGCAGCCGCTTGAGCACTCGTTCAATCCACTCTCGTCTGCCCTCGAGGATTGCCGGGAGTTGGCTCTGGTCGAACCGACGCGGAACGGTAACGACCAACCCCTGGCGCCGCGAAACCACAATGCGCACGTTGCGTGCGCGCGGGTGCACCCTTACCCGATAGACCAGCTCGGTTCCGTTACTCAGTCGCATGTCGCCGGGCGTCGACGTAGATACTGACGATGGTTCAGATGTTATTCATCCGCGTTAGCGGGTCAACGGCGATCTGAGCCTTTCGGGGAAGAGCGAACAAATGAACGAGGGATGAAGGAACCGTGAACGATTCCCCGTTCGGCTGCTGGCGCCAATCGGCAATCGACATCCGCTTTCGGCTTACCGCTCCCACTCGTCGTTCGGCGGATTGGCCTGAACGGCCCCTGTCTGACAGTGCGTACATCGTTGACCTCTGAGGTCCCTGTCGGACAGTGCATCGTTCCCAAACGGTGCGAAGGCCGTTGGCGGTCTCGGCAATCCAAGATTGTCAATCCAAAATGACCTGGGCCGTGTCCATAATCACCTGCCCCGTCCCCCGAATTGGCGCAGAGCGTCCGGTGCCACGGCAGTCCTCAGGTCGCGTCCGAATACCGCAAAGAGGATGGTCCCCAGCAGGCCGAAGCCGAAAGCGGTGAGGAAGTTGGTCTGCGGTGAGATATTCCAGAGGAACGCGCTGGAGAATGCCGCAAGGGACACTATCACGTCGCGAATCAGGTAGTACGTGCCGAACGTGCCGGCCTTCGCATCCTCGGGCGCGAGGTCCATGATCAGCGCCTTGCGGGTGGGCTCGCCGAACTCCTTCAAACCCCGCAGCACAAACGCGAGCGACAGGGTGAGGAACGTCCGGGAGAAGACGAGCGCGAGCGGAAACAGTGTGAAGAAGACGAACGTCATCAGCACGAACCGCTTCTTGCCGTACTTGTCCGCGAGGTAGGCTACCGGGACGTAGACGAGCATCGCGGTCACCATCTCGATCGTGGTCAGGATGCCGAACTGGAAAGGCGTGACGCCGTTATTGTTCACGGCCCAGACGACAACGAAGGCGTAGGGAATCTGCTCGGCGAAGCGGATGAGGATGTCGGAGACGAGCAGGTTGAGCAGGTCCGGGCTTATGAGCTTGAGCATGCCGCGGATCCGCACCGGTTCTGACCTTGCGCCCCTCTCGTCCTCGACAAAGAACCAGACAAAGGCGATCGCCGCGGCGCCAAGCGCGAGCGCGACGATGAAGGCGACGCGGACGCCCGCGATCCTGCCCCAGCGGGCAATGGCGAGTCCGCCGACCAGCGGGCCCAGCGCCATCGGAATCCGGCGCACGAATGAGTGGAGAGTGACGCCCATCACTCGTTTCTCTTTCCCCACGACCTTCGACACCATGCTCATCACTGCGGGCAGCGAGACCGCGGTCCACGAGATGAAGAAGACCGCGCCGACCAGTACGGCCTGCCACGTCGGCACGAAGATGACGATCGAGTAGCCGAACATCGCCACCAGCGTGAAAAGGACGAGGGCCTTCTTGTACCCGAGCCGGTCGCTCAGGTATCCACCCGGGAATGAATAGAGAGCGGAGAGCAGGTTGTCCATTCCGTTGAGGAACCCGACCGAAATGGTCGAGCCGCCGAGCGCCAGCAGGTAGAGCGGGAGGAACCGCTCGGCCATCTTCTCGCCCAGGCCGATGAAGACGACCATCACGAGCATCGCTCCGATGGCGGTGTTCAGGCCGAGAAACGTCTTGAGCCGACCGAGGGTATCTTTCAAACGGTGGGGTCCGGTTTCGGTCTCTGCATCGGCCGTCCCTGTACTTCCGATCTCACTATTCTGCTATCTGACTTCTGACTTCGTCTGACTCCTCGGAGTACTACTTCTGCTGGCCCGCGACCTTGAGCCGGAAGAAGGCGTACAGGGCATCAAGGACCTCGAATTGGTGCTCGATGTTCGCGAGGTCGTCCGGGAAGCGCAGTGAGTAGCCGCGGGCGATGGCTTCGATGCCGGAAGCGTACGGATTGGACTCTGTCTGACCGGTGTCGGCCGCGTTGATGACCTCGGCCATGGCGAGCAGGGCCGGGTCTCTCAGTCCGTACTTCTCGATGATGGACACAAAGCTGCAGTGTCCATCGCGATGGCCGAGTTCGACATCCTTGATGTCGAACGGCGTCGCGCCCTCGCGGTCGGCCGCCTCCAGCACGCTGTCCGCCGCCACGAACAGGAACTCCGCGTCGGAATCAACGAACCGAGCAATCAGCCACGGGCACGCCACCCGGTCAACGTGAACGTGCGAACGGGTAATCCACTTCACCAGCTATACTCCTTCCACAATTCTGATCTCCTTTTCGGTCAATCCTTACAACTCATACACTAGCGAGTCGATCTGGTTGTTGGTGCGGCAAGACCGTGTTGACCAAGATGCGTATGGAATCGGTCATCACGGCTGCGCCATCTCATCCCGCGACACAGGGTCCGTTCGACCAAGCTCAGGGCAGGCCTTGATTGATTCCTCGTGGATGACCGGCGTGCGAGGCAAAGTCCGAATGACGAAGTCCGAATGACGAATGGTTGGACACGGGGCGGACTCTGGACGGAGCTGCTCTTCCTTGTAGTCAGCGGACAGGAGTACGTCGCGGTCACGCTCGCAGTGCTCGACAAGATCGACTACCTTCTTCGGTGGGGACGCGCCCATTGCTTGAACAGAATAGGCTCGCACCGACACAAGTCAAGCGAACGGGGCCAGAAGCGGAAGGTCAACAGTGAAGAGTCGAAGCGCGAATGGCCCGGACTCAGTACATACGTTCGCTGACCGAGTGGAGCGCGGGGAGGAAAGTGCGCCCCCGCCGGCAAATACACGAGGTCGCGGTCTGCCGAATGGCCACGAATTGGCTTAACCGGCACGTTCTCAATGGGTTCGGAGTGAGCGCGCACGGCGAACGGTAGGGTAGGGGTCGCCTAGGGAGCTGCCTTCAGAGGAGCATTCGAGAAAGCCATGAAATGAGCCTTGAAGAGAGCTTTGATTTGAGTTTTCAGCGGAGCTCTGACGCGAGCCTTCGACAGAACTTTGCAGCACGCGATGTGAGAAGCGATGCTTTGAGCTTTGAGACGAGCGATGGACGAAGCGATGTGACATACACTGAGTTGCGCGATGGAAGAAGCGCTGAAGCACGCCCTCGACTATGCCTTCCACGATGCTTTCCAGCGAGCTTTCAAGCGAGCATTTAGAGGAGCAATGAGACGTCGCGGACAATTCAGCATCCAGAAACCTGAGACCAGAATGCAGGATTGCGACAGGAAACGAAGAGGATCGATGAGAAACGAACGACGCAGACTAGATGACGCGCGCCGTGAGGTCGTGAGTTGAGGAACCGGTGACGAGGGCGCGGACGAAGGTGCCGGGACGGACGCGGCGCCCGGAGAGCCTGACCACGCCGTCAATTTCCGGTGCGTCCCATTCAGTTCGACCGATGGCAGCTCCCGGGGCAACTCCATGCTTGCATCCTCTTTGTGACTTTGTGTCTTTGTGGTGAGATTCCGTATCTGCTGTCAGGGCGTCGACCAGCACTGTCAGCTCGCGGCCGACGAGCTTCTTGAGATTGGCGCGGGATGTGGCTGCCTGCGCGAGCATGAGGCGACGTACGCGTTCTTTCTTTACGGCAGGGGAGACCTGGCCAGGGAGGCGCGCGGCTTTGGTTCCGGGCTCGGGCGAGTAGGCGTAGCAGGAGAGACGGTCGAACCTGGCGGCCCGCACAAAGGTAAGCAGTTCCTCGAAGTCGCGAGCGGTTTCGTCGGGCAGGCCGACGATGATGGTGGTACGGATGTGCATGTCCGGAATCGCCCGCAGGGATTCGAGCAGAAGTTCAACGTCCTGCCGGGTGTAGAGGCGGTTCATCTTCTCAAGCAGGTGGTCGGCAATGTGCTGGATAGGCAGGTCGATGTAGCGGCAGAGCTTCGGGTTGGAGGAGAACTGGTCGATGACGTCTTCCGTGACGTGCGCCGGGTGCGTGTACATCAGCCGTAGCCAGCGGATGCCATCGATCCGCCCCAGTTCGGCAAGCAACTCCGCCAGTTTGTTTCTTAGTGTCTCAGTGTCTTTGTGGTTGATTCCGGCCTGGAAGTCTGCGCCGTATAGCGTCGTGTCCTGAGCGACGAGTATCAGTTCCTTGACTCCGGCGCGCGCGAGGTCGCGCGCTTCGGCGACGATGTCGTGCATCGGGCGCGAGCGGAAGGGGCCGCGGATATCGGGAATCATACAATAGGAGCAGCGGTTGTTGCAGCCGTCGGCGATCTTGAGATAGGCGAAGTGGCTGGGAGTAGACAGAATGCGGGGCGCATCTGAACAATGAGCGATGAACGCTGAATGATGAGTTCGGGCCGAAGAGGACGAGGCAAGCAGTCGCGGGATATGGGGCATGTCGGCGAGCGGGACCCAGAGGTCGACTGCGGGGAACTTGCGTTTGAGGCTCTCGCCGTAGCGCTCGACCAGGCAGCCGGCCACAGCGATAGTCTTGTCGGGGCTTCCTTGTTTGAGTTTGAGCGCTTCCTGGACAGCGGCCTCGCATTCGCGGACCGCGGACTGAAGAAAGGCGCAGGTCGTGATGACGACCAGGTCTGCAGACTCCGGGTCAGTGGTCAGATCGTAGCCAGCCTGACTCAGCGAGCCGAGGACGTGCTCGGAATCAACCTGATTCTTGGGACAGCCGAGGAAGATTACGCAGGCGGAATTCCCAATCGCCAATTTCTAATTCCTAACTAATGACCAGTGCGGAAATGACCGGGTCTTGCTCTGTTGTGGCATTTCCTCGTTCGTTAGACATCAGGAATTGGATATTGGTCATTTTGCCAGCATGAGTTTGCCGGTTGCCTCGGCAAGGAGCTGACCGGACGCGTCGAGCAGTCGTGCTTCAGCGAGGACGAGGCGCCCTTTGTCTTCGGTGATGCGGCCGATGCCGTGGATGGGCTCGCCCGTTCTGACCGGCCGGCGGTAGCGGACCGACATTTCGGCCGTCATCATGCTGCGATCTGACTGGTTACAGGCGTAGGCGAGGAGTTCGTCGAGAATGGTCGCGACGATTCCACCGTGGACGATGCCCTGCCAGCCGGCAAAGTGCTCGGGAAGAATGTAGTCGAGTTCAACGCCGTCGGGTGTCTTCCTGACTTCAAGCTTCAGGCCCTGCGGGTTGTCTTTGCCGCAGGCGAAGCAGCGGCCGGAATCCTTAAGCACCGAGGAGAATTGCCGAATGTCTAATATCCAATTCCTAATCAGAAGTGAGCGGCTTCAGCATACGAGAGCGGTCACTAGGAATTGGCAATTGGTCATTCCTCTACCGAGACGCCTTTGGGCGGGGTGAACTTGAATGTCCCGGCAGGGAGTTTCTGGTTCCACTTCTGGTCGTAGAAGCGGAAGTGAAGCTTGCTGCCCATTCCGTCGCTGAAGGAGAAACCGTCGATCCGCGTCCCATCCTCGTTCAGTTCCAGCAGGAGATCATTCAGCGCCGACATTTCGTCGCCCATCGTGACCTTCACGACATATATGCCGGTGGAGTCCTTCGAGACTTCCGCTGTCGCGGTAGAGTCAAGCACCGGCCCGAGGAAGGCGAGGACCGGAGCGAAGCCTCCGGCCGGCTGCTTCATCGCTCGTTTCTCATCGGCGAGGTAAATCCACAGGTTTGTGCTGTCCGATACGAACAGCTGCTTCATTCCCTCGGTCACTTCGAGGCGGTAGCGGGCCGGAACGGCGATGGCGAACTTGCCATCGAATTCCGTGCAGGTCCCCTGCTGCTCGGAACAGATATTCTCGGTGAAGGCGCCGGCGAGTGTCTTCAGGCCCAGGTAGCGGGCTCGGAGGTTCTGCCAGATTGAGTCGTCTGCCGCCCGGGCAAGGCAGACGCAGACACCGAGCAGCAGGATTGTTTGACGCATGTATGAGGATAGTCGGCCATGAGGGCAAGTCAAACGGCGCCGCATTACCGGAGCCAGAATCCCAATTCCTCGGTGCCAATGACCAATCAACGAGGAAGTGACCCAAATCCGATCTGAGCCTGAACACTCCGGAATTGGACGCTGAATGTGAATTGGAGTCTGGTTGTTGGTGATTTCGGGCTGAATGCCGCGCGGATTCTTGACCGTCGGGGTTTTTGGGCTATAGTTCACTGCCCACGTCGGCGGAGTGCGGCGTGGAGGCGCCGACATAGCTCAGTTGGCAGAGCAGTGGTTTTGTAAACCACAGGTCGGGGGTTCGAATCCCTCTGTCGGCTGGCTATTGCCGGATTCCGGACGGGTACCCGAGTGGTCAAAGGGGGCAGACTGTAAATCTGCTGGCTTTACGCCTACGGAGGTTCAAATCCTTCCCCGTCCATCCTGACCGAGCCGGTTGTTGCTGCACCGGCAAGGCAGGTGTCCGCACCCCAGTCGGCTGCGGATGTTCGACAACCGTTGGGACCGTCGGCACCGTTCCGAGTGCGGGCGTGGTGTAGTGGTAGCACAACAGCCTTCCAAGCTGTTTGCGTGGGTTCGACTCCCATCGCCCGCTCTACCGAACCGGTGTCATGTCGGTTCCCGGCTGCAGACACGGCCGAAGCGCCGTGGTAATGGTAGTCGTTACAATAGGTTAGGCCCGGGTTCGCACGCACTCGCCGGGCCGGAAAACTGGGCGCCAGGACGGCCTAGCGGCCGTCGGGCGGCGTTTGCATTTAGTAATTGACACGGCGTAGGTTATCCATATAATACCCTGCACCGGTCACGCCCATGTAGCTCAGTCGGTAGAGCACTTCCT
>CAZAKP010000145.1:0-7738 GCA_964485845.1 uncultured bacterium | reverse complement strand
AACCTCGCGGCTCCGCGAGTCAAGCACAATGGCGAGGCCCCGCTGGAAACGATGGGCCAGTCGCGATTCCGCAATGACGCTCGGCGAGGCTCGCCGTCGCTTGACAGCATCGTCCGGCCTTTCTACAATGCCTCGATGGACGTTGTCTCCATCTGGATATTAAGAGTTCGTCGTGTATCGGGGTCGATTCCGCAAGAGAGGAGGCGGATATGCACTTCGACTTTCCCGGCGTAGTTCACCGGCCGGAGAACCCTCCCCACGTCTTTGTTGCCAATAGTTTCCAGGACCGCGAGTTTGCGCGCAAGCTCGTGGCCGCTCTGCGCCGGGACCGGGTGAGTCCCTACACCGAACTCGGCGAGATGACTTCGGGCGATTCGCTGCTGAGGAGGTTGTCGAGCAGCACGCGACCGGTCGACTGCGTAGTGCCGGTCGTCTCGGTTGCTTCCGCCGCGCACAATTGGGTCGGGCGGGAACTGGTCGAGTTGATGCGGCGCGAGATAAATCGGCGCCGGGTACGCGCCTACCCGGCCAAGGTTGACAACTGCACCCTGCCGCCGTCGCTTTGGGGCCACTTCGTCGCCGACTTCAACGGACTGGGATGGAACCAGGCCTACGACGGTATCAAGGCCGCCATCCAGGGTAAGCCCGGGGCCGAGGCCATGGTATTCCGGCAGCCGGCGGCACGCCCGACTCCCGCGCCATCACCCCCTCCCACAAGGGAGGTCGCGCCGGCGCCGGCGGGTACGAAACAGGTCTATCTAAGCTACGACCGGGAGAACGACGGCTACTATAAGGACGTGCTTGTCAACTGGTCGAAGATGCCGGGCTTTGCGCAGTTCTGGGTCGACGCTGAGTCGCCGGTGGTGACCGTCGACAGCGTCCAGGCCGAACCGGTGAAGTTGACCCTGGCGAAGCGGATGGCCGCGGCCAGCGGGCTGCTGTGCCTCGTCGGCGCAAAATCTCACGAGAGCGGCTGGACTGAATGGGAAATAAGGAAGGCCGACGAACTCGGCAAGCGCATCATCGCGGTCAGAATCGACCGGGACTTTCCGTTTCCCGGACTGCTGTCGGACGTGGGCGCAACCTGCGCGCTCTCCTTCACTTTCGAGGGAATCCGGCGGGCGATTGACGAGGCCTACGGCGAGGGAGCACTGGACTGACCGCAAGGCAGCCGAAGCCCGCATGCCGGAACCTGATGCGCCTGCCCGAACGTCCGGGCGCCTGCCGTTGTCCGGGTGCCGGTCCCCAAATCCGATATTGAACCACAGAGCACACAGAGATTTGGAGGGTACCGGTCCGGAGTGACGGCCTCACCCAACTCTGTCCTCTCTTCCCCCTCTGTGGTTAATCCTATGTCGGTTCTGGGGCCGGTAGGCTTTCTTGACTTTCTGACCGGCAGCGCGAGAATCGTAGCGTGCGTCCCGCCACCTTGCTGTTTCTTTTCGCCGGCTGCTGCGGCTACTCGACCCATTCACTGCTGCCGTCGCACCTGAGGACCGTGGGCATCCGACCGGCAACCAACACAACCACCCAGCCGGGCCTGGCCGAAGCACTGACCGATTCGCTTGCGGCGGCGTTCACTGCGGACCGCACGCTGCGGGTGACCAACGTCGAGGCCGCAGACCTGGTCATCAACACCACCGTCTCGAGCTACGCCCGCACGCCCGTCTCCTACTCGGGAGACTCCACGGCCAGCCAGTCGGTATCGGCGTATGAACTTAGCATGAGCGCGCAGGTGGATGCGCGGGACCAGACCCGCAATGAGCAGTTCTATAAGGGCGTCGCGACCGCCCGCGTCACCTACGAACCCGCCTCGAAAACCGAGGAAGAAGCCGCGTCCGAGGTCATCGGAAAGCTGGCGTCCGAAGTTGTGCGCCAGGTGCAGATCGCATGGTAGTCGAACTCCTGATTGACAAGCTGGTGCAGGGCGGCGACGGTCTGGCCACCCATGACGGCATGAAGATTTTCGTACCGTTCTCCGCTCCGCAGGAACGGGTGCGCGCCCGGATTGTCACTCAGAAGCGGGATTATGCGGTCGCGGAGATCGAAGAGGTCATCGAGCCCTCCCCCCTGCGCGTTGCCGCTCCCTGCCCGCACTACGGCGTGTGCGGCGGCTGCCAGCTCCAGCACATCAACTACCAGGGACAACTCGTAGTCAAGAAGCTCTACGTCAACGAGGCGCTCCAGCGCATCGGCCAGGTGTTTGTGCCGGTCCGCAACGTCACCACCGAGGCCGACCCCTGGCACTACCGCAACAAGACTCAGTACCCGGTTGGCGCGGGCGGTAACGGCCTCGCGATCGGGTTCTTCAAGCGCGGCACGCACGACCTGCTCGATATCCCGGCCTGCCTGCTCCATCCGGTTGAGTTCGATCGCCTGCGCGAAGCGATTCGGGCCATCCTGGTTGCGTCCGGTGAAACCGGCTACTGCGAAGCGCGGCACGACGGCAACATCCGCCACGTCGTTCTGCGCCAGGGCACTCGCGACGGCGGACTGCTGGCGATAGTCGTTACTCGGACACCCGAGTTCGACGCCAGGGCCGCCGAGCTGATTGCCGAGCAGCCCGGCGTGACCGGCGTCCTGCAGAGCGTGGTTCCGGCCCGCACCAACCGGATCATGGGTCCCCAGATAAAGGTACTCGCCGGCAGCGGACACCTGCATCAGTCGGTGCTGGGCAGGACGTTCCAGGTATCGGCGCCGTCGTTCTTCCAGGTGAACATCAACCAGGCCGAGGAGCTCTGCCGCAAGATATTGAAACACGTCGGCCCGCGGGGCGACGAAATGGTGATGGACCTTTACAGCGGAGTCGGCATGATATCGCTGCTGGTCGCGCCCTTTGTCCAGCATGTCACGGCAATCGAGGCCGATGCAGCCGCGGTCGATGACGCCCGGACGAACGCCCAGTCGCAGGGCGTACGCAACGTCGAGTTTATCGGCGGTGACGTCAACCGCGAGCTGAGCCGGGTGGCATCGGCCGACGTCGTCATCCTCGACCCCCCGCGCAAAGGTTGCCCGGCCGACACGCTGCGCCGGATCGCGGCCCTGAAACCGCGGCGCATCGTCTATGTTTCCTGCAACCCGGCCACCCTCGCCCGCGATCTCGCCACACTGGAGCAGTCGGGTTACACGACCCACGAGATCGAGCCGGTAGACATGTTCCCGCAGACCTTCCACGTCGAAGTGATTGCTCGGCTCGGCCCGCTCGGGTCGGCTGACGAGTGAAGCTTACCGGTCTCGCAATCGTCGATGCCCGTTCCCGGCCCGAACCGGCGACCATCGTATTCGACGCAAGAATCAGGGACATCAAACCGGAGTCCGGCGTCAAACTTCCGGTATCGCCCGGCGTTATCCTCCCCGGCCTGATTGATTCACACACGCACCCGCTTGAGGCCGGGCTGCAGCAGCTCTTCCTGGACCTGCGGGGCGCGACCTCGGTAGACGAAGTGCAGCAGCGGCTGCGTGAGCGGCGGCAGGATGCGCGGGAGCACGGGATGATGCTCGGGTTCAACCTCGAACCAGACCGGCTGAAAGAGAGACGGTATCCGCAGCGGGCCGAGCTTGATGAAGTCCTTCCCGACGTACCGGTTTTCATCTACCGCGTGGACGGGCATTCGGCAGTGACCAATACCGCCGGGCTGCAACTGGTCCTGACCGGATGGTCGGGCATCAGGCCTCCCGGCCTGGACGGAGATTGTAGCGGCCGGCCGACCGGAGTCCTGCGCGGCGAAGCCTATGAACGAGCCTCGCGGGTTTTCAAGCACCGCCTGGCACCGGAAAGCGTGCGCGAGGCGCTCCGCCTCGCCGGCGCCCAGGCCTCAGCCAAAGGGGTTACCACGATCGGCGCGCTGGTCGGTGTGGAGGATACGACCGATGATGAGTGGCGGGTAATCCTCGAAGGGCTGGCCAACTGCGGCGTCGGCACCGTGCCTTTTCTTCAGACGTGGGACGTAGAGACTCCGCGCCGGTTCGGGCTCAGGCAGGCCGGGGGGTGCCTGCTGATTGACGGTTCTTTTGGCTCGCGCACCGCTGCACTCAGCCAACCGTACTCGGACGCGCGCGGCAACAGCGGCACGAACTATGTGAGCGACGAGAAGCTGCTCCTGTTCCTGCAGGCGGCTGCGGCGGCCGGACTTCAGGCCACCGTGCACGCGATCGGCGACCGGGCAGTCGAACAGGTCGTGCGCGGCCACGAGCAGCTCTCGGGAGGGTCTGGCGCCGAGGGCAAAAGGGCGAATCCGCTGCGCCACCGGATCGAGCATGCGGAGCTGCTGAGCGACTCGCTCATCTCCCGCATCGAGCGCCTCGGTATCGTGCTTGGGGTCCAGCCTGCCTTTGAGGCCGAGTGGGGCGGACCGGATGGAATGTACGCCCTCCGGCTCGGCGAGCGCTGGCGCCGCACCAATCCCTATCGCCGTCTGCTCGCTGCCGGCGTGCCGCTGGCGGGTGGTTCGGATGCCCCGATAACGCCGATCGACCCGGTCGCAGGAATCCGGGCCGCCATGCACCGCCCGAACCCGGCCGAAACCATCGAGGGCGAAGCGGCGCTGGCAATGTTCACGAGCGCGGCGGCATTCGCCCTGAACCGGGAGAATAGCTCAGGCAGCATCGCGGCCGGCAAGGACGCGGACATCACCGTGCTCACAGCCGACCCGCGCGAGAGCGAGCGTTGCGAGGTCGCGGCAACCTTCCGGGCCGGCGCGTGCATCTACAAGAATGACCGTCTGGCAGAATACCTGAAACTGGAGGTCTGACATGCGTAGGCTTTCTGTTCTCGCCCTGCTCGTGGTCGCCCTGGCGAGCTTCACCCTGATGGCGTGCGACGCCTTGAAGATTGTCGACGTAACGCTCGACATCACCGGTGATGACCTGTCGTACTTCACCGGCTACTACGAGACTACTGGCAGCGACACGACGGCGATTTCCGGAACCGTGCCGAAGTCCTACACGTTCCAGGCCCGCAAAAGCCTCGACGTCGTAGCCGCCCAGATCGTGCGCGTCGGCGTCGGACAGGTGAGCGCCCGGCTGGTCGCCGACGGAGTAACCCGGGATTCGGCAGCGACCAGCGGCGTTATCGGGGTGATACACCTCGAGTGGGTTGCCAAATAGACTTACCTGGTGAAGAACCAGGAACTCACCCGGCTGTTCGGCCGCATCGCCGACGCGCTTGAGCTTAAGGGCGAGACCGGATTCAGGGTCCTCGCCTACCGCAAGGCGGCGCGCGTGCTGAACGAGCTCGGGGCCGACATCGAGGCGCTCGACCGGGAAGGGAAGCTGCAGGAGGTGCCGGGCATCGGCGAGGGCATCGCGAAGAAGATTCACGAGTACCTCTCAACCGGCCGCATGAAGAAATACGACGAGGCAATGGCCGGTCTGCCGAGCGGGCTGTTCGAGCTGCTTGGCATCCAAGGCGTGGGGCCGAAGACGGTGAGGCAGCTCTACGATAAGCTCGGCGTCAAGACCCCGGCCGACCTGAAGCAGGCCATCGAGAGCGGCCGCTTCGCCGAACTTCCCGGCATGGGCGACAAGAAAGGCGCTAACATCCTGCACAGCATCCGGACCGAGGAGCTGACCGGCGAACGGATGTACCTCGATGAGGCGTTTGAGCTGGCCGACAAGGTCACCGGCCACATGAAGCTCTGTGCGTGCGTGCACCAACTGGCATACGGCGGCTCCCTGCGGCGCGGAAAGGAGACAATCGGCGACATCGACATCCTGGCCACCGGCAGGCCGGCGGACAAGATAGTCGAACACTTCACCACCCACCCGAAGGTTAAGAACGTCATCGCGGCCGGCGGCACCAGGGCCTCGGTGCTGTTCGAGAGCCGCGGCAAACTGCGGCAGGTCGACCTGCGGGTCCTCGATGAGTCCGAGTACGGCGCCGCGCTGCAGTACTTCACCGGCTCCAAAGACCACAACGTTGCGCTCCGGGCCCTTGCCCAGAAGCAGGGGCTGAAGCTCTCCGAGTACGGCCTGTTCCGGGGAGAACGGCGGGTCGCGGGCAGGTCAGAGCCCGAGGTCTATGCAAAGCTCGGTCTCCCCTACATCGAACCCGAGTTGCGCGAGAACCGCGGCGAGCTTGAGGCCGCGGCCGGGGGCTGCCTGCCTGTCCTCGTTTCCGAAAATGACGTCAAGGCCGACCTTCACGTCCACACGTCCGCCTCGGACGGGTCGGCGGACTTCGGCGAGATGGTCGAGGCGTGCCGACGGCGTGGCTACACCCACGTCGCGATTGCCGACCACTCGCAGTCGGTCGGCTACGCCGGCGGGCTAAGCGCGGACGCGCTCTTCCGCCACTGCGACCGGGTGGATGACTTCAACTCCGGCTCGCATGGCATCAAGGTTCTCAAGGCCTCCGAGGTCGACATCAAAGCCGACGGCTCACTCGACTACCCGGACCGAGTGCTGGCGCGACTCGACCTCGTGGTCGCGTCTATCCACCAGGGCTTCAAGAAAGACGCTACCAAAAGGATGTGCTCGGCCCTTCTAAACCCGCTCGTGCACCTCGTTGCCCATCCCACCGGCAGAATCATCGGCCGCAGGGAAGGCTACGATATCGACCTGGAGCAGGTGATAGAATGTGCGGCAAAGAACCACAAGCTTCTTGAAATCAATGCCTTCCACGCGCGGCTCGACCTGAATGACGTCTGGGCGCGGCGGGCGATGCAGGCCGGGGTCAAGCTCGCCATCAACAGCGATGCGCACGCGACGGGTGACCTGGAATGGATGCGCTACGGCGTCATCGTGGCGCGCCGCGCCTGGCTCACCACAGGCGACGTGGTCAACTGCCTCGGCTACTCGGGGCTCGTTACACTGCTCGGCACAATCCGGGCCGGCACCGCCGCGTAGCTAGTCGCGCGATTCCCGCGACAACCAGCGACACCCGGCCAGGACCTCGGCTGCCGGGCCATTACCATGCTCGCCCGGCGTGGTTACGAGTTCGGTCAAGACCCCGTTCTCGTTGAACAGCCGGTACATCTTCTCGTTGTCCGCGCGGTTCCAGTCCTTCGTCCGAGTCACGAGGTACGCGAGGTGACCCTGCAGTTCCTCCCAGACTGCGAGCGGCACCGCCCCGGCGTGCGGACAGACAGCGACCACTCCCCGAACCAGTTCCGGGTGCAGGAACATGGTGCCGAGAGCCTGGACGCCCTGGCCGGAGAAGCCAAACAGGAATACGCGGTTCGGATCAACCGGGTACTTTGCTCGCAGCTTGCCAATAGTCCGCACGATGTCGACGTCGTTCGAGTCGGTGCTCCGGTGATTGCGCGTCGCGTGGCAGGTAGCCGCTACCCAGCCGAGTGAGTCGGCAATGAACCGGAACGTATCCAGGTCCTTCGGCACGGCCCCGTTGCAGCCCAGCACCAGAAGCGCCGGGACCGGCGCCCCGGCCCCGGCGACCCGCGCCGGAACATAGAAGCAATCCGAGTCCGCGTCGCAAACAATACCTTTGGGCAGGCCGGCGCCGAGCGCAGCCCCGGCAATAAGCAGCAGCAGAAGCCTAGCGGTCGACATTGAGCACCAGTACGAGCGCGATTGTGCCAAACACGATGTTGGGAAGCCACGCCGCGAGCGAGGTGCTGATGACGTGCGATGTGCCGAAGGCACGGCTGGTCTGAATCGCTCCCCAGTACAGAAAGGAAAGGAGCAGTCCCAGGCCCAGGCCGAACATCACGCCGCCGCGCCTGAGCCGCACCGATAGCGGCAGGCCGAGCAGAACTACCACGAGCCCGATGAGCGAGTA
>CAZAKP010000144.1:0-7787 GCA_964485845.1 uncultured bacterium | reverse complement strand
GGGCTTGGGACACGATCCGGATTGTCCGACAATCCGGTCATGTCCCGCGCCGCACTCCTCGATGTCGGTGGCCGCAAGGTCATGGACCTTCGTCCCGGTGCGAACGACGTGTCGCGCCTGAGCCCCGGCGTGTACTTTGTACGAGAGGTAGGAGTGAGCAGAGAGCAGGGAGTAGCCGGCATCCGCAAGTGCGTCCTCGTCCGTTGAGCTAGAACTCCGGCCACGACCGGGCAGGCAATTCGACCAATAGCTGACCCGGCAGCTCTACGGATTACCCACCGAATTGTCGAGAAGACGGCTTTCCGGACTGCTTGCTGGGCGACTATCCGAGCGACCTGCTGAGCAACCCGCAGAGCAGCGTTCCGAGCAGTTCGTGGAACTGTTCGCCGGGCTCCTCCCTGGATAGCTTACCCGACAACCGACCGTACAGCAGACCAGTCAGTTCTCCACATTCCTCTCCAGATTGCCTGCGAGGCAATCTTCCCGACTGCTCTCCGGACAGCGTAGAGAACAGCGTGCAGAATAGCCGGGGGGACGGGATAGGGGAGATTCAGCAATGACCAGTAACCAATTGCCAATGAATAAGTTGGGACGCCGGACGGCCGAACTTGATTGGGACATATACTAAACTGCACTTGTATGCCCTGTTCCGAATGAGCCGTCGAATTCGGCCCACTTCCGAAGGATGTGGGCGGCCGGTGCGGCCCGATATCCGTTCTACTTCTGGCCGGCAAGGCGGTTGAGCCACTCGGGGTAGGCCATTGAGGTGAGTTCGGTTAGGGCGAGGCCGTGGGGGAGGTTTCTTAAGAAGTGGCGCGCGACCTGTTCGAGGTTCGTCATGCGATTGGTCTCGCCGAAGGATTCGAAGGCAATGGTCCACCACTTTGAGTCGCGGACGTTCACTTCGCAGTATTCCGCCCGGGCGCCGTGTTCGACAACCGCGTCCGCGTCGATTTCCTCTACCTGGCCGGTCGGGTCGAGGCTGAACTTTCTGAGCCAGCGATGCTTGGTGACCGGGACCCACTCGCTGGAGCCGGTCCCGAGTTCGGCCATTCTGGCTGCGGCTTCGCAGTCTTCAAGCGTCCATTTCACCCAGCCGTCTTCGAAGCCGACCGATGCACCGGTCAGGAGCATGAGCGGGGCCGGCGGCTCGGTGCGCGCCTTGATTTCAAACTTCTCGCCGCCGCGCACTTTGACACTTGCCTCGTTGCTGCCTTCGAGTACGAGGTAGTGGTCGGTGCGCACCGTTTCTTCCCGGCAGAGGTGCGCGCCGCAGAACCAGTTTCTCACTTCGGGCGGGGTCGGCTGATTGTAGAACCAGCGGGCTTCGGCGGTCTGTTTCACGTCTTCTCCTTTACGTTTCCCGGTTAGACGCACTCAGTACGAAAGAGAACCGCCCGGGCCGGGCCCGGGCGGAGAGATTATCGTGCCTACTCAATCCATTCGACGTCGGTAAGACCGAGTTCCTCCCTGGTTACGGGACCGAGGACGACCATCCAGTAGTGGCCGGGGCTGAGGTGGTCGCGCGCGGCTTTGTTCACCTGGTCGAGCGTGACCGCATCGACTTTGGCCGGGAAGGTGTTCAGCCAGTCCATGCCGTAGCCGTAGAGTTCCATCGTGCGGACCTGGCCCAGTTTGCCGTAGGTCGACGCATAGGTGAGCGGGAATGAGCCGGTGTAATAGTTGTGAGCCTTTTCGAGCTCCTTCCTCGTGGCACCGGAGTCGTGCATCGTCTTGATGTCCTGAAGCATCAGGCCGATTGCCTTCCTGGGGTCGGCGGTCTGGACCGTGGCGTGGAAGCCGCCTTCGAATCGGCTGCGGTCGAACCAGCAGCGCACGTCGTAGGCGAGCCCGCCTTCTTCCCGGACGCTGATTCCGAGGCGCGATGACATCGCGCCGCCGCCGAGGATGTAGGACATGAGCCGGGTTGCCAACATGTCGTCGTCGCTGGCTTTGATGCCCGGGTGGCCGAACTCGACGTAGGTCTGGTTCATGTCCGACCGGGTGATTACCTTGACCTTTATGCGGTCCGGCATGGCGAGCGGCCCAACGGCGAGAGCCGGCACGGGCCCGGGCGCCCACGACGAAAGCCGCTTCTCCATCTCCGCTACAAAGTCATGGCGGCTGATGTCGCCGACCGCCACGACGAAGCAGTTGTTCGGCCGGAAGTAGGTGTTGTAGAAGGCGACGAGGTCTTCGCGTTTGATGCGAGGCAGGGACAAGGTATCGCCGCCGGTCAGGCGCCCGTAGGGTTTATCACCGTACAAGAGCTTTCCGAACTCGTAATCTACCTCAGAGCCGGGGTCATCAAACATGCCCTGCGCGTCTGAGAGCATCCGGCTGCGCGCAAGCTCAATCTGTTTCGCGTCGAACGCCGGGTGAAGAACGGCATCGGCCATCAGGTCGAGCGCGATTCCCAGGTCCTTGGCAAGCGACCTGACGTTGAGCGCGCAGTTGTCCTGGTCGGCATCGCCCGAGAGCCGGGCGCCGAGGAACTCGACGATTGACTTGACCGAGTCGTCGGACATCGTGGCCGTGCCCCGCGCAAGCAGGTCGGCCATCATCGCGGTGGTGCCGGCTTTGTCGTGTGGGTCGCTTGCGGCTCCGGTTCGGCAGACGAGGCTGACCGCGACGGTCGGGAGCCGGTGGTCCTCATAGGTGAGGACGACGAGGCCGTTGGGAAGGGAGTCGCGGTAGAGGGGAAGGCCGAACGCAGAAGTCAGAAGGCAGAGTGCAGAAGTCAGAATGACGGGCAGGGAGATGCGGAACTTCACTTGGTCTCCTTTGCCGAGACGAGGATGCCGGTCGTGCGGTTGTCGGGTCTTAAGTGGGCAGCGCAGTAGTCGCGCACCTGTTCCGGGGTCACCTGGTTGATATGTTCCGCATAATCGATGGCCTGGTGCCAGGTACCGAAGAGGATGTAGCTGGAGGCCAGCCAGTAGGTCATGCCGAACATGTTGTCGCGCCGGTAGGCTTGGCCGGCCAGTACCTGGTTGCGGACCTGCTGGAGTTCGCGGTCGGAGGCGAGCTCGGAGCCGGCCCGGTCGAGTTCGGTCTGGACCACCTGCTCGATTTGCGGGATGAGGCTTTCGGCCTTGGGCGTTACCCCGACCTCGAAGAGGCTGGGGTCGCGGCTCACGCCGCTGCCGCTCCATACGCTGGTGGCGAGGCGCAGTTCGTTGACCAGCTTTTTGTACAGCCGGGAGGTTTCGCCCCCGCCGAGGATGGTACCGGCAACTTCGCCGGCGTACCAGGTCGAGTCGCGGACACCCGGTACGTGGTAGCCGATTATCAGGCTGGGCACGCGCACGCGCTTGCGGATGGTGATACGGCGCTCGCCGTTCTGTTTGGGCTCGACGTCGTAGAAGTCCCGCCGTTCCACCGGCGTGCCCTTGAAGCTGCCGAAGTACTTCTCGGCCTTGGCTTTCACATCCTCGGGCTGGACGTCGCCGCAGACGACGAGCACGGCGTTGGCCGGGTTGTAGTGCTGCCGGTACCAGTCGCGTACGGCCTGGACCGTGAAATGGCGCACGTCATCGGACCAGCCGATGGTCGGGTTGCGCTCCGGGTTGACGAGCTGGGCGGTGGCCCCGAACAACTCCCAGAGTTCGCCGGCCGGGTAGTTGTCGTGCAGCCGGCGCTCCTCGGATACCACCTGGTGCTCGCTCTCGAACTCCGAGTCGGGGAAGATGCACTTCATCATCCGTGAGGCTTCGATCTTGAGGGCCAGCTCGTAGCGGTCCTTGGCGAAATCCTCATAGTAGGCGGTGTAGTACGTCGACGTGAAGCCGTTGTTGTTGCCGCCGGCCGAGTCGATGATCCGGTCGAGCTGGCCCGGTTTGTAGAAGTCGGTGTGCTTGAAGGTCATGTGTTCGAGCATGTGGGAGAGCCCGGTGCTTCCCAGCGGCTCGTCGTAGGACCCCACTTTGTACCATGCGCTCGTCGTCGCCACCGGGGCCGATGAGTCGACGTAGACGATGATGTGGAGCCCGTTTTTCAGGTCGTATTCGAAGACCCGCGACTCGAGGTCGGACGTGGGGGACGCGAGTGCCGCCGCCAGCGGCATCAGGAGCAAGAGGCCGAGCGACCAGAGTTGCAGATGGTCAGTCATTGCTTTCATGGTTCTGCCTTGCTACAACGAGCTGCACCGGGGCAGCGTTGCCGGAGTTGAGGTTTGCGGAATAAACTCCCGCGGGGTCGACGGGTAGTTGGCTGCCCGGACCGGCGTTTTCGGGTTCATTGTCCATCATACCTGACCAGGCTTCGGTATGCAAGAACTCACGGCGGCCCTGAATCCGATACCGAACCACAGAGTTCACAGAGACTCCGAAGGGCGAGACCGGACCCGGGCTTCACCTACTCTGTGCTCTCTGTGGGCTCCGTGGTTGGCCCAATGTCGGCTCTGGGGTGCGGAATCCAACGCCTTAGTATATATTAGGTGGTATCAGCGGTATGGATATCAGGCTCGGCCGCCGGCCCCGGCAGGTCTTGCCAGCCGGATTTTTGTGAGTATGCTCTATTTACACTCGCTGGCGGCGGGTGTCGTCTTGGCCGCTTGACTTGAGGCGGCGTTTGACTAGATTAGTTCAGTACCTGCTGCAACAGGCAAACTCATAAGGAGGCACTTAAGTGCTACAGGAGTTCAAAGACGGCGGCAGCATCATGTGGTTCCTGCTCGCATGCGCAGTCGCCGGTATCGCGCTGACGATTGAGCGAGCTTTCACACTGACGCTCCGTCTGCGTCTCAATGTGAAGAAGTTCGGTCAGCAGTTGATGGAGACAGTCGACAAGAACGGAGTCAAAGCCGGCATTGAGTTATGCAACAAGACTAAGAGCCCGGCCGCCCGTGTACTTGCCGCGGCCCTGGAGAAGGTAGATCAGGGCAAGACCGTGGTCGAGGACTCGATTGTTCGCACTGGCGCAAGCGAACTCGCTTTCCTTGACCGGGGTATGCCGCTCATCGCCGGTCTGACGACCGTGGCACCTTTCTTCGGATTCCTCGGTACCGTAACCGGTATGATCGGCGCGTTCAAGGCAGTCGCTGCCGTCGGCGAAGTGGAAGCGACGGTCGTCGCGTCCGGCATTGCCGAAGCGCTGATTACCACCAAGTGGGGTCTGATCATTGCCGCCCCGCTGTCCATCTTCTATATCCTGTTCAGCGGCAGGGTAAGCGGCTACCTCCGCGATATGGAGAACGCCTCCGGTGAGTTGGTTGACTTCCTGGTTGCACGGGGATTGATCAAGGAGAAATAGTGGCTATCAGTCTGAGGAAACGGGGCGGTGGTTCCGGTGCGAACATCCCGACCGCCTCGACCGGCGACGTTGCCTTCCTCATAATGATATTCTTCATGTCGACCAGCATGTTCGCCAAGGAGAAGGGTCTGAAGATCGTCCTGCCCGAACCTACCCCTGCCGGGCAGGAGTCCCAGGTCAAGATACCACCGAAGAACCTCCTCAACGTGGACGTAAGCCCGCAGGGGCAGGTTCAAGTCAGCCTGGCCAGTGAGCCCCAGAATGCCCAGCAAGTAGATATTCCGCAGCTACGCGAGGTAGTGGTCAGTCGGATCGCAGCGAACAAGGACTTGGTGATTTCGTTTCGCGTCAGCCGTGGTGCACCCTACCGGGTGATGATTGACGTCTTCGACCAGCTCAAACTGGCGAAGGCGGAACGAATCAGCCTGCTCCATGTGGCGGAGCTCGGAGAGGGGGGAAGACCATGAGAAGGATAGCCGTCAGAAAAGGGGTTCAGCCCGACATTCCGACCGCGTCCCAGGGTGACATCGCCTTTCTGCTCATTATCTTCTTCATGGTCGGTACTACGTTCCGGGCCGCGCAAGGACTGAAGGTAGTGCTGCCGAATGCCGTGTCCACCGAGCGGATACTGAAGAAACGCAACGCCCAGAGTATCTGGATAGACAAGGCCGGCAGGGTTTCGGTCAACGACAATCTGGTTTCGATCCCCGGCGTTACACCGGTCCTGAGCGAGAGGGTCATCGAGAATCCTGACCTCGTCGTCGTGCTGCAGGCCGACAAGGATGTCCCCTACGGTTACGTCACGGATGTGCTGGAGGCGCTCAAGGCGGCCCGCGCCCTGAAGGTCACGTTTGCCACGAACTACGAGCTGATGGGTGGAGGATAGGAGTATGACAACCAGTACGAGCAGCAGTATTGCCGCGCTCGAATGGGAAGACCGATACTACGGACTCGCGATCCGCACCGCCACGGTTGCCGCGATCGTATTCGCTATGCTGGCCTTCCTGGTTCTGCCCCGGGAGTTCGTTGTGCAGGCCTATAAGTTGAAGAAGTCGATTGAGAGCATAACGGAGACTCTGCCGCCGACACTCACAGAATTCGAGAAGCCGGCGGAGCCCGCGAAGCCGGCGGCCGTACCGGTCGCGGCGGCGAGCGAGGCAGAAGTCACGGCGCAGACCATCGAAGCGACCAACCAAGTCGAGGTCATAAGGCAGACCGAGGAGACCGACATTCCGGTCGTTCCATTCTGGAAGGTTGAGGTGAAGCCGAAACCGATCAACATCCCGGTGCCGACCTACCCGGAGATGGCCCGGACCGCGGGCATCGAGGGTCAGGCAGTGGTTGAGGCGCTGGTAGATGTCGATGGTGCGGTCGCCGACGCGCGGATACTCAAACCATCCGGCAACGCGTCGCTGGACCAGGCCGCGGTTGACGCGGCGATGAAGGCGAAGTTCTCGCCCGCAATGCAGCGCGACAAACCGGTCCGGGTATGGGTTTCCATCCCGTTCCGTTTCACGCTGAACGAAGGGTGAGGTAGACGAGACGACACAATCGAACAGCTCAGCAGCGGACCGGCGCCGGGCCGGCCACGCCGCTGACAGATAACAACCAAGGAGAAGACTGATGCGCAACGTACTATGCTTCGCAGTGCTGGTGCCTGTCCTGGCGCTGGCGGCAGGCACGCTCCAGCCGGTTACGGTGCTGGCGCCGGAGAACGGCACGTCGAGTGTGGCTCCGATGCCTTCGCCGGTAACGGCAAACCAGGGGCCGAGCATCCCGCCGCGGGCTCTGATTGGCACGCTTGATACCGTCGGCGGAACCACCTATGACTGGTGGACGAACGGCCCGAGATTGACCGGGATCGTGAACTCGCCGGGCCGCGGCGTCCACGCGTTGTGGATGTACTCGACCGCGACCTCGGGCACGGATTTCCCGGACCGGAACATGCGGTACAATTTCTACGACGCCGCCAACCACGCCTGGAAGTGGGTTGACGCCGACTATATGTCGTCGGGCGTGAACGTGTTCGACAAGCGCGCCGGCTACGGCAACATCGAAGCCGACACCGCCGGTAACGCGGTAGTCGGTGGCCACGTCGCCAGCGGCAGCAACGTCGTACCCCGGGTCGCCCGCGACGCGGCCCCGGGCGCCGGCATCTTTGAGTACGCCGACGGCGAACCCATGCTCGGTGTCTGCCAGTGGCCGCCGATTGCGGTGAGCCAGAACGGCCAGATCAACATCTTCCCGATTACCGCCGCCTACGACTTGAGCTACAGCAACATCACCCCGGGCAACTGGCCGAATTTCTCGACGCCGCTCACCGGCATCGTCCCGAGCCCGCTCTTCCCGACCCACAACGTTGCGGCCTCAAAGGTTTCGAGCAAGGTCGCGCTGGTCTGGTCAATCGACAACACGACCGGGATGAATGACGGCTACGTTGACTTCTCTACCGACGGCGGCACGTCCTGGGGCAATGGTCCGACGCTGCTCGACCTGCCGGTGGCCTACGGCGCCGACACGGTGACGAGTTGTCA
>CAZAKP010000143.1:0-7798 GCA_964485845.1 uncultured bacterium | reverse complement strand
TCGCTCACGAGCGCGTACTCGTTCGCGCCGTTCGAGTTGTAGCAGTCGTACCCGTAGACCACCTCGCGCCCGGCCGAATAGCTCACGTCAAGCCGGTACTGGTCGAGCGGCGGGCCACTGTCCGGCAGCACGGCGAGCGAGTCGAGTCTCGCGGCAAGGGTGCAGGCATAGAAGAAGCTCCCGCCCGGCACCGCCGAGGCCGAGTCGATTATCATGCCCGCCGAAACGTCGCCGAGCGGACCGGAGAGAGTGAGATAGTAGTTCTGGTTGTCGCCGAGCGGCGTTACGTAGCGTCCATCGCGGCCGGTGACCCCGTAGAAGCAGGTGGCCGTGCCGCCGTACCAATCCTCGCTGGAGAGCTTGACAATCTCGCCATCGACCGGCCTCAGGCAGGAATCGTACACCTGTACAGTCAGACTGCAGACGTCGCTGTAGGTCCCGATCTGGTCGCGCTGCCAGCCATCGTTGCGCCAGTCCCAGATGGCCGAGCAGTTCTTGCTGCCGCCGTACTTCTTCTCATACGCGCAACCCGAGTCGGCGATGTGCGTGGTCGGGTCGTTGGCGTAGGGTATGAACAGGCTGTCCCACCAGATCTCGTCCCAGACGTGGTCCTCGTTGATGTCGTTCACTCCGCCGCAGGGAATCAACGCGGTGCGGGCCGCGGCCTGCACCAGGTCCTGCATCTCTCCGCAGTTGCCGTTGTGCTCGTGGGCAATGGTGACCGGCTGAATCGGCCGGTCGCCCGAGGCCCCATCGGGCATCGTCAGGGCAGCCCAGCGCCCGACGACCGCAACCGCCTGCATCGTGTCCTGGAATCCGCCACTCCAGGCATGCTTCTGCCCGTCCCAGAAGATCTGGGTCGGCGCCAGCGCGTCGCGCAGCAGCGGGTAACCCGAGTCATTGCAGAAGAACAGGTACTCCCGCCAGAAATAGCCATCCACGTACATCGGCTGCTCGTCGGTCCCCTTGGGCATAACGACCCACCAATAATAGATGTCGCGCGGGATTTCCTCCCAGGTCGTATCATCGCCGGCCCGGACGCGGTACCTGGTCGTGGAATAGTAGTTGCCGCCCTGCACGGCATCGCCATAGTCCATGATGTCCACATAGTGGAGCATCGTGTCAATCTGGTATGCCTGCTGCACGTTATCGACGAGCAGTTGCGGGTCGACCACATTCAGCGTCCCCGGCGACAGGTGGGCGACCTGGAAGCAAAGCTCATCGTAGTAGCGCTTGTCCGGGCAGTCGAGGATGACGCGGGCCATACGGTTCTGGTTCGCGCCAAGCCGGCGGAACTTGTCGGCGAGGTCGTCCTTGAGCCAGTCCGGCGCAATCGCCACCGCCATTGCGGCCGAGTCGGTCAGGAACTCGGAGAGCAGCGTATCGCGCAGCGACTCGGTTGCGCTGTCGAACACAACCGCGACCCGCTCGCCGGCCGGAATCATCGCATGTAGCACCAACGAGTCAATCAGGGTCCAGCCGGAATCAGGCGGCAGCGGCCGGGGTTCGGAGGCCGGTGAAATGACGGCCAGAAGACGCCGCGGGACCGCCGGGCGCGTGCCCGCGCCGCGCTCGACCGGCTCGACCTTCACCGTTACGCCCGGCCCGGCGGCAAGGGCCAGAGAAACCGAACAGAAAAGGACAAAGCCAATAGCCTGTTTCATGCCCAATCATCCAGCCGAAACCTTCCATTGTCAAGCCAGAGACCGTGGCAGCAAACCGAACGAAGTAAGAAGCTAGAGGCTGGAAGCGAGAAGCTAGAACCGCGGAGAGTTCTGCACTCTGCGTTCTAGCTTCTAGACTCTGATTTCGACCGTTCCTTGCTACCGCTGCAGGACGAGGCGCGCGGTGACGTGCCTGCCCGCGAAATCACAGCGAACCAGGTAGGTTCCTGACGGCAGGAGTTGGCCTGCGTCGTTTCTACCGTCCCAGATGGTCTGCGTGACTAGATTTGAGGCGAGCGTACGCACGAGCCTGCCCTGTGCATCGTAGATGCGTAGGTGAGTGGCCGAGTGGTCGAGCTGCCCCGGAGTTAAGTGCAGTACGGTCGATGAGCGGAACGGATTCGGCTCACAGGTGATTGATGGACCTGACTTGCGAGGCGGGACCGACTTGGGTTCAGCAACCGCCAGGTTTCCATTCGCGTCGGTCTTTATGAGAAGGAAGTCGGAGCGGCCCGCGCCGAACGAGTACGTCTGCCCAGATATGACATAGCCACCATCGGCTGTCAGTCGCACTGAGTAGCCGACATCAAAATCGGGCCCGCCAAAGGTTCTCGTCCAGAGTGTATCTCCGTTGGCGTCGGTCTTCACGAGATAGACGTCCGGGAGGCCTGTTCCGCATGCTCCGACGATGATGTAACCACCGTCCTTAGTCGGCTGGCCACACATGCCTTCCGCGAATCCACCTGGCCCACCAATGGTCCTCGTCCAGAGCGTGTCTCCGCGAGCGTCGGTCTTGACGAGGTAGAGGGATACCGATTCAGCCGACCAAGGCCATCTGTAACCGGCGATGAAGTAACCGCCGTCGGCGGTCTGTTGGACCGAGCCGCCGAAGTCCAGCGAATCCTCTCCGAATGTTCTTGTCCACAGCGTATCGCCCAAGGAATCGGTTCTGATGAGCCAGATGCGCTGGTTGCCGGCGCCGAAGGATGTTGTATTACCGGCAATGACATAGCCACCGTCGGTGGTCTGATAGACACACTGGCCATTGTCGTTTCCTGTGCCCCCGAACGTCTTTGTCCAGAGGGTATCACCGTTGACATCGATCTTGACGAGCCACATGTCGCTGGCATCGAAGGGCCCGGTGTTCCCTATGAAGATGTAGCCGCCGTCACGACTCTGTTGGACCCACGATACGTAGTCAACCTGCGCGCCGCCGTAGGTTCGCGTCCAGACCATGTCGCCCTTAGCGTCGGTCTTGATGAGCCAGGCGTCGCCGAGCGTGTCAATAGAGCTTGTGAACCCGGCTACCATGTACCCGCTATCGGCTGTCTGAACTACCGACAAGCCATCATCAAAGAGGGGGCCGCCAAAGATCCTGGTCCACTGCGTATCGCCGTGCGGATCGGTCTTGACAACATAGCAGTCCGTGAGCCCCGCGCCAAAGGACTCGGCATTCCCGGCCATGATGTAGCCACCGTCAGCCGTCTGCACGGCAAATGAGCCTATGTCGTCATCGGGACCGCCGTAAGTTCGCTGAAAAGTTGTCGGCGAGGCTTCGGCATACGCGGACAAGAGGGTCACGACCAACGCCGCTGCGACAAGCGCAGAATCGATATGGACACGATGCATCATTGCCTCCCGGTTCATGGCTGCGCAACTCTAGCGCGTAAGGATGAGCTTGGCAAGTCTGCGCTCGGACGGGGTGCGGGCTTCGATGAAGTAGGCGCCCGGTGGCAACCGGTTCCCGCGCTGGTCGCGGCCGTCCCATGAGGCGATACGCGCGGCCGGAAGGCGGCGCACGAGCCGGCCGGCTGCGTCGTAGATAGTGAGCCGCGGAAGTTCGCCGGCGATACCGTACCGTATCTGCACAGTGGAACGGAACGGATTCGGCCAGACGTCGAGGCTCGGGAACAGCCCGGGCCCGGCTTCGACCCCGGCCACGCCGACGGGCGGGCCGCCGCCGGTTACTCGAACGTCGTCGATGTAGAACCCCTCGTCAATCGTGTCGCCGTCGCTCACGAACTCGAGCCGCACCTGAATGACCTCGCCGAGGGGGAGCCACGACAGGTCGTAGGTCTCTTCGGCCCAACCACTCTCGTTCAGGAGTGGTCGGCTCGGGACACGATCCGCCCGCGAGAGCAGGGATACTCCCCGCCCACGAGGGGCTTGGGACACGATACGAATTGAGGACAATTCGTTCATGTCCCGCGCCAGTGCGCCACCGGTGCCGAGGAAGTCGAGCGTGTCGTCTATCCCGCCGCGCATGACGACCACGCGGATGCCGTCGACGCCATAGTTCGGGGTCTTAAACCAGCGCCAGAATCGAAGCGTGCAGCCGGGCGGAGCGGCAAACGGAGCCGTGAGCAGCCGCGCGTCCATATTGTCGCTGTACTGATGCGTCTCTTCGTCTCCGCAGTACCACGCATTCAGGCCGGAATGAGTTCGGTATGACGTGAGGTGCCAGAGGTCGCCGCTGCCGGTGTGAGTCCATTTGGCCTCTCCGTACTCCATGTTGTCGGCAAACCCGTCATCGCCGACGAGCAGCCCAAAAGTATCCCGTACGGTGTAGCCATCCGCGTTGACCACTAGTTCCATCATCGCGACGTGGCCGACCGGACATAGACTCGACGCCGTCACGGCGAAGCTGTCGCCGCTGCCGAAGGACCGAGGCAGAATCTCGCCGAAGTTCGCGCTCTCCTTCGCAACCGCTACGAAGCTGTCGAGTGATACGAGCCGGCACCACACCGAGTGGCCGTACCCGTGCCCACGGTTGTCGAGCCTTACGCCGAGGCCGCTGGCCGTGCCCGGCATCAAGGTCTGGTGGAGCCACGTACGGTCAAGAGCAAGGATCGGCTCGCCGATTTGGAGCACCGGGAAGTACCACCTCACCGCGCACCCGCCCAGAACGAAGAGCGTGAACGTCGCCGCGCCGTCATGGGCATCGGGGGAAACCGCGACCACGAGGCCGGAATCAACCGGGAACGAGTCGCCGGGGTTGATTGGCGGCGCCTCTGCCTCGTCGCCGAGTATGCTCACCCGGGGGTCATCGGTGATGAGTTTCATGACCGACCCGCACGACGTATCGTTGCTCGTATTGCGCAGCACGAAAGGCAGCGCCAGGGTCTCTCCCGGGTTGGCGATGCCGTCGCCATTGCCCGCGCGGTCGTCCACGCGCCAGCCGGCAAAGTCAACGTAGTCGCCGCTGTCGCAACTGACTCCGACTGTGTAGGGCGCGAAGTTGTGAGCCGTCACGGTAAGCACGAGTCCGCCCGGTGTCCCGGGGGCTGCGTCGAGCCAGACCTGGCCCGCGTCGTCGGTCAGGCCCCGGCTGTACACCTCGCCTGGTTTGGTCAGGCAGACCAGTGCGCCCGCAACCGGGGTGCCCGAGTGCGCCGCCGAGAAAAGATACTTCCCCGACCCGATGGCAACCGAGGTGGGTCCGAATACGTCGAGCCGCTGTGGTGGCGCGGTCCACACCGGCATCTCCGGGTCGCCCATCAGGTTCACGTCGTACTGGTGCCAGCGATACACGTTCTCATCGTGCGAGAACGGGGCATAGTACTCCTTGGCCGCGGCCAGCGCGTCCCCGGCCCGGTAGATACTCTCGCTCGTGACCGCGTGCCAGAAGTGGTTGTCGAACTTGTCCGAGTAGCCGAAACCCGGGTTGCCGGGCGAGCCCCAGCCGTAGGACGAATTGCCGATGGTGGCAACCGTGCCGCCGTCCGGGTTCGTGACGAACGCCTCGCCGATGCTCGCGAAGTCGAACGCGGTCGTCCAGCAGCCGATGGAATAGAGCACGCCCAGCCCGGCGTTCGTAATCGTGTCCGCGTCAGCCGTGTGCATCCGGTTCGCCGACCCGCCGCACTCCATCACGTCAATCCAGCCGTGGCCGTCGTGATTCATGATGTTCTGGTTCTCACGCATCGCCTGCATCACGGATGTCCGCGTCTCATTGCCCAGGCTCTGATAGAGCTTGGTCAGCCGGTAGCCGGAAGCAAACGACTGCTGCTCCATCTTGTTCTTGTGCACACCCATGTCGGTGTACGGGCTCTGCCACAGAACCTCGGCGAAGAACAGACCCTTGTCCTGATAGCCACCGACAGCAGCGTGCTCGTAGTCAATCACCTTCCGCACGAACGTCGACGTCTGCGGAACGTCGTTCACCGGCGCGCGGCCCACGCTCAGGTCGGCGTACAGGTCAACCGAATCGTCCACCTCGCCGAATACGTTGTTGTTGTTGGCGTCCCACGACCCCTGCAGGTTGGCAAAGTAGAGGTCGCAGGGCAGCGAGTCCTCGCGCGCCTGCGCGCCCCAGTTCGACGCCATGGCGAAGGCTTTGCGGAACGGCACGACGTCAACGTCGCCGCCCAGCAGCACGTACTTCACGCCCGAGTCGGGCAGGGTCTTGAGGTAGTTCCGCAACTGCTCGGCCTGGTCGCGGCCCGTGTAGTGCGCATACACCCAATCCATCGTGCGCACCACGGCCGGCACGCCCTTCTGCGTCTTCCAGTCCGCCAGCCGCTGGAACGCCGTGGCCAACCCCGCTCCGGTCACAATCACATACTCAAACGGGCCACCGGCAAACGGCTCACGGCTCACGGCTTCCGGCGTTCTAGCTTCTAGCTTCTGGCTTCTAGCCTCTGCATTCGTCTGCTCCGCCTCAACCTTGACCTTGACCTCTTGGCACACCTCCAGCCGCCGCTCCGCCCCAACGTACCGCACCGGATACACCAGCACCTGCACGTACGTGGACTCGCACGGGACAAAGGGACATGACTGGAATCCGCCGAGGATTCCGGATCGTGTCCCATTCCCGTGAGTCGTGTCCGAAGCGGTCTTGTAGCTGGTCCCCGTCCATCGCCCCACGCTTGCCGGATACGGCTCCGCTGATTCGTAGATGCTCGGCATCGGCGCCGTGAATCCGCCTCCATCCTCGTCCCCCGTTTTGCCTTTTGCATTCTGCACTTTGCATTCTGCATTGCGTCCAAGGTCCGTTCCCGCCACAAGCGGCTGCTGCTTCTGACACGGCACCACCAGATGCTCGCCTTCCAGCGCCTGCCACTCCCCTAGCTCAAACGTGACGTTGGTGACCTGCTGGTGCCCCGGCAGCGCAATCACGACCGGCTTCACCGGCAACTGCGGCGCCCCCGCCTCATCCGTCACGTCCATCCCCTCGCCAAGCACGGCCTCGAAGTGCGGGACAGAGCCTGCGAAAACGGGGACTGTACCGCGCGTCCTCGCGCTCCGAGGGACTGTCCCCGCTTTCGCCGCCCGCAGACTGCTACCTGCAAATCCGAGGTGAAACTGGCTCGGCCCGAATGTAAGATTCGTCGTCTGCACGGCTGCCAGGCCAGGCGCTGCTGTCAGCAGCAGGACGAGACAACCGACGGCGGCTGTCCTGGCTGGGAAGACGACTCTCAATCCCGGCTGTGGCACTTGGTATTATTATAGACGCTGGTTACAGCACAGGGAAGCAGAACCGGCATGCCGGTCTCTGGCGGACGAATCGAACCGGTCCCTACTTCCTTCGGAAGTGGGGCAGAATTCGACAGCCCATTTGAGGCGACCCGCGCCAGTCCAGTTTAGTATAAGTCCTCTTCGGATTCCGGCCGGAAATGTCCTAACTTCGTCATTAGCAATTAGTTATTGGTCATTGTCAAATCTCCCCTACCCCATCCCCCCGGCTATTCTGCGAGTTGTTCTCCAAGCTGCCCGGAAAGCAGTCCGGCAGGTTGCTCAGCAGGCTATCCGGCAAGGAGTCCGGAGAGCTACCCAGACTGCTGTTCGGTCAGCTACTCGGAGAGCTATCCGGAGAGGAACTCGGCGAGCTCCTGGGAGAACTGCGGAGAAGGCAGTTCTCCGGACTACTCCGCAGAGAGCCCTGAGAATCGCTCGGGAAGTAATCCGGGGAGCAGTCTGGCGAGCAGTTGGCGGGATAGTTCGGAGGACTACCCGGAGAGCCATCTGGCGAGTCGCGTGCCGGGCTCTCTCCCGGACGCCAAGTCACTCTACGAAAACGACCTTCCGGATGGCTTGAAGCTTGTGGCTTGAGGCTTGTGGCTCTTGCCCGGCATGTGCTTGAGCTTGCGCTTGAGCGGAAAGCCTGAGCGTTCACCAGCAGCCGCACATCGACC
>CAZAKP010000142.1:0-7803 GCA_964485845.1 uncultured bacterium | reverse complement strand
TCGGCGTCGGGCAACATCAGGTCGAGCACGACCAGGTCGGGCAGGTTCGATGCAAGCGACTTCTGGAAGCTGGCTGCGTCAGGAAACGTGCGGACGCTGAATCCCGCCTTCCTTAGATGGAGAGCGACCAGTTCACGGATATCCGGCTCGTCGTCGACGACAGCTATCAGCCGACTCAATGGTCGGGGTTCTGAGGTTCTTCCTTGCAGTGGTGTTTGATTACCTCGCCGGTGGCGATGTAGATGACGTCTTCGGCGACGTTGGTGGCAAGGTCGGCAATCCGCTCGAGGTTGAGCGACACCATCATCAGCTTGAGCGCTCGGTCAATGGTCGCGGCGTCGGTGCTCATCAACTTGGCCAGGTCCTGCTTTACGGTGTCGTTCAGGTCGTCGACGATGTTGTCCCGGCCGCACACCGAGCGGGCGAGTTCGGCGTCGTTGCGCGTGAAGGCGTCGAGCGAGTCCTTGAGCATGCCGATGGCGTAGTCGGCCATCTTCGGGATGTCCACCAGCGGCTTGACCGCGGGCCGCCCCATGAGGTACTGGGCAGCTTGTGCGATGTTTACCGCGTGGTCACCGAGCCGTTCGAGGTCATTGTTTATCTTGATAATCATGACCACCGCGCGCAGGTTTGAAGCCTCGGGCTGATAGAGCGCCACGAGGTTGATCGCCGCATCTTCGTTCTCGATTTCCAGCCGGTTCACGCGGTCCTCGTCCGGACCGGTGACCTGTGCCGCAAGGGCGGGGTCCTTGTTCACGAGCGCCTTGACGCTGTCTGCAATCATCTCCTCGACGGTGCCGGCCATCGTGAAGAGCTGCTGCTTGAGCCCCGCAATCTTGTCTTCTAATACCGTAGTCATCTCAACATTCCTCAGATTTGCTCCTATTATCGTCATTTCCTTGACAGATTCAAGCGAAACATTGCGCCGGGTTGAATCATCCGAACCTGCCGGACAGGAAGTCTTCGGTGCGCTTGTCACGCGGGTTGGTGAAGATGCGGTCAGTGCGGCCGAACTCGACCAGTTCTCCGAGCATCAGGAACGCGCACCAATCGGAGACCCGGGCCGCCTGCTGCATGTTGTGAGTTACGATTACCACCGTGTAGTCCTGCTTGAGCTGCCGGATGAGTTCCTCCAGCTTGGCGGTGGAGTGCGGATCGAGGGCCGAGGCCGGCTCGTCGAGCAGGATGATCTCGGGCTCGACCGAAAGGGCGCGCGCGGTGCAGAGTCGCTGCTGCTGGCCGCCGGAAAGCGAGAAGGCATTGTCGTGCAGACGGCCTTTGACTTCGTCCCAGAGGTTCGCGTGGCGCAGCGCCCGCTCGACCCGCTGTCGAATCTCGGAATGGTTGCCCATCCGGTGGATGCGGGGCCCGAACGCCACGTTTTCGATGACTGACTTTGGGAACGGGTTCGGCTTCTGGAAGACCATGCCGACCCGCTTGCGCAGGTCGATGACGTCGGTCGTGCCGGCAAAGATGCTCTCGCCGTCAATCTGGATGTCGCCGGTCACCCGCGCGCTCGGTATCAGGTCGTTCATCCGGTTGATGGTGCGGAGCAGCGTGGACTTGCCGCAGCCGGACGGACCCATAATCGCGGTGACCGCGTTGGCCGGAATCGCGAAGCTGACGTCCTTGAGTACGTGGTTATCACTGAACCACAGGTTCAATCCGTCAATCGATATCTTGGTTTTGGTCAATGTCGTCTCCTTAATCAGGCACAAAGGAGGAAGTGCAAAGGCTGAAAGGCCGCAGCAGTACTTCGTCCTTTCCCGTATTGTTTTGTCCTTCGTCCTTACGACTTTGTACTTTCCTCATGCTATACCTGCCACTTGTTCGTGCCGGCGGAGCGGAGCCGGAATGTGAAGGCGGCCGCGTCGAAGAGCAGGACGAAGCTTAGCAGCACAATCGCCGTCCCGAAGGCAATCGGTCGCACTTCCGACATCTTGTCATGCTGGGTTGCCAGCGTGAAGAGGTGGTAGGGGAGGGCCATGAACTTGCTCTTGAGTGAAGTCGGGAGCTGCCTAGTGTAGTAGGTCACGCCGGTGAAGAGAATCGGCGCGGTTTCGCCCATGGTGCGGGCGACGGCGAGCAGAACGCCGGTGAGGATTCCGGGGAAGGCATAGGGCAGGACGTTGTGGCGTATCGCCTCCCACCTGGTCGTCCCGAGCGCCAGGGCGCCTTCGCGGAATGAGCCGGGTATGGCGTGGATTGCCTCTTCGGCAGTGGCGATGATCCACGGCAGGTTCATCAGGCCGAGGGTGAGGCCGGAGGCGAGAATCGAGAGCCCGAGCTTCATGGCCGACACGAAGAGCGCGACTCCGAACAGGCCGTAGACTATGGAAGGGACTCCGGCCAGGCTACGGATGGAACTGCGGATTGCCCGGGTCACGAAGTTGGCCGGCGCGTACTCGGACAGGTAGATGGCCGAGCCGACGCCGATCGGCACCGAGAAGACGAGCGAGACGAAGGTGACAAGCACGGTCCCGACGATGCACGGCCAGATGCCGCCTGCGGTCATGCCGTTGGTCGGCGGCTGGGTGAGGAACCGCCAGCTTATTACGCCGAGCCCATTGCTGAACAGACAGACGAACATGTACACGATGAAGGCGAGGAAGAGCACCAACGGTATGCCCAGGAGCCAGAAGCGATAGCTGCTCGTGAATCGGGTGCGGCGAGGCTTCTTTGCGGGAAGTGAACTAGTGGTCATGTGGTCTAGCGGTCAAGTGGATGACGATGCCCCGTGTCCCGCACAATGTCAAAATGGGGACAGTCCCTCGGAGCGCGAGAACGCGCGGTACAGTCCCCATTTTCACAGCGTGAAGCTCCGCTTCTCCCGCTTGATTAGCGATTCGGCCACGAGGTTGGTGCCGAGCGCGATCAGGAAGAGCACGAACCCGAGGGCAAAGAGCGAGTAGTAGTGGCTGTCGCCGAACACCGATTCGCCCAGTTCGATCGCGATGGTCGAGGTGATTGTGCGGATCGGGTCGAAGAGCGAGTGCGGGATTATGGCGGCGTTGCCCGCGACCATCATCACCGCCATGGTCTCGCCGACTGCCCGCCCGAACCCGAGCATGACTGCGGCGAGGATTCCTGAGCGCGCCGCGGGCAGCACGATCCGGAACGCGGTGGTCCAGGGTGTGGCCCCCAGCGCGTATGCGCCTTCGCGGTAGGAGTGGGGGACGACCCGCAGGGCGTCGTCCGACACCGAAATGATAGTAGGGAGGGACATCAGCGCGAGCAGGAGGCTGGCATTCAGGAGGTTCAGTCCCGAGGTGACATGGAAAAGTCGGGCAATGAGCGGGGCGAGCACGACGAGGCCGAAGAACCCGAGCACCACCGACGGAAACCCGGCAAAGAGCTCGATCAGGGTTTTGGCCAGGATTCGCACCGAGCCCTTGAGGCGCTCGGAAATCAGGGTGGCCGAGGCGATGCCCAAGGGAACGGCGATGATGAGCGCGATGGCCGTGCTCGCGAACGACCCGACGAGCAGCGGAATCAGGCCGTATGCCGGCTTGCCGTAGGCGTCCGGGTTCCAGACCGTGCCGAAGAGGAAACGGAATACCGACACCTCGCGGAACGTGTGAATGCCGTTCTTGAGCAGGAACAGAAGAATCCCGAGGAGGACAACCGCGGACAGCAGCGAGCAGACGAGGAAGAGCGCGCCTGCGCTCTTGTCGGCCAGCCTTCTTGAACGCCGCCGCGGCTGTCTGGTGCCGCCCACAGCCGGCAGAGGTGTCCCTGACATCTCTGCCGGCATGAGTGAGGGAGGCACTAAGCTAGTGGAGATTTGCTTCGTTCCTGGCCTGGTAGCCTTCGGTTACCGGATAGAAGCCCTGGTCGCTGACGATCTTCTGTCCGGCTTCGCTGAGCTCGAACTGAATGAAGGCCCTGGCATCACCCTTGGCTTTGCCGTTGGTGTACTGGAACAGGGGCCGGGCCAGCGGGTAGGTGCCGGCGTCAACCGCCGACTTGTCGAGCGGCGAGTAGTAGTTATTGCCGTCTTTGGACAGCTTCAGGACTTTGATGCCCTGTTCGCGGGCATAGCCGACTCCCACGTACCCGATGCCGCCCTCGTCGCCCTTGACCGCTTCTACGATCTGGGCGTTGCCGTTCATCTGGCGCATCGAGGCTGAGTATTCGGCCTTGACCGCCTCGTCGCGGACGTAGACGAACGTGCCGGAGCTGGGCTGCCGGCCGTACAGGCTGACCTTCTTGTTCGGGCCGCCGACCTGGCTCCAGTTGGCGATCTTGCCCTGGTAGAGCTGGCTGAACTGGTCCAGGGTCAGTTTCTCAACCGAGTTCGAGGCGTTCACGATGATGCAGACGCCGTCGATGGCGATGACGTACTCGGTCGGATTCACGCCGTTGGAACGGGCGGTCGTGATCTCCTTGGACTTGATGGAGCGGGAGGCGTCGGCGATGTCGGTTTCGCTGCTCATGATAGCATTGATGCCGACGCCCGAGCCGCCGCCGGTCACCGACACGGTCACGTCGGGCTGGGCGGCCGAGAAGGCCTCGGCCAGATTCTGCACCAGGTTCAGTATCGTGTCAGAGCCCTTGACTACGAGCTCGCGGGCCGTGAGGGCCGAGCCAAGCGCGAGGGTGGCGATGGTTACGATGGTGATTAGCTTCTTCATCATGTTCTCCTTTGTCCAATGCTCTTACAGCGCGTTCAGGACGTGGTTCCACTCGAAGCGGAACTGGGCCATAAACGTGTCGGTCGGGTCGACCTTCCCGGTGGCGGGCGCAGGCTTCAGCGCCTCTGACTGCTCATGGACCCAGGCAAGCTGGAACATCGCCGCGGGCTTCGCGCCGCCGGCGCGCCGTAGGAAGTACCAGTTGAACCCGGCGCCGTAGCGCATCAGGCTCTTGGCTTTGTTGACGGGCATCGAGTCGCCGGACTGGTCCTTCTGCTGCCAGGTGCTGAACCGGCCGAAGACCTCAAGCTTGCGGTTCATGAGCGACACAACCGGGAGAAGGTCGAGGCCGGACATGGCGTAGTCCTTGGTGTTCGGGGTCAGAGCCGAGTCAGTGACGGCGCCGGTCGAGTCCTTGCTCAATGCGTAGTAGCTGAACTTGCGGGTGTAGCTGTAGATGATGTATTCGCCGGTCAGCGAGACCGGCCCGAAGGCGACCCTGGCCATCGGCGCGATGGCGAGGCGGTCCATGTTGGTGGTGTCGCCCAGTTGGTACTGGGTGTTGTCGCTGTTGCGGCCCTTCTTGTTGTTGGCGTAGGGCGAGAAGTCCCTGGCCTTGGAGAAGACCGAGGCGCCGACCTGGACCCCGGCGAAGGGCGTCAGGCGCAGGTTCGCCAGCAGTTCCGGAGTGGTCGAGTTCCTGGCGCCCGTGACCTTGTAGCCCTCGCCGTTGTACACCCCGAGCTGCAGCTCGCCCAGCCCTTTGGGCAGGAACCCGTTCACAGTCACGCCGTAGTCGGCGCTCGCGCACACGCCCTGCGCGTCCGCGAGCGACTTGTCCGGGTGGGTGTAGTCCCAGGAGTAGATTTCACCGAAGTAGTGCTTCTGCACCCCTGCGGTCAGGACGAAGTCGGGGACGTGCGGCAGCGCCATGTCGAGGTATGCTTCCTTGATGCGCACCGAGGCGCCGTCCGCGTAGTTCGACGAAGAGAGGAAGTCGAGCGTCAGTTTCGAGTAGAGGTCCGGCGTCCACTGGTGGGCGGCGCGGAAGTAGTTCCGCTCGATGTTCGAGCGGCTCACGCCGGGCGTGGTGACCTTGAAGTTCGTTGACTGGTTCGTGTAGCGGAACCAGCCGTTGTACTCCAGCTCTGACTGGCCCGGGTCGATGGCGTAGACAGAGCCGGCTGCCAGTATCGCCAGCAGCGTAGCGACGACGGTCTTCTTCATACGGTTTTGTCCTTTCATGTTCGGCGGAATTGTAGACCCTCCTGACTAAGCGCGCATAAGGCGATTGTCAGGTTCTTGTTAACCACGGATGGATGAACGCAGATAGCCAGGATTCTGACATCTAGCATCTCTCATCTTGCCTCCCAAGTCCGTCCGCACTTCTGCCTTCTGCATTCTGGTTTCTGCCTTCTGACTTCGGCTGCTCCTCAGCCGTCAAGCCCTTCCTTCAGGTCGATGTTGCTTTCGCCGGCTGCAGGCCTGAGGATGACGTCTCCCTTGTGGTCCAGACCCGGAACTGCCCCTTCCCAGTCAGTTGATTCCGGGAGCTCGGTTATGTACGAGAAACGTTCCCAGGGAAACAGTCGCACCTTTGCCTCGCTCGTGACGATGTTGGCGCTCGTTGTCGGGCGCTTGAAGTGGAACGCCCGGCACCTCATCTTCAGGTACAGCGGGTTCTCTTCGAGGACCTCGCCCACGACCACGTGGTTCGTGGCATCGGCATAGGCCTTTCTCATTCGGGCTTTCCAGATTTTCGTCTGGGTCATTGGCTTTCTCCTTTGTTGTATTGGCAGAATTCTGCCGGCGTCTTGCTTGGCGAGAATAAGGACTATGTCAGGACTGTGCAAAGCCGAGCTGCATCCGACGCTCTTCTTCAACCTCGATCTTAACCTTAACCTCGACCTTGACCTCTGCCTCTACCTCAACCTCAACCTTGACCTCTGCCTTCAGTTCGGTCCTTCGAAGTATCTCTCATTGTTCGTCAGAAAGTAACGGCGAAAGTATCGTCGAATGTATATCGAGCTGTATCGCGAACGGTATCTTCGACTGAATCCTGCACTGAATCTCAAACTGTATAAGTCATTGTACGCGGCATCGTTCGATGAAATGTTCGCGGCATTGTACCTGGAAATGGACCGGTCATTGTTCGATTCATTGTTCGCCGCATTGTACGTGGAAAAGTGTCGGTCATTGTACAACTGAATCGATGCTGAATTGTGGGTCAAGAAGCAGCCCCCTAAGCGACCCCTACCCTACCTTCTTGAGGCTCTCCGTCGCCTCCAAGAAACCGATAATGCAGGAGTTACGGTCGATTCCGGGCCTCGCGCAAATGGCGTCCTCGTGCATCGGCTTCTGTCCTGCGCCCGAGCATCGTTTGCTCGTACATCGTCCAACGTCCTTCGTTGCGGCTAAGTCATTCTCCTTCCGTCCCTTCCGTAGTTCTGGCCTCTAGCCTCTGGCTTCTAGCTTCTGACTTCGTCTGTCCTCAGACGCCATCCCCCGGACCATAGGGGGAACTCCTGCCCCTTATGCGGCCTTCGCTCCGGGACTCACAACAGACGTCGCTGCAGCGCATGGGACGACTACTGCTCAACCCTCCAGAACGGCATCCGGTCCGGCTCTCGCTACGGCCGCTGCTCATGCAGCCGCTTGAGCACCCGCAACAGGTGCGAGTCCTCCGCTTGGAGCGGCTCTCGTTTCTCCAGTCGCTCCAGCCGCCGTTCCAGCCTCCGCAGCAGTTACCGCAACAGCCATTGCAGCGGCGTCCGCTCCTGCGCTCGCACCGGCCCACAGAACAGCCACTGCTCCAGCCGTCGCTCCCGCACCCGCAACAATAGCCGCACTCGGGTCTGGTCCTGCAATTTGACCGCTCGCCGAACGGGACACCGGCCGCGGTTCTCGACTTGACCGACCCTGAATCTCCGCTATTCTGACCCGCAGTGGGTGCTTCTCCTCCGGCGCTCGTCGCCGACCTCGTAGACCGCTTCTCCCGCGACAGCAAGGCATGCCCTGAGCGAAGTCGAAGGGTCTTCCAGTCCGCTGAGTACAAGGAAGAGCAGCTCCGCAACACCGCTTACGGCCGACAGCTTGCGGCTTTCCGCTTGCGGTCTTCGGATTCGGATTCAGGGCGGTCAGCCGTTGGCCGTAAGCCGATGGCGGACTC
>CAZAKP010000141.1:0-7848 GCA_964485845.1 uncultured bacterium | reverse complement strand
CCTAGTACACGGCGTCATGCCGGCGGCCGTGTCGTTGACGGAAAGGCTGGCGCCGGGCGGGTCGGATTCCACTACGAGCCATCCCTTGCCGTAGCCGAGGCGACAGGTGACACCGACCGGTCCGGCCGAGCTCACGTCAATCTTCTTGACCGCGTCCAGGTATCCGCGAAGCCGGGCGGTAATCGCATGCGGGCCGTAAGAAATCCGGGCAATGGCAAGCCCGCCATCCGGACTCGTGCCCCGCGACTCGCCGTCGAGCAACACTTCGGCTCCCACCGGGTCGGTGGTCACAACAATCGAGCCGAACCTGCCGGAAATCGTGAACTCCCCCGCAAACGACCGATACCCCGGGCGGGTAAGCTCGTACTCGTGTCGTCCCGGTCCGAGGTCGTTCAGTGCCAGCGGCGTCCGGCCGCGGTCCCGGCCATCCACGGCGACGTCCGCGCCGGATGGCTCCGAGGCAATCCGCGCGACCCCGCCGTTGACCGACACGCTGCCCGACACGCGGGGCGACGTAGACTGTCGCGGCGGCGGCGCGTCCGGCAGCTTCGCCCCGCACTTCTTACAGAACTTGTCGCTGTCATTGTTGGTCGCGCCGCAGCTCGGGCAGGTCTTCGCCGCGAACACAAGCCCCGCGGCCAGCGCCAGCACAAGCAGGACGACGACCGCGCGCGGGCAGCCTCGCGTCACGCCTGCTCCCCGAACCTGCTGCCGGCCACGGTGCGGCGACCCATCAATACTTATACCCGCACTTCGTGCAGAAAACCGCGCCGTGTTCGCGCCGCGCTCCGCACTGAGGGCAGGTCGCGCGTCCGGCCGATACGGTCAGCCTGACGCTCGTATGGGGCGCCACCTTCGTACCCGGCTTGAGGCTGGTCGCCGCCACCGTCCCGGCAAAGTAACCGTCGTGGTACTGCGAGTCAACCTTGACGGTGTTAATCGCCAGTTGCGCCAGCCGCTCGCGCGCGTCGGCCAGCGCCATGCCGGCAAGCTCCGGCATCGCCACCTCGCCGCTGCTGACGTTCAGCCTGACCACGCTCGAACGGTGCACTTTCTCGCCCGCCGGCGGGTCCTGAGCCACGACGACCCCGGCCGCGATGGTATCGTCCACCGTGGCCGCCTCGACCCGGAGACCGCGGGCCCGCAGCGCCCGCTGGGCTGAGTCACTGCTCAAGCCTGTCACCGAGGGCACTCCCCGTACGGCAATCGACTCGTAGAGCAGAAGGCCGGCCACGGCCGCGATCACTGCGCCAAGCGAGATGAGGACAGGCGCCAGTTTCACTCGCCGGGGCCTGGCCCGAATCGGTTCGGGTTCTGCCGCCGCGACTGCCACGGCATGCAGCGGCTCCTCGGCTGCCACAACTGGCGGCGAGTGAGGTTGAACCGTGACCCCGGCGATACTCGCGAGGGCCTGCCTGAACTCGGCCGCGGTCTGAAACCGTTCCGACGGCTCCTTCGCAAGCGCCCGCAGAATCGCCTGTTCCAGCTCGGCGGAAATGGCCGGGTTCATTGTCCGCGGGGCGGGCGGCGGCGTGCCGACGTGGGCCTCCATGACCTGGAACTTCATCTCGGCATCGAACGGCAGTTTCCCGGTTGCCGCCTGGAAAAGAACAACCCCGAGCGAGTAGATGTCGGACCGCACATCCATCGGCTTGCCCTGGCAGCGTTCCGGCGACATGTACCTCACCGTGGACACGTACCTCACCGCGCCGGCCCTGGCCAGGCCGTAGTCGGCAAGCTTCCAGCCGACACCGTTGAGCACGATGTGCGCCGGACTGATGTCGCGGTGAAGCAGACCGGCGCCATGCGCGCGCTCGAGGTCAAGCAGCACCTCGATGAACGTCTTCAGCAGCTCGGGTTCGGCCAGCGGGCCGCGTTCGCTCAGCAGGTCGGCCAGTATAGTAGTATTGTTCGAAGCGGACGGGACGGTGCGATCTCCTCCCAGGCTTTCGTCTGCCCGGCTCATAGCGCTGGTGCCACTCCCTCTGGTAGCCAGCGCCGTGGGTTGCTGGACTCGAGTCGGGCGTGCTTCACCAACATTCGCTGTCCCGTATTGTAGCTATTCCGGCGGCGAGTGCAAGTATCTGGGGACCCACACGTTTCTGGTTTCTGGTTTTTGGTTTCTGGTTTCTAGTTTGTCCGCTTCCGCCATCCGTGTTCATCCGTGTCCATCTGTGGTTGCCTCGCTCCGACTCCGGCCCTCTGCATTCTAAACTCTGGTCTCTGACTTCTGAACTATCCGCTTCCGCGATCCGGCTACCGCACTCCACCCGGCGCCATCGGCCTCGCGGACTGGGCCAGCAGGCTCCTGGCCACAGGCAGGTAAGCCGATCCGGGATACTCGACTATCAACTGCTCGAGGGCTTCGCGGTACTTCGCATCGTCCTTCAGGTCGTCACGATAGAGCAATGCCTCCTCCAGCCGTGCCTTTGGCGCGAGCACGCTGCTACCGAAGCGCTGTCGATAGCGTTCGAGCACGGCCAGCGCATCCTTTGGACGGCGCTCCCGGCGGAGAAAACGAGCGAAGAGGAAACAGGCCTGCTCCGCGACCGGGTCGCTCCCATCGGCCAGAGCCTTCACCTTCGTCGTGTCGGCCGCGCCGGTCTCGTACGCAAGCATCAACCGCGCAAGCTCGCCGGCACGGTCACCGCTCCCCGCGGTCAGAGTAAGCTCCAGGCCGTCATTAACGAGCAGGCTCTGCGGAAACCGCCTGGCCAGCTCGGCCACCCACACACCGGCCGAATCGAACTTCCCCTCGTAGAAGTACGTTCTTGCGGCAAGATACAGCAGCCGGTCGGTCGGCCGGCTCGGTTTCAGCGCCGCATCTCGCGCCGGGCCGGTGCGGCCGAGCCCGAGCAGCGCCGAAGCCAGCCCGTAAGCGGCCGGCTCATTGTTCGGCTGCCGGGAAAGGACGCGCTGATAGGCCGCCGCGGCCCGCTCATAATCGCCCTCGGCGCGGTACAACTCGCCAAGCTCCACCTGCGCGCCGATTCCATTGTCGAGCGACAGCTCCGCCTGGGCCTCCTTGATTCTCCCCATCAACCGGAGCACCCTTGCGGCATCGGGGTGGACCTGTTGCTCCTGATACACTGCCAGCGCCGCCCGCAGCGCGCCCTGCTCCTCGCATTCGTGCGCGAACTGGTAGAGCTCCCGGGCCGATAGCACCGGCTTGATGACTCGCACCGCCTCGGCCTCCTTCTTCATGGCAAGATAGGCCACGGCCTCGGCCCGCGCGCGCACCGCCCGGTCCTCAATCCGCTCCAATTCGCCGACGGTCCCGCTGCCGCCCCGGGCCGCAAGGGCCGCAAGCTTCTGCCGATAGCGGTCAAGCATGTGCGGCGACGTATTGAGTATCGAGACTATCTCGCGGGCCGCCTGCCCCGGCTGGCCGGCTGCCCCGTACAGGTCCACGAGCCGGTCGCTCATCGCGAGGACGTCGCCGCCCCGCTTTCGCGCCTGCTCGTAATAGTCTATCGCCGTGCCATAGTCCTCGTGCCGGGCGAACACCTCGGCAAGCGCCGGAAGTCGGTCCGGCCACTTCGCCGCGAGGCGGCGGGCCTCGGAACGTGCGTCGGCCGTGCGCTTCATCCCCAGCAGGCCTCCGACCAGTCCGTACGAGTATACGGGCACCTCGGGGTGCTGCGCGACGAGCCTGCGGCTTATCGCAACCAGTGTATCGTCGTGCTTCAACTGCCCGGCCAGCCGCACCAGCCCCTCGTACGCCGGCTGGTCCGGCTGGCTCCGGCTCACGGCAAGCCGATACTCATCAAACGCCCGTTCGAGCTGTCCCGCCCGCTCAAGCATCAGGCCGCTTGAGTAGCTTTGCGCGTGGGCCAGACCCGCACTCGTGACCACTAGCAGCGCCATAGCACGCGCGCCCCTTCTCAACCCGGATGAAGTACAAAGTACGAAGGACAAGGGACTAAGCAACCCGGAAAGGACAAAGTGAAGGAACCCCAGTGCCCGGTACTTGGTCCCTATGCCTTGCTTTGTCCTTGTCACTTTGTCCTTTGTCCTTCGCTACTCATTGAGTAGTCTCTGAAAGTAATCGCGTATCATCTGCTCGTACTCCGCCGGGTAGCCCTGCTTCAGCGCGCGCATCAGCTCCTCGCGCAGCAGCCGGTTCCGCTCGCCCTTATCCTCGGGCAGCCGCGGCTTTTCCAGGACCTCAAACTCCTTCCCCGACTCGCTCTCCCGCTCATCCTTGAACCCCTGCTGCCGGATGCTCCGCTGGGCGTCGAGCAGATGCGACAGGATGCTCTCCTGCCGCTCTACCAACTGGCGGTTCACGTTTAACTCCGACAGGTCCTTCTCCACCGCCTTCATCTCATCCAGCAGCCCCTCCAGGCTCGAGGTCAATCCCGGCTGGGTCCCGCCCAGCTTGTCAAGCATCTGCTCAAGCTGCTCGCGCAGGGCCCGCTGCTTACCGAGCATCCGGCCGAGCGCCGCCATCTGCTCCGCGCTCAGGCCGCCCGGAATCGGTATCGGAAAGCCCGACATCCCGGCATTAATGCCCATCTGCTCGCCGGTCATCTGTGAAAGCTGCTCCATCAGCCCTTCCATCCCGCCCGACATCCCGCCGCCCTGCTGCGCGTTCGCCATCGCCTCAAGCAGCGCCTGCGCGGTCTGGTTCAGGCTCTGCCTTGCCTGCGCCATGCTGCCCTGCGCGACGTCCGACCGATTATCCACCATGCCCTGCGCCGCCTGCTCCATCTGCGCCATCGCCCTGGCCAGCTCCTGCCCGAGCCCCGGGTCCACGCTCATACTGCGCGAGCTCAGACTGGCCAGGCTCTCCGCCACGATCCGCGCCGCCTCGTTCAGCCCCATCTCCTGCGGCGCATTCTGGGCCAGGTCGGCCGCGCCCGCCGCGGCCTGCTCCAGTTTCTCCTGCTCGTCGGAAACCATCAAGAGGTCCTGGGCCGCGTTGCCCAGTTCCCTCGCCACCTCCGAAGACCGCTTCGACTTAAGCTTCTTGCTCAGCGCACTGAGCGACCGGCTCATCTTCGCAAGGCTTTGTCCCAGCTTCCCGCTCTGCGGCTTCATCTGTCCGGAATTGCCCTGCCGCATCTGGTTGGCCAGCTCCTGCGCCTGGTCGGAAAGCTGTTCCTGCTCGGCCTGCTCGGCCAGGTCGGAAAGCGAATCGCCGACCTCCTTATCCGACAGCGAATCGCCGAGGTCCTTCATCTCCCGCTGCAAACTGTCCAGCGCCTCCTTCACAGCCTGCTCCATCTCGGCCGAACGCTCCGGCGGCTCCTTGCCGAGCCGGTCGGTCAGGTCCTCCTGCGTCCCTGCGAGCTCCTCGGCCTTCTTCGCCAGCGCCTCCAGCCGCTGCTCCTCCATTATCTTCTTCAAGAGTTCGAGGGCGCGGTCAATCGACTCCTTCATCTTCTGCTGGTCGAACTCGAACTTCTCCAGCGCGCGCTTCACATCCGGCGACTGCTGCTCGAGCTTATCCCGAAGCTGGGCCAGCGACTGCTGCAGCTCGCGGGGCAAAAGCTCGGAAAGCAACTGCTGAAGCTGGCCCATCCGCTCCATCGTCTGCTCATCCAGGGTCATGCCCTCAGACATCTGCTGCATCATGTTCGAGACCTCCTGCTTCAGGTCCGCCACCTGCTGCATCAGCCCCTCCTGCCCGCCGAGCACCTTCTCCAGCGCCTGCTTCTCATCCCACGAAAGCTCGCGGCTCTTCTTCATCGCGTCCGACAGCCGGCTCATCTCCTCGCCGAGCTGCGCCTGCTCCGACTGCATCGGCCCGAGCTCGGTCGCGGTTCGCTCGGTCTGCTGCACCGTCGCGTTGTATATCTCACTCATGGTCGGGAATCGGATCTGGAACATCTCGGTCCGGCTCGCCTTGGGCCCGGAAACAACGTCATTATCCTCTACCGACACGTAATACTCTATCGCCTCGCCCGGCAGCAGCCCGGCGCCGGACAGGTCCCATGCGTACAACGTCGTATCCTCGCGCCTCCCCGCCAGTCCCTTCAACCGGACGGTTCGGAATCCTCCATCCTCCCTCCTCACTCCTCCTTCTTCACTCCTCCCTCCTCGGCCCTCACTCTCGACTCTGGACTCTGGATTCTGGATTCCCAACTCTCCCTTCCGGTAGTGTAAGGTTAGCTCTCCCAGTCCGAAGTCGTCAAGGCTATTGATGCCCAAAAGCACCTGCATCGACACCGGCAGGTCGATGTCGCGCCCCGGCCCGAAAAGCTTCACAAACGGCGGCTCATCCGCAATCGCCCGCACCTGCAGCTCTGCGGCGGGCTGCATCACCCTGTCCTCATTGTCGGCCAGCTCAATCGCCCCGCTCGCATCGTCCTTGACGACAAAGGTGCCGGTGAAACGACTGGGGTCATTCGGAAAATGGCGACTGTCCCGCAACGAATCCGATGAGTTGCTCCGGGGGACTGTCCCCGTTTTCGCGACTTGTGTCCCAGGCCGTATCGGTATCGTATCCGTGCCCAGCACAATCCGCCCGCCGGACACGTCCCTGTTCGCCTCGCCCTCGACCGACACCACGGTTCCCCTGAGTGCCGCAACCTCAGCCGGCGACCGGGAATCGACACTCGACAATCTGAAATCGGCAATACCGGAATACGCCGGCGGATGGAGAGTGAACACCAGCCGCTCAACACCCAGCGGCTCCAGCACGCGCACCCGATGAACGCCAGACGACCGGCCCAGCACCCGGAACTGATACTCAAACCCGTGCCCCGCCGCCAGGACGATCCGACAGGTGTCACCTTGGACTCTGAGGTCCCTCTCGTCGCTTTCCTTTCCCGTCCTCAGGAGCCTCACCGCCCTGAACACACCGGCCGGAGACACCCGCGCCCGCAGCACCACGCTCCCGCCCGGCATCACTGCCGTGTCCCCGGGCAGCACTTCAAACGCTACGCCTCCCGCGCCGCACCCAAACGCATTACTCATACCCACGCGCATCCGCGCCGGTGCCGCGCGGAACAGCGCCGCCATACACACAACGATAGCCACAAATGCCGCACCTGCCCACACCACCCGCCGCCGATTCACCAGTTGCGAAAGCGCCAACGGCGCCACCGCCCGCTCCACACTCTCCACCGCCGCCTCAATCATCTCCTCCGAATACCCCTCCTTCGCGAAAACGGGGACTGTACCGCGGCGAGTTTGACGCAGCGGCTCCGAGGGACTGTCCCCCGTTTTCGCGGCCGCGCCTTTGCCATCTGCATCCTGCCCTCTGACTTCTGCCTTCATCCGCCCCGAATGCCCGTCTCTGTCACTCTGGATTCTGGATTCTGGACTCTGGACTCCCGGCTCCCAGTTTCCCCACCGCGCTAACTGCAGTGCAGCGACCAGCTTCCCCCTCACCTCCGGAAACCTCTCCTCCACCAGCCTCGCCACGTTCCAGAACCGATTCTGCGCGACGAGCCGCCACAAAAGGAACCCCACCGGCACGACAAGCGCCGCCACCACCCAACCGCTCCAGAACATGCCTGCGGCAAGCAGAGAAAGCGCCCCGCCCATGGCCAGGGTAAACAGCGCCAGCGCAACCGAATCCCAGGCCACGCGCGCCCCTACGAGCGCGCGCACCCTGCGCCTAATCACCTCACCGCGTCTCACTCTAGGTTTCTGGTTTATGGTTTGTGGTCTTTGGTTTCCAGTCTATCCGCATCTTCGGTTTCACTCCGTCCCATCCTCGCCCGCTATCTGCGTTCATCTGCGTTCATCTGCGTTCATCTGCGGTTACACTTCCGGTTTTCCATCCGGCTCCGCGTCCGTCATTCTGCACTCTGAACTCTGGTCTCTGAATTCTGGATTATCCGTTTCTATACTATGACGATTATACTCCCCAAACCGTGCCCTCGCCACTTCCTC
>CAZAKP010000140.1:0-7862 GCA_964485845.1 uncultured bacterium | reverse complement strand
CCCGAGGGGTCGGGGAAGACGACTCTCGTTCTGAACATCATCGCCCAGTGCCAGAAGCTCGGCGGGACCGCGGCGTTCATCGACGCCGAGAATGCGCTCGACCCGAACTACGCCAAGGCGCTCGGGGTCGACCTCGATGCCCTCCTCGTTTCCCAGCCCGATTCCGGCGAGCAGGCGCTCGAAATCGCCGAGATGCTGACGCGGTCCGGAGGTCTCGACCTGTTCGTCGTCGATTCGGTCGCGGCCCTGGTGCCGCGGGCCGAGATTGAGGGCGAGATGGGTGATGCATTCGTCGGCGTGCAGGCGCGGCTGATGTCGCAGGCGATGCGGAAGCTCTCCGGCGTGGCCGCGCGCTCCAAGACCTGCGCCATCTTCACCAACCAGATTCGCCAGAAGATCGGGGTGATGTTCGGCAACCCCGAGACTACTACCGGCGGGCTCGCCCTGAAATTCTACGCCACGATGCGGTTCGATATCAGGCGCATCGCCGCCATCAAAAAGGAGGAGAGCGTTGTCGGCAGCCGCACCCGCGTTAAGGTCGTAAAGAACAAGGTGGCGCCGCCGTTTCGTGAGGCTGAGTTCGACCTGATATACGGCAAGGGTATCTCGCGGGCAGGCGAGCTCGTGGACATCGGCGTCGAGCAGGGCGTGTTCGGCAAGTCCGGAAGCTGGTATACTTACGGTGAGATGCGGATCGGCCAGGGCCGGGATGCTGCCGTTGAGTTCCTGGAAGGGAACGCACCGGTCATGTCCAAGGCTGAGACCCAGCTCTACGAGAAACTGAAGATACCCAAGGCGAGCAAAATAGCTCAGCGCGAGACCGGAGCCGAGGCCGAAGCAGAAGCCACGAAGGCGCGGAAAGCTAAGAACTAAACAGTCTGGGACAATAGTGAAGTCAGAAACCAGAGACCAGAGACCAGAAAGCCGGAACCTGCCGATCCCGATTTCACTTTTCTGGTTTCTGGTTTCTGATTTCTGATCTATCCGGTCTGACTCCGTGCGGATCACTGCACTTGAGCCGCAGAAGAAGAACAAGCGGCGAGTTTCGGTTTTCCTCGACGGCAATTTCCTATTCGGACTGTCCAATGATACGGTAGGCGCACTTGGCCTGCATGTCGGGCAGGAAGTAGACCGCAACTACCTCGACCGTATTGCCCTTGAAGAGCAGTCTTACGAGGCCCGGCAGTACGCGTTCCTGCTGCTTTCATACAAGGCAAGGACCTCGAGCGAGCTCAAGCAGCGCCTCACCCGCAAGGGCTTTTCCCCGGATATCGTCGCGGCAACCCTGCAGAGGCTGACCGAGCTGAAGATGGTCGATGACGCTGGGTTTGCGCGGCGTTTCACCGAGGACCGCATCACCATCGGCCACAAAGGCAAGTGGCGCGTGCGCGGGGAGCTCTTGAAGCGCGGCGTGGCCAAGGAACACATCGAAGACGCTCTCGCGACAGCGCCGGATGAGAAAGCGGCAGCTCGGGAAGTAGCTGAGAAGTACCTGTCCCGCAATCGGGGGCTCGAACCTGACGTCCTGAAGCGCCGGCTATACGCCTTTCTGGCCCGCCGCGGCTTCTCGCCGGACACGATACGCGGGGTCTTGGGCGTTGCTGGTGACGAGTGAGTGGATCGCAAATGAGACCATTGCGTCGTGCGTTTCCAAGCCCGGCCCGCAGACTCCTCCTTGATGCGGTCCTACTTTGCTTGGTCCTAATCCCGATGGCATCGAATTGCCGGAAGCCTCCAGGCTCGGCAAGGCAAAGAACGGCGGCTCCTTCATTGGCATCCAGCCCTTCCGGGTGGGGCTACCAAGACAAGCAAGGACGATGGGTCATCCCGCCGAAGTTCATCTGGGCCAATGAGTTCTCCGAGGGCCTCGCCCTTGTGAAGTTGGGTGACACATATGGTTACATAGACGCAACCGGCAAGTTTGTGCTCATGCCGCATTTCGCGGGCTTCCAGTCGTTCTCAGAAGGGCTTGCCGTTGTGGCAGTTGGCGACTCGCGGCCTTATAGCTATGGCTACATAGACAAGAGAGGGAAGTTCGTCATTGCCCCGCAGTTCGACTATGCTTGGAGCTTTCACGAGGGGCTCGCACGAGTTACACCTCATAAACTTGGCAAGTGTGGCTACATAAACAAAGCCGGAACGCTTGTCATCCCTCCGTTGTACGAGGCGGCCAGCGATTTCATGGAAAGCCTCGCGATGGTGCGGTCTCACGGCAAGTGCGGATTCATAGACAGAACCGGCAATGAGGTCATCGCGCCGCGCTTTGACAATGCACAGGGCTTCTACGAGGGGCTTGCGGCCGTGTGCGTTGGTCGCGACGACACAGGTAAGTGGGGTTTCATCGACAGGGCGGGCACGTTTGTCATCCCGCCGCAGTTCGACGATGCCGGGTGCTTCTCGAACGGCCAGGCGGGCGTGTATGTGGGCGACAAGCTCGGCGTCATAGACAGAAGTGGCAGATTTGTCCGAGCACCCAGTCCGGACGTGTTTCTCAACTTCCAAGACGGACTTGCTCCGCAAGAATCGGCTTGGGTCTACGGCTATGTGAACACCCTCGGCAAATGGGTGATAAAGCCGCAGTTTCAGTCCGCCTCGGGCTTTTCGGAAGGCTTGGCTCGTGTCGGCATCGCCGGGAAGAGCGCCTATATAGACACGACCGGCCGAATCGTCATCGGTCCAATGACGCACTTCACCGGCGGCGATTTCTATTATGGACTTGCGGTGACCAAGGTTGGCAACAAATGGGGCTACATGGACAAGACAGGAAAGATAGCTATCAGTCCGGAGTATGATCGCGCGGATGATTTCTACTATGGCCTCGCCGTGGTGGAGCTGAACGGCAAGTGGGGCTACATAGACACTGCCGGCACTCTCGTTATCAAGCCTCAATTCGATGACGCGATGCACTTCGTCGAGGGCCACGCGTACGTCAGGTTAGGCGATGCGTACGGCTACATTGACATGACCGGTAGGTTCGTGCATCCGCCGACGAAATGATGCAGGTGTTGTTGTTTGACGTTGCATCGTTGCACGTAGCTGCTACAATCCACGAGCTATGAACCATCGCGAGTTGCGCCGAACGTTCCTTGAGTTCTATGCCCAGCGGGACCACCGGGTCGTGCCGAGTTCGTCCCTCATACCGCGAGACGACCCGACGATGCTCTTCACGAGCGCGGGCATGGTCCAGTTCAAGCCCTACTGGGCGGGAACGGTCGAGCTGCCCTACCGCCGCGCGACCTCCATCCAGAAGTGCCTGCGCGCGTCCGACCTCGACCAGGTCGGCAAGACCCCGCGTCACTGCACGTTCTTCGAGATGCTCGGCAACTTCTCGTTCGGCGACTATTTCAAGCACGAGGCGATCCCCTGGGCGTGGGAGTACCTGACCCAGGTGGTGAAGCTCGATGCGGAGCGGCTGTACGCCTCGGTGTTCACCGAAGACGATGAGGCCTACAACATCTGGCGCAGCAAAGTCGGCCTGTCGCACAAGAAGGTCGTCCGGCTCGGCGCCAAAGACAATTTCTGGGGCCCGGTCGGCGGCGGCGGCGCCTGCGGTCCCTGCTCGGAAATCTACGTTGACTTCGGGCCCGAGTTCGGCTGCGGCGGGGCCGAGTGCGCGCCGGGCTGCGACTGCGACCGGTTCAGCGAGGTCTACAACATCGTCTTCCCCCAATACAACCAGTTGCCCGACGGCACGCGGGAGCCATTGAAGAACCGCGGCATCGACACCGGCATGGGTATGGAGCGGCTGGCGATGGTGTCACAAGACAAGAGGACCATTTTCGAGACTGACCTGTTCGCCCCGATTGTCAAAGCGACCGCGAAGATGCTCAATATCGAGCGGACGGACGAGAACCAGACGATGCTCTACGTCGCCGCTGACCATGCGCGGGCATTGACATTCGCTATTGCCGACGGCGTGATTCCGTCGAACGAAGCGCGGGGCTATGTCCTGCGCAACGTCCTCCGTCGGGCGTTGCTCTTCGCTCGCCGGCAGGGCGTCAATGAACCTTTCCTGTACAAGGTCTCGGGCGAGGTCGTCGAGTTGATGCGGCAGTGGTATCCGGAACTCGTGGCCAAGCGCGAGCAGGCAGCCCTCATCATCAAATCGGAGGAAGAGCGATTCCTCAGGACACTCGATGCCGGCCTCGAGCGCTGGCAGAGCGTGCTGGAAGCGCACAAGCGAGACGGCCTGATTCCCGGGGAGGACCTGTTCAAGCTGCACGACACCTTCGGTTTCCATGTTGAGCTTGTGAAGGAGCTTGCCGCCGAGGCCGGGGTGAAGCTGGATACGGTCGGGTTCGACCAGGCGATGAAAAGCCAGCGCGAGCGTAGTCGCAAGGAGACTTTCATCAGTACGACCGGCCCCGCACATGAAGGTGCTGCCGACTGGGAGTTCGTGGGCTACGAAAGCGATGAGCTCGATACCGAGATACTGAGCTTCGCTCAACTGCCTGACGGCCAGTACGAGGTCGTTCTGAGGAAGAGCCCGTTCTATGCGGAGATGGGCGGACAGGTCGGCGACACCGGCAGGATCATCGGCGAGGGCTTCGAACTCGAGGTGCTCAACACCTTCTACAAGCAGGGCGTGCCTGCCTGCAAGTGCAGGCTCTTGCGCGGACAGGTCGCTGCGGGCAAGGTTTTCGCCGCCGTAGACAAGGAGCGTAGACGCGAAATCGAGCGGGCCCACACCGCCACTCATCTGCTACATGCAGCGCTACGGAAGACGCTTGGCGATTACGTGAAGCAGGAGGGCTCGCTGGTCGAACCGGGCCGGCTGCGGTTCGACTTCACCGCATTCGAACCCATGAAGCTGGAACAGGTCGGCGCGGTCGAGCGGCTGGTGTACGCGCAGGTCGTAGCCGACCGGCATGTTCAGGCGCTCCGCAATACACCCTTGGACGAGGCAAGAGCGATGGGTGCGCTTGCCTTCTTCGGCGACCAGTACGGCGAGAAAGTGACAGTCGTCAAAGTTGGAGACTTTTCGATGGAGCTCTGCGGTGGCACGCATCTCAAGAGCACCGGCCAGATCGGGCTCTTCCGGATCGTGTCCGAGACCGGAGTAGCCGCGGGCATCCGACGCATCGAGGCGCTGGTCGGCAAGGCCGCGTTCGAGTGTGCAGCGGTGGAGCGGGCGACCGTCACCGAGCTGCTAGGACAGCTTGGGGGGACCGAGGAAACTCTAACCAAGAGGGTGGCAGGCCTGACTGACGAGATGAAGCGGCTTGGCGCGAAGCTGGCCGGCTTGTCAGCGCAGGTGGCTCGCAGCGCCGGCGAAAAGCTGGCAGCGGCGGCCGAGGAGCTCGGCGGGACCAAAATCGTCGTCGGCCACTTCTCTGAGTTCGAGACCGGCGAACTGCGGCTCGTATCCGACCGAGTGCGCGAACTGCTCAAAGAGAAGTACGTGGGGCTTTTGACCGGCGGCTCAGGGCCGCGTATCCGCTATGTTGTCTTCGTCAGTCCTGACCTGCAGGCATCTCTACCCGCGGGCAAGTTGGCCAAGGTGGTCGGACCGGCCATGGGCGGCGGTGGTGGTGGCAAGCCGGACCTGGCCGAAGGCGGCGGCCAGCTCGACAAACTCGGCGCGGGGCAGGAAGCGTTCCGCAGCGCGGTAAGAGCCGCCTCGACTTCGACCACCTAGCCGCCGGAGAATCAACCACCGATGAACACAGATGGACGGGCAGATGCTACCGAGTTCCGGATGTTATGTCCGGCGTTGTGTGGGCGGTACATCTGCGTCATCTGCGGTTGATCCTGCCCGCGATCTCGTCTCTACGTTCGAGCTGCTGACTCGGGGACCTATCTGCCTGGCTATCCGTGTTTATCCGTGGTTCAACTCTCCGCGTCTGTCACTCTGAATCCCGGGTTCTGGTTTCTGACCTCTGAATTGTCCGGGCCCGCCTGTCGGACTACTTCTTAGTCGGCGGTGTTGCCGGAGCCGGCGCTTCAGGACGGTCAGCCGGAGGCTGTGACGGGGTCCTGTTCCTGCGTGAGCGGTGCTTGTGCGTAGAATCGGCGGCGACCGTGTCGGTGGCCGATTTCTCTCTGCTCGCCGCGCCAAGTTCCTTCAGCCGTGTTGACTTAAGCTGCGTATCCATCCCGGTCGTGTCGAACGGCAGCGGCACGAGCGAGTCGGCAGAATCGGTCGGCGTCACGTAGTTCTCGAAAACGTATCCGGGAGCGTGGAACTTCTCCTGGGTCATGAAGCTGATTGCCTCGACCCCGGGCTCGTCCTTCAGGAACCTGGCCGCCTGCTTGTCGATCTCGGCGTAGACGGGAAGGTAGCACGATAGCGTTTGATTGTAGCGCGCAAGCGTCACGTCGGCCCCCACCGCAACGAGCACCGCGGTTTCGGTGCGGTCGGGTCTGAACCCGGCCTGTCTCAGTCCGTCAATCACCTGCCGCGCCTCGTCGAGCGTCAGGTCGGTGTCTTCGCCGACCACCGCGAGCAATCGCCCGAGCACGATGTCGCCCAGCCGCGTTCCACCCAGCCGCCAGGTGCGAATCATGATGGCGCGGATGAGCGAGACCGCGTTGCGGCAGCGGTCAGCGTCGTCCCACTGCAAACCGTAGCGCTTGCGGGCGAACTTCAGCGCCTGGTCCCGCTCGGTCAGGTTCACCTCGCCGATGCGCAACACGCCGATAAAAGGCCGGAGGACGTCAAACGCCATCCGGAAAGAGTCGAAGTCGAACGCGATGGAGCGGTGGATCGGGATGCCGAGCAGGTGGGTGATGGTTTTGCGCAGCAGCTTGTCCCCGCCGATGGCGTAGGTGTGGGTGATCTTCTCCATGTGCGTGAAGTCGATATTCGACGTGGCGGCGGTGATGCCCGGAACCTCGACCAGCAGGTCGCGGGGAATGGCGACGAGACTCACCGCAGGCAGGCCGAAGTTGATGTGACAGACGATGATGACGTCGGAGTGGGACTGCTCCTCTCGTTTGTTTCGCTGCCGGCCTTCGTTCACCACCGGGCCGACGGCACGGGCGTCCTTGCCGACGATGAGGATGTTGACGGTTCCGGTCGGGGTCGGCTTAAGCTCGGTCGCAACCGGCCGGCGTGGCCGCGGCCCGAGTAGATAGAACGTGGCGACAAAAACAATCACGACGACCGCGGCGACAATCCACCAGGCAGGGTTCAGGCGGCGAGACATAGTCCGGGACCGGAGAAGAGTGAAACCAGAAACCAGAGACCAGAAACCAGAAATGCGGGCAGGGACAGGAGTGAAATCAGAAATAAGATACCCCGCTGGGACCGGAGAAAAGTGAGACCAGAAACCAGAGACCAGATATCAGAGAGTCCGGACCGGCAATTCTGGTTTCGGCCTTCTGGTTTGTCTGACACCAGACTCAACACTTCGCCTTCGCTGTGACCACGGACTTCACGACAATGCGAATCAGTTCGTCAACCTCAGCCAGCGGGCCGACCAGAAGACCTGACGGAATCACCCTGGTCTCCCTCAGCAGCCGAAGCCAGTATTCGGTCTCGCGCAGCTCCTTGAGTACGACCTGCATCTTGTGCACGAAGTCGGCCCGGCTTTCGGCCCCACGCGCCTCCTGGAAATTGGCCCCGGCCGACGTGCCGGAACGCACCATCTGCCCCACAAGGTATCTTCCAGTCGGTGATCGCTGAAGTCGTGGAGCCAAGGCAATCACATCGGCGGCAAAACGCAGCAGCCTGCCGTCCATGTCCAGTCTGTCATCCTGCATCATCTAACGTCTCTCCGCCGTCCGGTTCGGGTAGTCCCCAATTCTGATTTCACTTTTCTGGTTTCTGATATCTGATTTGTCCGGTTCCTAGCTCAGCGTGTCACTTTCAGCCGCACCTGGTACCCGACAAACTTCACTTTCTTCCGGATCTCGGCGAT
>CAZAKP010000139.1:2395-7942 GCA_964485845.1 uncultured bacterium | reverse complement strand
TGAGCAGCACGCTGCCGCCGGCGGAGTCAGACGTTCCGCCAATTGCGTAGCCGCCGTCCTCGCATTCCACGACATCGGCTGCGTCCTCGCGCCCCGAGCCAACTAACTCCTGTGACCAGAGGGTATCTCCGGTTGAGTCCATCCTCACGAGCAAGGCACTGGCCGTAATGCCTCGGTCAAGCTGTCCCGCAATGATGTAGCCGCCGCCGCGGACCTCGGCGACCGCTCCCGCAAGGGTACCGGCTCCGGATACCGGGAGGCTCATGGTGCTGACTACGTTGCCGACTGAATCGGTACGCATGACGTAAAGAGCAGTATGGCCGGTCATGCTGTCGATCTCGAAGCCAACTGCCAGAATGCCGCCGTCCGGGCGCTCCCGAACGTCCTGCAGCGACGCGCTGAGCGCGTCGTTGTAGACCCTCGTCCACAGCGTCTCTCCGCTTGAGTCGACCCGGACGAGCCGCGGGTAGGATCCCCCGTAGTCGTGGCCGTCGCCGCAGATGATGTAGCCGCCATCGTGGGTCGCAGCTACGGCCCGCGCCATGGTCGAGTAGAATCGATTCTCCTGGTAGGTACGCGTCCAAGCCTCGGAGCCGTCGGCATTGACCTTGACCAGGCCGAAGTCAAACAGCGAATCCGGAATTCGACCAGCGATGAGGCAGCCGCCATCGGCTGTGCCGAGGACCGCGCGGACAAGTCCGCGATGCGCAGAGAGGAAGGTCCAGACCGAGTCGCCATGGGCACTGAACTTCTGCGCGAAGACGTGGAGCGTGTCGCGGGTTCCGGCGACCACGTAGCCGCCGTCAGCCACCCGGCTCATGTAGCCCGCGTCGTTGTCGAGCCCGGATATTCGGCGTACCGTCGTGGTGTCGCCCAACGAGTCGACCCAGGCCAATGCCGCACCGTAGTTGTTTCCTCCGATCCACGTTCCGGCCCCTACGACATAGCCGCCATCTCCGGTCAGCTCGACGGAACGGCCGGCGTCCTGCTGGAACCAGTGCCAGCGGCGCTTGAACGTCACCGTGGCAAGCGCCAGTGCCGGCAGCAGGGCGAGCGCCAGTATCCTTACAGCAAGACGAGATGGGTTGATTGCCGGACTACTGACTCTTCACCAGCTTGACCGAAGAGCCGAATGACGGTCCCTGCAGCCGGCAGTAGTAAACACCCCGGCCCACGCGATTCCCGGTGTTGTCGACGCCGTTCCAGATGGAGCCGCTGACGGCGGGTAACGTCCGCACCAGTCGACCGTCAACCGAGTAGATACCGAGTTTCGCCGTAACGGCCCGCGGCAGGTTGAAGCTGATTCGCGCGAGTGGTCCGAACGGGTTGGGACTGACTGATAACCCGACCGGAGCGCTGCCTGCCGGCGGTGTCTCCTTCACGCTGACGTGCTGCTTTGTCGTATAGAGTTCGACCGGGTATCCCGGTGTCAGGTCCTGGCCCTGCAGACCGGCATAGTCCGGCGCGTAGCGCTCCACGCGGAAGGTCATGTTCAGCCGGCCAATCGGGCCCGAGGCCGGGAACGTATCGCCCTGGTTGATGGGCGTCGTGTCGGTGACGGGGTTCCGATAGAGCCAGACAACCTGGGAGTCCGGTGTCACCTCCCAGAATCGGGCATCATCGCCTTCGCAAATCAGGGTGTTGCCGTTGGGCAGTCGGTGGGCGCCGCCGATGTGTCGTGAAAAGAAGTCCGACTGCGTGGGCGAGCCGTACTGCCAGTACAGCGATTCGGGGCCGAACGGATTGCCGGGTGTTGGGCGCGGGTAGTTCCCCAGGCTGTCGCAGGCTGGGACGAATTCGTCGACTGACGAGAAGCTGCCGCCCGGCCGGCGGAAGCCGTTGTTGAAGACGGTGATGTGGCCGGCCCCGGGTAGCCCGGCCGCAACCCAGCGCGTATCATGGAGGCCATAGAACCGGCGGTCGGTGCTGTCGCCGGCCCGATAGTTCTGCGGATTGCCCCAGCGATAAAGGATGTCACCACCTTGGTCGTAGCGGCCGCCGGTGTGGCCCCTCGCTTCCTCGGTGGTCGTGCTGTGGTCGATTACAAGGAGTTCTTGGAATCCCAGCACGCTGATGAGCAACTGGTCGAGCTCGGGGTCGTAGTCGACCGCGTTGCTGTGATTCCAGTCCTTGAAGCCCTGCGGCCCCTGGCCGGAACCAAGGTTGATGTCGACGAGCTCCGAGTGGTCGGCGACGACTCCGTAGTTCGCCTTTGTGGAGTCGAAATCCTGGATAAGGTGGTCCCAGATGTGCCATTCCCAGACAATGCTGTCAGTCTCCGGGTCAACCTCGATGAGGTGGTCGACCCAGAGTTGGTTGCTGGTTATCTTGGCCGGGTTGCGTCCGGCTTCGATTGCCTCTTCGCCGGTCTTCAGTTCATACGCGATCATCAACACGTTGCCGTTGGGCAGCATCCGGACGTCGTGGTGCAGGCAGTGCAGGCTGTCGGAGTAGTCAAACCCCCAGGTGAGGTCGCCGTCCCAGTCGTAGATTTCGACACGGCCGCCGGCGCCGGCGACCGGGAAGTACGTATTGTTGACGTTCGCCGGGCGGAGCAGGCTGCCGTTTTCAAGCAGGAAGGACGGGTTCTGGGGCAGGTAGCTGCTCTGCCAGCGATGGATCAAACGCCCCGCGTTGTCAATCAGGTATGTGTAGGTCGAGAGCAACGGCGCGAACAGAGTGTAGCCCGTGAACGAGAGGCTGTCACGTTGCATCAGACCGACGGTCGTAGTGTCGGCCGAGAGCTCGCGGACGAAGCCACGGATGGAGTCGTCGAACCGACCCAGGTCGTTCCAGGTCGGCACCCGCACGCCCGCGGACTCGCCGAAGTGGATCGCGTTCTCATTGCCGCCCTCGTTGTCCGGTTGGCCCTTGGACCAGTTCAGGAAGGTCAGCGTCTCGTCGGTCACCCAGTGCCAGCCGCTGTCGGGTTCGGGTGAGCCGAAGTCCTGGGTCCCGCCCAGCCACGGCCCGGCCAGCTTGCCGGAGCCCGGTCTCTGGTACCAGTAGCCACTTGAGTCGACCAGGCTGAAGACGACGTCGTTCTCGGCCTGTGACGTGATTGTGGCGAGGTAACCGCCATGTCCCTCCGCCGAATCAAAGGCGGCGCTCCAGTTGATGCCGCCCGGCGTGCTGATGGGGTCGTAATAGTGGATGCTCCCGTCCGGGTGCACCCAGGGTTCGGGAATGGCGCCGGCGATGCCGGCGAGAAGCGCAACCGAAGCAACCAGGGTCGCGAGCGACCTTGAGGAAAAGCGCAACGTCATGGTGTACTCCTTAGCTCGCGCGCGCGGGAATCGGTACAGGCTCTGCCGGACGGCAGACCGGGTTTCAGGCGAGACCGAACTCGACGGCCTGCAAGCTGTTCATGAACCTTGTCTGCAAACGGTCCTGCGACCAATCAACGTACAATCTTAGTTCCGGAATCCCGCCGTGTCAAGCTGCCTGGCCGTTGGATACGATATTGCAGCACCGAGATACGAAGAGCACCGAGCGTCCAGAGGCACATCTTCTCCGGAGCCTTTTTGTGAACTAGTGGGGAGTCCCGGCCTCGGCTTGCGGGATTCTCGCCATCAGCTATCGATGGCGACCCGGCAGGCAGCGGCGTGCTCGGCCGCGGTGCGGGAGAAGATGTGGGTGCCGTCGCCGCGGGCGACGAAGAAGAGGTAGTCATGCCGCTCGGGAGCAAGAGCGGCGGCAAGCGCGCGACGTCCCGGGCTGCAGATTGGGCCGGGCGGCAGGCCGGGGTGAAGGTAGGTGTTGTAGGGCGATTCGAGCTTCGTGTCCTCGACCGAAAGCCGCCCTTTGCGTTCAGGCAGTAGATACTCGACCGTGGCGCACGACTGCAACGGCAGACGGCGGCGCAGGCGGTTCATGAACACGCCGGCGATGCGTGGGAACTCATCCGGCACCTTCGCCTCGCGCTCGACGATGGACGCGCAAATCACGACCTCGGAAGGGACGAGGGGTGAGGGACGCGGGGCTTGGGAGGAGTCGCGGAGTCGGGCAAGCACCGAGAAGAACTGCCGGGTCAGCCGGCGCACGATATCGGCGGGCTCGGAACCGGTCAGGAACTCGTAGGTCTCCGGGAACAGGTAACCCTCCGCGGTTGCGGCGCTGACGCCGAACCGCCGGAGGAGATTCGAGTCCATGCCGGCGGCGAGGAAGCTATCGGCCTGGCAGACGCCGCGTTCCGCCAGCGCCGCTGCGATCTGGTTCATCGTGTAGCCTTCGGGGATTGTGACCGAGACGACGGCGGGTTCGTCGCCGCACACGAGCTTGAGCGCCCGCCGTTCGCCGGTGCCGACCGCCAGGTCGTAGTGGTTGGGCCGCAGGCGATGGCTGCAGTTGTAGTACCACGAATAAAAGTAAAAGAGCGGCTTCGAACCAATGACCTGGTTCGCGGCGAGGGTGTCGGCCAGCTCGCGGATGCCCATGCCCGCACGAACGTCGACCGCTACCTTGCGGCCGCTCGCTTCCGGCCCCCGGCTGGAACAGGAGAGCGAGCCCAGCACCGCAAAGGATGAAGTGATAAGGACCAGGGACAAAGCAATTGGGAAAGGACAAAGTGTGAACGGGCGATTCCTGCAGGCCCCTTCACTTTCCACCTGCTTAGTCCTTGTGACTCTGTTCTTTGGACTTGTCCGCAAGGTAGTCTTCCAGGATTATTGTCGCCGCTATCCGGTCCACCGCCTCCCGGCGCTTCCTGTCCTTCCCGGTGGCGGCGCGGCGGCCGGGCGCGAGTTGCCTGCCGCCGCCGGCCTCTTCGAGGACTTCAATCGCGCGGGCAGTGGAAAAACGTTCGTCGAACGGCGTCACCGCGAGCCCGGTTGCCTTCCTGAGCTGTCCGGAGAAACTGCGCACCTGCTCGGACCGGCGGCTCGGCTTGCCGGATTGACTCACCGGCAGGCCGATGACGATCTCTTCCACCTCCTGCTCGGCAATCAGGCGCTTGAGCGCTTCGAGCAGCTCCAGTTCGCTTGCGTGATGGATGGTCGGCAATGCCTGGGCGACGGTCCGCGTCGGGTCGGAGACCGCAACGCCGGTGTGCCGCTCGCCGTAGTCGATACAGAGGATGCGAGCCATGGTGATAAAGTGTAGAAGACGGCTTGCGCGCTGTCCAGCAGGAGGCGGGCCCCAACCCGATACTCTCTGGGCAGAGGCGGCGGAGCGAAAGATCTCCGCGAAGGCGATGACCCTGTACGCTTGTAGTACAGAGTAGGTGAAGCCAGGGTCCGGCCTGGCACCTTCGGAGTCTCTGTGGACTCTGTGGTTCAGCCGTCCGCTTCGTGCAGTTTGACTTGCGCGTCCGACGCGCGGCGCTCTTCGTGCGCTCGGTGGTTGGCCCAATTCCGGCTCCGGGCGGGCCTTGCGCCCGCCTCCGCCGACTATTGTCGCCGGGCGCTGCCTAGCGTTGCACGACCAACTTGCGGGAGGCCGTGTAATCGCCCGCCTTCGCTCGCACTAGATAGACGCCGGCTCCAACCGCGCGCCCCCGTTCGTCCCGGCCGTCCCAGGTCAGAGAGTAGTGAGCAGGGAGGAAGGAGG
>CAZAKP010000139.1:0-2295 GCA_964485845.1 uncultured bacterium | reverse complement strand
CCCCGTTCGTCCCGGCCGTCCCAGGTCAGAGAGTAGTGAGCAGGGAGGAAGGAGGAGTTGCAGAGGGTCCGGACCAGCCTGCCGGCAGCGGAGTAGATGCTCACGTTTGCATGCCCCGCGTGCGCGATGCCGAAACGGATAGTCGTGCTGCCGGTGAACGGGTTCGGCAGGGCATTGTCCAGCGAGAAGGCACCGGGTAGATTGGGCGGTTCGGCAACAGCAACGAAGGGCACGACCACAACCGACTTGTGGACCGCATTGTTTACCGGGTCCAGGTCGCCGGCCAGCTCGGTCGAACAGGTGACGCTGAAGGTCCCGAGCGATTCCGCGGACCAGTTTTCGAACCGGACAGTGTCGGCCAGGCCGGGTGCGAGCGTCAGCGAGTCCTCATCCTCATAGCCGTCGCCGATTGACAACCGGACGACGAATGCTTGTTCGGCGCTGCCGAAGTTCTGGACCACGGCCTCGGGAACGACCGAGTCACCGACCTCGACCGTGTCGAGCGGCGCGACAATCTGCACGACGCCGACGTCGGCTGCGAGTCTTGCGATGCCGATGCCGGCAAAGTCGTCAATCATCCAGCCGCCCTGGTACTGCACCGAAAGGTCGGTCATGAACTTCCAGCGCAGCTTGAACCCGCTGTCCTCCAGTACCGGGACGCGGAATATGGCCAGTTCCCACGGGATCGTGGCGGTGTAGCCCCACTGCCCGGAACGAAGCGAGTCGTAGGGCCGGGTGCCGTCCGGGTAGAGGACGGTCCAGGTCGAACCGTTGTTGGTTGAGTAGGCCACGTTGCCGCCGTCGTAGTTGGGCTCGACGTACAACCAGTGGTCGAACATGACCTGCGGAGAGTCCGTGGTGGCGACGTACTTGCACGATGCCACGTAGCTGCTTTCGTAGGTCTGGTAGGCGCCGGAGTCCGGGATGGTCCACACGTTGGGCGACGACGGCGAGGCCGGCCGGGGATACGCCGGTGCGCGCCACGCCCAGTGGCCGGTGACCGGGAACGGCACATAGCCGCCGTTCGTCGGCTCAAAGTGTTCGACCAGGCTCGCAATCATCGTGGTTGCAGTCGCCTTGTCGTTCTTCTCGAACAGGTCACCGTCCAGCCGGGTCGAGCACGTCACCGCATACTGCCCCATATCGGTCGGGACCCACGGCGCGAACGTGTTCACGACGGCGGTATCTCCGGGTGCGAGCGGGCCGGGTACGTTCACCGTGCTCGAGTAGCCGGTGCCGATGGTGAGCCTGACGCCAAAGTTGGACTGGGCCGCGGTACCATAGTTCCTGATGACGGCCGCGGGCTGAATCGTGTCCATCAGGTAAAGACCATTGGGCGTGACAATCCGGTGAGTGCCGACGTCGGCCGTCATCTCCGGCCGCCACAACTTGATGGCGCGGCCGTTTGCCAGTGAAGCCGTGTTGTACGAATACTCTAGATAACGGTTGCCGCTCTGGGCCTGCTGCTCGCCGATTGTGGCCGACTGGCCCAGCGCGTTCGAGTCCAGGTACCGGTACTGATAGATGATGCTGTTGTCGGACTCGCTCAGTATGGCTTCGAATACGAGACGATAGCTGCTGCTGAGCGTGCGGACCGAGTCCCAGATAACGACGAACTGCCGGTTCGGCTCAGTGCCCACGGTTTTGTAGACGACCTTGGAACTGGTGTCCACGTACAAGTCGTCCCAGTAAGGGCAAAGGTGATTGGCCGGAAGATTGATCGTCGGCAGCGCGGAATTAGAGTAAGCCCTGATGCCGCTTGAAAGACCCATCTGGCCGTTGGTGGAAGGATAGCAGTAGCTAAAGTCCGTACCGTAGAACGAGAAGTTGAAGGGCAGCGCGACCGTGGTGAAAGTATCGTCGCCCGCTATGTCGACGATGGCTGCGCCGGCGGTGTCGATCCAGTTGTAGGTCGGGCCGCCGCTGTCGGTCTCATCCTTGAAGATATAGCCGTAGTCGTCCGGACCGCCGCTTGCGTCGAGCCGGCCAACGGCTCCGGCCGCATCGAAAGAAGCCGGGCATGCCGCGGCCTTCGCCTTCTCGATGGCCGACTCCTCGGATGTCGCCGCCACGCTGACGGCCGCGAACAACAGCACAACAACGGTCGCTGCCTTACACACTGCCTTAATCACACAACCTCCTTCGTACTGCCTGGTATTTCGCCACCGCGGCCGGCAAGACAGGCAACCCCGCCTTCGGGCCGACCGGCGGATGCCGCTCACGGCTGCCAAAGCCCGCAGCCGGTGAACGGCTCATGCTACCGCCCCCGCACTCGATGTCAAGCCGACGACGGGC
>CAZAKP010000138.1:0-7997 GCA_964485845.1 uncultured bacterium | reverse complement strand
CCTCACCCCCTGCCCCTCGAACCGTCCCTTCTCGATGGCATCCGCGGCAGTTGCGTCAACCGCAGGGAGCCGCCCGCCGGCGCAGTCACACTGCCCTCGTACGAGCAGGTCAGCGCCGACCAGGATGCGTTCAGCGCGGCCTTCCGCCGGTGGCATCGCGAGGCCGACAATCCTTCCGGCCGGGTCGTAGCGCAGCCGCACGCCGACCGCTGGGTAGTTCACTATCCTCCGCCCGCGCCGATGTCCCGGGCCGAGCTGGATCACGTCTTCGACCTGCCCTATACGCGCCTGCCGCATCCCGACTATGGCGACAAGATACCTGCGCTCGAGACGGTCCGGTTCTCGATAACGTCGCACCGCGGCTGCCTCGGTTCCTGCACATTCTGCTCGCTTGCCGCTCATCAGGGCCGCATCATCCAGTGGCGGAGCCGGAAGTCAATCCTCGCCGAGGCGGCGCGGATTACCCGGCTCGAAGGCTTCAAGGGACACATCACCGACGTCGGCGGACCGACCGCGAACATGTACGCATCGACCTGTGCAAAGATGGAAACCGGTCGCGTCTGCACCGACCGCGAGTGTACGTGGCCGCAGCGCTGCCCGAACCTGCGGCTGGCGCCGAGGGACGAACTGGCCGTGCTCGACGCGGTTCGAACCTTGCCCGGCGTGAAGAACGTATCGGTCGGCACCGGGTTCCGCTTTGACCTGCTGGACGACATTCCGGGCATCGATTATCTTGGACAGCTCTGCCGTTACTACGTCTCGGGCCAGCTTCGCGTCGCGCCGGAGCACGTCTCCGGCCGCGTTCTCGCCGCCATGCGCAAGCCTCCCCACTCATCGTACCTGGCATTTCGCCGTCGCTTTGCCGAGACCAACCGCCGCCTCGGCCGCAGGCAGTATCTGATACCGTACTTCATCTCCGGCCATCCGGGCTCGACCATCGACGATGCGCTCGAGCTCGCCGAGTTCCTCGTGCGCACCGAGCGCCTGTTCATCCGCCAGGTGCAGCAGTTCACGCCGTTGCCGATGACCGCGGCGGCCGCTGCCTGGCATACCGGCCGGGACCCGCTGACCGGCGAACCGGTCTATGTCCCGCGCGACGCGAAAGAGATCCATCTCCAGCGCAGCCTGCTCCAACTCCACGAGCCCGGCAACTACGCCTACGCCCGGCGCGCCCTCGAGCAACTCGACCGGCCGGACCTGCTCCGCCGACTCCGGGCCCTGAAGCCGCTCCTGCGTCCGGACCGCGCTTCCACTTGACAACGCGGGCAAGATGACCTATAAGTCCTATATGCTACATACGTGCCATCTGCGCCTGCTGCTCAGGGGAGCGCTGGCGTTCGCCCTCGTGTTTCTGGCCTGCGACGTGCTGACGACCAACGAGTTCGAGCCGACCGGCACCCCGTTCACGCTCAACTCGAACATCAACGTCCTGTCGATAACCGGCGACCCGGACCTGAGCGACATGGGCCCGATGACGATTGCGTTCCGGGCGGTCTCGCGCACCTCGAACACCGAGAACGACGTGCTACCCGCCGGGCTGCTGCTCGTGCGGCGCAACAATCAGACCCAGCATCTGCTCTTTCTCAGAGACCAGCCGGTCGCCGCAGCCACGACCACAACGAAGACGCTCGTCGGCACATTCTGCTGTAACAAGTACCGGAACATCCCCGACTCGGGCGACACCTTCGACCTCGGGCCGATAACCGATAACGTCGAACTGCAGCAGATTGTCGGCATCGTGAAGAACAAGGACGTCTCAAACAGCACCGACATGTTCATGGTCCAGCGCGCGGTCCAGATGGTCACCGACTCGACCGGACTGACCCAGGCCTACATCGACTCGCTCAACGCGCTGCCGCCGGCAACCGGCCGGTAGCCCGCCCCGGGCAACTGAACGCTTTCTGCCGCTGCTGTGCGTCAATATGTTATCACGCCGATTGACATCAACCGGTCCGGCAATACGCTCTTACCGAACTAACGGAGGCACGATGAGAACGACAATAACCGCCCTCTTCAGCTTGTTCCTGGTCGCCGGCAGTATCGGCTGCGGCAGCCGCCGCGCCGGCCCGGCCTGGCAGCGCTGGGGTTTCACCCGGCCGACCGCCGACGCCGGCGCCGAGGCCGGGCTGGCCACTGCGTACGATTTCCTCTATTCGGCGATGTACGACTCGGCGCTGGCAAAGTACCAGGACCTGGCCGTACGCTACCCGCAAAGCGCCGAAGCCCACCTCGGGCTGAGCATGGCGTACCGCTATACCGCCCGCATGGACTCGGCCCTGGTCGAGGCGCGCCAGGCGCTGCAGCTCGACTCGGAGGCGGTCGGCGTGCTCCTGGACTACGCCGACCTCAATCAACCATTGCGGACGGGGATGCTGGCGGTGCTGCCGGGGGTTAGCGATTCGGCGCGCTACGCCGAGTCGGAGCGCTACGACCAGCAGGCCGCCGCCTCGAACCATCCGTTCAACGCGCATGCCAATCTTCAGCTCTGGTCCTGCTACATGGCCCAGGGACGGCTGTCCGACGCGCGGCACCAGGCGTCCGAACTCGGGCGGAAACACTACTACCCTCAGCCGGTGCTCGATTTCGGCTACAACCTGCTGGTCGGCCTCGCGCCGAACGCCATCCTCCTCACCCAGGGCGACAACGCCACCAACCCGCCCTGGGTACTGCAAAACTCCCGCGACCGGATGCGGCCGGACGTGATCGTCGCCAACGTGCCGCTCCTTAATGTCCCGGCGGTCGTGAAAATGATGAAGGACTCCCTCGGCCTGCCGGTTTCCTTCACCAACAAAGAGATTGACTCCCTGCTGCCGAAGAAGGGCGAGCACCACGTGGAGTTTGTGTCGGAACAGGTGGTCGCCAACATCATCGCGAACGCGGCCGGGGCCGGTCGTCCGGTCTACTTCGCGGTGACCCTCAGGAACATCATCAGCGACCAGTATGCCGACCGGATGGTGCGTGAAGGACTGGTCTCCCGCATCACCGACACGAAACCGCCGGCGCTGGTAGACTACGACCGTCTTACCGAGAACCTGACGAAAAACTACCGGCTCGGCTGGCCGAAGCGACTGCCCGCCTGGCCGCAGAACATGTCGCCCTTGACCCGGTCATTTGCGCCTCTCGCCGTCAACTACGCAAACCTCTACGTGCTTTCGGCCCAGCGCGACGACTCGCTTGCCCGCAAGAGTGACGCCGCCGCGGCCTGGAAGCAGGCGGTTACCTGGATGGTGCGCGGCGGCAGGAGGGATGTCGCCGACGCGTTCGTCGAAGAGTGGCTCAAGCGCTCCCCGGACGAACCGGTGGCGAGGCAGTTGAAGGCCGAACTCGAGAAGCTGCCGCCGGAGCCAACACCGGAGCGCCGGTAAGCGATCGCAGCTGAAGCGGCGGCGCTGGATAACAAGAGGCGGGCAGAGCCCGCCTCTTGCTGTCATTGAGCGGTCCGGTTACCTGGCCACTACGACCTTTGCGACCTTGCTCGTCCTCTCGTCCGACAGACGGACGAAGTATGCACCGGCCTCGACGCCGTTAAGGTTCCAGGTGGCGCGGCCGGCCCCAGTCAGGCGGCCTGCTATCTCGGCAACCCGTCTGCCGTTTACGTCAAACACGGCCAGCCGCGCATTGCGCCCGGCCGGGACCACGTAGGCGATGCTCGTCCTGCCGAACGCCGGGCTCTTCACCTCAAGCCTGGCGGTCAGCAGTTCCGTTCCCGGCCGTGGTTCGGACACCCCCGAGGAGTAGGGCTCGAACAGGAAGTTGTCGATGTACCAGCCCTCGGCCGTCGTGTTGGCGTCGGTGAGGAACCGGAACCCGACCCTGATGGTCTGGCCCGACCAGTCGGCGAGCGGAAGCTGCACATGTTCCCAGTCCGAGCTCGCCCCGGTGTAGCTCGCGAGCGGAACCCAGAACTGCGAGCCGTTGTTTACCTCCGGCATGCAGTAGTCGTAGCCCTGCTCGACGTTGTACCAGTGGTCGAACGAAAGCCGGGCCGAATCTCCCGATACAAAGTAGGGCGTCACCAGCCGGGCGTCATTTTCATTGGTGTACTGCCAGGAGCCTTCGACCCCGGAATACCAGCTATTGGATGGTGACTGGCTCCGATGGGTTGTCTGGTGCCAGACGTCGCCCCGGCCCGAATGGGTCCAGCCGTTCGCGCCGCGCTCGGCGTCGTCCGAGAACCCGCGGTTGGTTGTGACGAGCATCGGGAAGCTTACCGTATTGGTGTAGCCGTTCGCGCCGCTGACCGCAAGGTTCATCGTCACCAGGCTGTTGTCCGCATGCGCGCTGTCCACGTGGATGACGAACGGCGTCTGCGACAGGACGTCCTGCCCCAGTTCAATCGCGCCGAACGACGCGTTCGGGGTCGTGACGTCGATGTCCGGGTCCGACGTCGAGAGCACCGCGCTCACCGAGTCCGCGGTTCCCGACCCGCGGTTGGTCAGCGCGACCGTCAGGTTGACGTCGGCTCCCGGCTCCGCGAACGCGCTCTCGTAGGCGCGGTACTCGAGTGCCGGCACCTGGTACACGCCGATGCTCGCCCCCTGGTAGATAGTCTTGCTGGAGTTGTCCTGCACGAACACGACGAGGTAGCAGTTGCGTGCGACCCATGCCGCGTCCACGTTGAAACTGCGGGCCTTCGTTATCGAGTCGCCGGCCGGGACCGTCACCGCTTCGCCGCCGGCGTCGGGGAGCATGTTGCGCTCAACGTGATGCAGGCTGTCGAGTCCATACCAGACGTAATAGATGTGACTCTCGCAGAGCGCAACCTGCAACTGACCGTCGACCGCGGCTCCGGTTTCATTCACGCGCTTGACGCCGAGGTCGCCCTGCCGCGACGCCGAATCGTAGGTGCACGTCAGTTCGATTCGGAGCGGGCTCGGCACGGTCTTACGGGTATCGAAGTACTCGCGGTAGACCGGGTACATCGTGCCATTGGTCAGCCCGCCGACAATTTCGGAATCGCCGTCCAGGTGGACATACGGCGTGCCGCCGACGCCGTAGTACGAGAACCGCGCCGCCGCCGCCGTATTGGCGTAACCGTCGCCGGAGTGATAGGCAATGCAGACGACTGAGTCGAATGCCGCTGCCGCTAGTTCGCAGACCCCACGGGCCGCGCCGGGGCAGTACGGTCAGCCTTGAGCCCGGGTCAATTCCTCGACAACCATCACGCGCTGCGTCGCGAGCAGGAGCGCCGGCACGAGCAACGCAAGCAAGAATAGACGTTTCACCATGCCTCCTTAAAGCTGGTTTTGGTCAGGACTGGCGCCGCCTCGGCCGCACCTCGATTGCCGGGTAGTGCACAGCCTGATGGAAATTGTAGTACGATGAGGCCCGGCGGTCAAACCGCGGCCGGCTGGATTCAGCCGGCCCGGAAAAGCTTCGCGATTTCCTGTCCCAGGAATCGACTCAGCACGATCACGACGACCGCGGTGACGATGTGAATCGCTACTTCCCGGATCGGGTTCTGCTTGTTGCTGCGGCTGATGACGTAGCTGATGAAACCGATGAGCACAAGCCCCCAGACCAGCCCGACGTAGAGCGCCTGGGCCATTGGCAGCGCAATGACCATCGCGATGAACGTGAACGAAATCAGCAGCCGGGAGAAAAAGTTGAGGACGGTCGAGCCTAGCGACAGCCGCTGCCCGTAGCCTTCGCTCTCCTTGTACATGTGAATCCCGAGCGAGTCGGATATGTTGTCGGCGACGGCGATGGTCAGAAGCCCGGCGAGAATCGGCCCCTTGCCGGCCTGGGCCGAACCCAGACCAACGATCAGGCTGACATCGGTGATAATCGCGGCCGAACTGCCGAAGATGTAGTTCTTCGGGTCCTTCAGCTCCCACCGGCGGCGCGACTCCGGACTGCTCTTCTCACCCTTCATTCGCCGCCATCCAATCGCCCGGCTCACCACTCGCCCGAGCACCGACAGCCCGGAGACTGCCGGCATTCATCTCATCCCGCTTTCTTTCATACCGCTTTGACTCCGACTTCCAGCCGCCGGCTTCTCAGCCGTCTGCGCCTCCCGGCTTGGGACCTCACATCCGACATCGCCCGCTGGAACGTCACCGCCGGCTTTCTCCGCGCGGAGCGGATTGGGGCAAGAGGCGCTCCCGGACCGGTCACTGCTGCCCGCAACCTTTCGCTTGACAACCGGACCGGGGGTTGCTACTATAAATTACTTTGTACTGCAAACTAGTATGCCAAGTAGAGAAGGAGGCCCCATGGTAGTCGTCTCCTCGGAGGCGTCCCGTGCCCGCTGACACAAGCGACCTTGAGCGCCGGGCCTGGCGCAGCGTGTTCCAGGACGGGCTCTGGGACGTGGCGCTCGGCATCATGTTCCTCGGCATCGGCCTGGCCATGACCCTCGACCTCGACCCCGCGTGGACGTATGTGCCGTTCGCGGCGGCGTTCACCCTCAGCATCGTCCTCATCCGCGTCGGCAAACGGCGCATCACCGTCCCGCGGCTCGGCTGGGTCAGGTTCGGGCCCCGGGCCGAGCGGCGGCGGCTGAAGGCGTTTCTCGTCCCGACGGTCGGCGTGGCCCTCACGCTGGCGCTTGTCCCGCTCACCGGCATCATGCACCCGCGTCCGGGCTGGGGACCGTTCGTGCCCGCGCTGGCGGTCGGGGTGATAGTCTGGGCCCTGCTGTCGCTGACGGCGGCATTCTGGGGATTCGCCCGGCTCTATCTCCACGCCTTCATCCTCGGGGCGTCGTTCTTCGCGCTCGAGCTCCTCGGTCGCGGCTGGCCCATGCTTGCCGGCCCGGCCATCGTCGTGGCCACCGGAATCGTCTGCCTGTCCCGATTCCTGAAACATTACCCGAAGCCCTCTCCGGAGGTACCCAATGTCAACAACTGATACAATCGACCGGGAGCCGGTGCTGGACGTCCAGCGCCGCGCCTACCGGACCCTGAACGAAGACGGGCTCGTCGACGTCGGCGTCGGCCTCGGCCTGTCTTCTGCCGCGCTGTACGTCGGGCTCTCCCGCCTGGCCGGCTCGCATACGGCGGCCTGGGCGACGCTCGCCCCGATCATGATCATGCTGCTCTTGCGCGGGCTCCGAAAACGGTTCGTCTATCCGCGCATCGGCTACGCCCGGGCTCGCTCTGCCAGCCCGGCCATCATGATGATGGCGGCACTCAACCTGCTGCTGGTTGGCGGAGTGGTCGCGACGGCCATCTACGCCGGCCGCGGCATCCGGCCGCCCGCGTCGTTCTTTCCCTGGCTGTTTCGCGCGCTCGGGCTGGCCGCAGCGGGCACGATTGCCTTGATGGGCCGCCGGACCGGGCTCGTCCGGTTCTACGTCCACGCGGCCGTGATTGCGGTCGCGGCCCTGGCATCAGCCACGGTCCGCAACACCGACTACGGATTGCTGATGTTGCTCGGCCTGCCCGGTCTCGCCATGCTTGTCACCGGTGCGGTCTGCTTCTTCCTCTTTCTGCGCCGCCATCCCCGGCCGGAGACGACCTATGCCCACCCCTGAACCCGAGAACCAGGACCTGCAGCCCCTGGCCGAAATCGACCGGGTCATCCACGAACCCGCACGCCTGGCCATTCTCGGGCTGCTCGCCTCGGTCGAGAGCGCCGACTTCCTCTTCGTCCAGAACCAGACCGGCCTGACCGGCGGCAACCTCTCCTCGCACATGACCCGGCTGGAAGAAGCGGGCTACGTCGAAGTAACCAAAGAGTTCGTGGACCGCATTCCCCGCACCCTGCTCCGGGCCACGAAAAAGGGCCGCGCCGCCCTGCGGCAGTACAAACGGAACCTGCTCCAGGTGCTCAAAGGTCTGCCGGGCTAGCCGGCCCGCCCCGAAACAATACTCCATCTTCAATCTCTAGTCTTCAATCCCAACCTCCGGGGCGCCTGGTCAGGCATCGAGGAGTCGAGCCACTCTAATGACCTGACATTGAACTGACCGCCGAGGTCCGGTCTCGGTCATTCATTCCCCGCGGCGCTGCGTGTCGCGAAGTATCCCGCGAAGTACGTCGAGAAGTATCGCCGA
>CAZAKP010000137.1:0-8139 GCA_964485845.1 uncultured bacterium | reverse complement strand
TCGCTGCTCGGGATGCGCGCGGTCGGGAGGTAGACCATGCTGCTACTTTTGCTGTCACTCGTCAGCGCCGCTCCTGATACGCTCGAGCTGTCGCTCAGTCAGGCTATCGACGTCGCGCTGAAACACAGCCCGGCCGCAACCCAGGCATCGGTGTCGAAGGTCACGAGCGGCATCCGGGTCGGCCAGGGCATCAACGCCCTCCTGCCCGCTGCCAACGGCTCGCTCCAATACGGCAAATCCACGACCAGCACCCCTTTGGGCGATACCACCAGCAAAGGCTGGACCGGGTCGTTTACCCTCAGCCAGGTCGTGTTCGACCCGCAGGTCTTCGCCGGGGCGGCGACATCGTTCGTCAACGCCGCCTACTATCGCTATGATGCCCGTGACAAAGAGGCGAAGCTCATCTATGACGTAACCCAGAGCTACCTCAATCTGCTCGGATCCCGCCTGCTGCGCGACGCGGCCGCATCGACGCTCGACCGAGCGAATGACAACCTGCGGCTGAACCAGGAGAAGCTCCGGTTGGGCGCGGCATCAAGAATCGACGTCATGCGCTCCGAAGTCGCTCAGTCCCAGGCAAAGATATCCCTGCTCCAGGCGGACAATGGCCTGGCTACCGCCAACGCCTCGTTCCTCGCAACCGCCGGCATCAGCGACAACGTCACCATCAGACCGACCGAGGCGATGGCCGAGCCTGCCTCACTTGTGGTCGATGACCCCGACAAACTGGTGGCGGAAATCGAGGCCCAGAACCCGTCCGCAAGGCTGGCCCGGAACGCAAACACCATCGCTACCATCAATACCATCGGGACGGTCGGCGAGATTCTGCCCTCGGTTTCGGTATTCTGGCGTTCGCAGTACCCCAATTCGTCGCTGGCCGACCCGCAGATGCCGAAGAGCATCAAGGCCTGGACCGACAAGGACGTCGTAACAACCGGGATCGGGCTCTCCTTCCCGCTGCTCGACCTCAAAGCATTTGCTCTCAACATTGCCAGCGCCGTTAACGGTTCGCGCCAGGCCCGGGCCGCTGCTCTGTCTGCCCGGTACCAGCTCCGCGCCGCCGCCACAACCGCCGTCCTCGGCTACAGCGAGGCGCGGCAGCGCTACGAGTATGCCAAAGCCAACCTCGACTTGAACCAGGAGCTGTACCGCCTGGCAACCGAGCAGCAGCGGCTGGGCGCGATCTCGCTCATCGACTTCTTCAGCGTTGAGACCGCGCTCGAACAGGCCAACGCGACCTACATTACGGCACTGACCGACACCTATGTCCAGGCCGCGCAGATCAGCTACCTGCTCGGCCGCACGCGGCCGCAGACCCGCTAGAAAGGAATCGCATGAAGAGGCGCACGCGCACAGTCCTGATTGTCATCGCGGCCGTGGTCGTAGTCGGCCTCATCGTCGTGGCAAACCTCAAGAACAAGTCCGCCGGCGGCACCGAGGTCGAAACGCAGAAGGTGAAGTACGGCTCGATTCTCTCTAAAGTGTCGGCAACCGGCGCGCTGCGCGCCAAGGCCCAGGTAAGCTTGCAGGCCCAGGTGATGGGCGTGGTCGACCGGTTGCCGGCCAAGGAGGGCGAGTGGGTGAACGCCGGTGACACCCTGCTCGTGCTCGACCGCCGCAGCTACGAGGCCAACATGCTCCTCGCCAAGTCGCGGCTTGAGCAGGCCCAGTTGAGCTATGCCCGCGTCGAGAGCCTTAATGCCGCAAAACTGGTGGCGGCGCAGGACTACGAAGCCGCCCGTGCTGCCTATGAAATGGCCAGGGCCCAGTACGACGAGGCGGCCGACCAGTACGACAAGACCGTCATCCGCGCGCCCATATCCGGGACCGTGGCTCAACTGAATATCGAGGAAGGCGAAGCGGTGATGATCGGGACGATGAACTACTCCGGCACCGTACTGATGGTGCTCGCCGACATGTCGCGGATGCAGGCGCTCATCGACGTCGACGAAGCCGACGTCGTCTCGGTCGAGCTGGGCCAGCCGGCTGAGATCTTCGTCGACGCTCTGCCCGACACGTCGTTTGCCGGCCACGTCAGCAACATCGCCTACATGCCGACCGAGAACGTTCTCAGCGCCACTCAGCAGACCACGACCTTCGAGGTAGAAGTAACCCTGGACAGCACTGCGCCGGCGCTGCGCCCGGGCATGAACGTCCGCGCCGAGATAACCACCGCCAAGCTCGACAGTGTGCTCGTCATCCCGGTGCAGGCCTCGGGCCGCCGCGACGTCAAGGGCAAAGAGACTGAAACCGTTTTCCTGGTCAAGAACGGCAAAGTGGTGCTGACGCCGATTCGGACCGGCAAGACGAGCGAGACCGAGATGCAGGTCACCGACGGGCTCAAGCCGGACGACGAAATCGTCACCGGCCCGTACAAGGCGCTCTCCAAACTCGAAGACGGCGACCGGGTGACCGCCAGGCCGGCAAAAGACAGCATTGCCGACTAGCCGTCGGGCAAGTACAAAGGACAAATTGATAAGGACTAAGCAAGTCCGAAGTATCGAAGGCAGACGCGCGCAGCTTCGGCACTTCATCCTTTCCTCGTTGCTTTGTCATTTGTCCTTGAGACTTCATACTTTCCTCCCATGCTGATTCGCACCGACAACATCAGCAAGACCTATCTGACGGGCACGGTGGAAGTCCTTGCGCTCGACGGCGTCTCCCTCGAAATTGACAAAGGCGAATACGTTGCCCTGATGGGCCCATCCGGCTCGGGCAAATCCACCCTTATGCACCTGCTCGGCTGCCTCGACACGCCAACGTCGGGTCATTACTGGTTCAACAACCGCGATATATCGACGCTTGACGACATCGAACTGGCCCACCTGCGCAACCGCGAAATCGGCTTCGTCTTCCAGTCGTTCAACCTGCTGCCGCGACTCTCGGCCCAGGCCAACGTCCAGCTCCCGATGCTCTATGCCGGTATCCCGGTGCATGAACGTCAGCAACGTGCCGCCGAACTGCTGGAGATGGTCGGCCTCAAAGACCGGATGAGGCACAACCCCAACGAACTCTCCGGCGGTGAGATGCAGCGCGTGGCAATCGCCCGCGCGTTCGCCAACCGGCCGTCGGTCGTACTCGCCGACGAGCCGACCGGCAATCTCGACTCCAGGACCGGGGTCGAAATAATGCGTATCTTCGGTTCCCTGGCCGAGAAAGGGAACACCATTATCCTCGTGACCCACGACCAGGTGGTGGCCAACCACGCCCGCCGCATCATCCACCTGGCGGACGGAAAAGTAGTGTCCTAGAAGAATGACTAATTGCCAATTTCTAATCACTAATCAGGCCCCAAGCTCCAATGCCCAAGGGCCTGCGCTATTGTCTGGCCGCCTGTACTCGGGAATTGGTGCTTTCCGCATTAGTTGGTCATTAGCAATTAGGAATTCGGAATTCCCCTTATGCGCTTAGTAGAGCTTCTCCGCCTCTCGCTCGAAACCTTCCGCACCCACCGGATGCGCTCGTTCCTGACCGCTCTCGGCATCATCATCGGCGTGATGACGGTCATCGCCATCGTTTCGCTCATCCAGGGGATGAACTACGAGGTTGAGAAGCAGATATCCTCGCTCGGCTCCAACACCATTTTCATCCAGAAGTTCGCCTTCGGCATGGGCCGGCTCGACTGGGACGAAATCAACAAGCGTCCCAACCTGACCATGGACGATGCCATGGCCATCAGCCAGTTGCCGTCTATCGCCAAGGTCGCGCCCTCACGAGGCCGCTCCATCAGCAAGATAACCTGGCGGAGCAACAAGGTGACCCAGGTTGAGCTGAGCGGCTCGACTCCGGCGCTGGCCGAGGTCAGCAACTACCAGGTCGAGACCGGCCGTTTCATCAACTCCGATGACAGCCTGCGCCGCCATTCGGTCTGCGTTGTCGGCGGTTACATCGTCGACAACCTGTTCCCTTACGAGACTCCGCTGGGTAAAAGGCTGGTGCTCGACGGCAAGAGCTACGTCATCATCGGCGTGCTCGCCCGCAAAGGCAGCTTCCTCGGCCAGAGCCAGGACGCCGTCATCATCGTACCGATTACCACATTTGAAAAGGACTTTGCTCCCGGCCGCGGCATCGGCGAGATCATGTACAGCATATCGGTCGGGGCGATGCCCAAGAAAGGCGTGCCGCTGGACCGGGCCATCGACGAGGTCCGCGAACTCATGCGGCGCCGGCACAAGCTCGGCTACGACAAGCCCGACGACTTCGGCATCAGCACTCAGGATACTATCCGCGATATCTATCGAAATATCACGCGCGTAGCGTATCTCGTCATGATCGCGGTCGCGGCGATTTCGCTCCTCGTCGGCGGCATCGGCATCATGAACATCATGCTTGTGGCCGTTGCCGAACGTACACGTGAAATCGGGCTCCGCAAAGCGCTGGGCGCGACCAACCAGGACGTGCTCTGGCAGTTCCTCTTGGAGGCGGTGATGCTCTCGCTTGTCGGCGGCGCCATCGGCGTCGCGCTCGGCCTCGGAATCGCCAAAGTGGTTGAGCTAACTGCACATCTGAAGGCAGCCGCTCCGCTCTGGACTATTCTCGTCGGTGTCGGCTTCTCGGCCGGGGTCGGCATTTTCTTCGGCATCTACCCGGCATCGCGCGCCGCACGCCTCAACCCGATCCAGGCCCTCCGCTACGAGTGAAGGGACTGGCACTGCTTTCCGCCGCAATGTCGGGCCGCCCTGGCCGACAAAACACCGCTCTGACCCAATCCCCATCGATTCCAACTCCCTGCCAGCCTTTGACTTAGCTAAAATCCCGCCCTTGACAGTCAGAAGTCACTATCCTATAATCGCTTATGCCGATTCGTGAATTCCGTTGCGACATCTGCAACCACGAATTCGAGGAACTCGTACTGAGCAAGCGTGACGAGGAAGAGGTCGCCTGCCCCAAATGCGGGGCGGGAAAGCTCACTCGCTGCTTCTCGGCGTTCGCTGTCGCGGGAGCCGAGAAGAAGGTCTCATCATCGTCAAAGTCTTGCAGTAGCTGTAGTTCGCACAGTTGCAGTACCTGTGGCTAGAGGAGGGCACATATGACCGTAACCAAGGCCGACCTGGTCGAGACCATCTCCCGCCAGGTCCACCCCAGCATAACCAAACGTGACGTGGGCAGACTCGTCCAGATGTTCATCGACGAGATGTGCAAGATGCTGCTTGAGGGAAACCGCATCGAAATCAGAGGCTTCGGCGTGATGTCCACCAAGCTTCGCAAACCCAAAGTCGCCCGCAATCCCAAGACCAAGGAACCGGTGAACATCCCGCCGCGGCGGGTGCCCGTCTTCAAAGCCTCGCGGCTCCTCAAAGCAAGTCTCATGAAGGGAGGCCAATAGATGCCTTGTGGTCGAAAGCGCAAGCTGTCTAAGATACGGCGCCACAAGTACAAGAAGCGCATCAAGGCGATGCGCCATAAGAAGAAGCTGCGCTAGTCCGCTGACGGCTCTTCTCGGAACGGGCTCGGCCCGTACACTGGCGTAAGACGCCCGACCTCTGGCTGATTCCGCCGGGACGCATTCTGCGTCCCGGCGCTGCTGTTCCACCGCGCCTGCAGTAGGTATCTCGGGCTTCCCTTTGCGAGTCACCACGCGAACCGAATCACGAATGATCACAACCTCCCGGATTCTGATCCTCCCCTACTCCTCGCTGGCGAGGCCGGCGTACTACCCCAGTTTCCTATGTGTCCCATCCCATCCCGGCTGTCACGTGTCCTAAATCGGTCGCTGGCAATTAGTTATTGGTCATTCGTGAATCTCCCCTACCCCGTCCCCCAGGCTATTCTGTGAGTCGTTCTCCGAACTGCCCGGAAAGCAGTTCGGAAGGTTGCTCCGAAGGCTATCCGGAGATGAGTCTGAAGAACTACCCGGACCGCAATCCGGTCAGCTACTCGGAAGGCCATCTGGAGAGGAGCTCGGCGAGCTGCTCGGCGAGCTGCGGAGACCGCAGTTCCGCGAGCTGCTTCTCAGAGTGTCCGGGGAATCGCTCGGAAAACGGCCCGCTGAGCAGTCTCCCGAGCAGCGAGGCAGACAGTGTCCCGAACCATTCGGAGAGCTATCCGGCAGGCTGTTCAGTCGATTGTTTGGGGAACCCTTCGGCCGGCTCGCTACCGCGTCAGCACGACCTTGCGGATGCCGGCAACCAGTCTCCCGTCCTCGGTCTCCGGTCGTCTGACGAAGTACACGCCCGGCGCCAGATGCCGCACGTCATTCGCGCCGGGCAGCAGGTCCATCACCTTCCGTCCCGCCGCATCCAGCAATTCCGCCCTGTATGCTGAATGCTGTCTGCTGTCTACCGGCAAATTCAGCACCCCGCGGACGACGGTCGGCACCGATCTCAAGCGTGTGGCTTTGGGCCTTGTGCTCTCCGCAGTCCCGGTCACGGACGAATCCCGGATAACCGAAACTGCACCGCCGTTGAAGTTCGCCGCATAGGTACGGTGCTGAACCGGATTCAGGGCGAGAGCAAAGGGACGACTGCCGACGTCTATGGTCGTGATAACGGTGTTTGAGGGACCGTTGATTACCGTGACGCTGTTGCCCTGGTAGTTCGCGCAGTAGAGCTTGTAGTAGACTGAGTCGTAGACCAGAGCCAGCGGCGCACTTCCGACCTCGACCGTAGCCATGACAGTGTCGGCCGCACCGTCAATGACCGTGACGTTGCTGCTCGAGGAGTTGGCGCAGTAGACCTTGTTGTCGTTGGGGTTGTACGCGAGAGCATAGGGCCCGCTTCCAACCGTGAGCGTGCTCACGACCGTATCCGCGGTCGCATCGATTACCGAGATGCTGCCGCCGGTCTGGTTTGCGCAGTAGACCTTGTTGCCCGTCGGATTGTGAACCAGAACGTACGGTCCGTCTCCTACTGCGATGGTAGTGATGACCGTGTCGGCCGCACCGTCAATCACCGTGACGTTGTCGCTGTTCTTGTTAGGGCAGTAGACCCTGTCGTTGGCCGGATTCCAGATTGGCCCGAGCGGAGCAGCCCCGACCGGTATTGTCTTGATGACGGTATCGCCGACCCCGTCGATTACCGTGACGCTGTTGCTGTTCTGATTCGCGCAGTAGACCTTGTTGCCGGCCGAATCCCAGGTCAGGCCGACCGGATTATCTCCGACCGGAATTGTGGCTCTGACCGTGTTGTCTGATGCGTTGATGACCGTGACGGTGTCGTTCCCGGGATGAGCGCAATAGACCCGGTTGCTGGTCGGATTGTAGACTATGGCCCGAGGGTCGAGACCGACAGGGTAGTTGACTACCGGAATCGTAGCGATGACGGCGTTCGTATCGCCCGCGATTACCTTGATGTTGTCGCTGGTCTGATTGGCGCAATAGACCCGGTTATCGGTCGTATTGTAGGCCAGACCGCACGGATTGAGTGACACCGGAATAGTGGTCTCTAGCCACTGAGCGAATCCCGCAGTCAGCAGATAGCCAACCGCAAGCAGCACAGAGCGCTTCATCTCATCCTCCTATCTTGTCACAACGACCTTGGTGACGGCTAACGGCTGACGGCTGACGACCCACGGCTCCAACCGGACGAAGTAGACGCCGACAGGTAGCACGCCCGAGGGGATGCGGACCTCGTACCGGCCCGGAGCTACAGCGCCTTCAGACAGCGAACGCACCAGCCTGCCTCCCGCGTCGTAGATGCCGAGGGAAACAGGGACATGACCCAATTCCGTCGAGGAATTGGGATCGTGTCCCGTTGCACCCGGCACTTCGTACCTCACCGTAAACGCTCCGCGTGCTGGGTTCGGGCTGATTGAGAGCGCCCAGTGCAGCGGCACGTTGTAAGTTCCCTCGGCTACGCCGCCGCTGATGAACGTGATGACGCTGTCGGAGATATCGAACTGCCAGGCGGCCCGGGACATCGCGCGTGAGCCGGCTTGGGACACGATCCCAATCGAGGACGATTGGGTCATGTCCCCGCCGACCTGCCCGTAGGCCATCACGACGATACGGCCTGTATCGGGGACGCCTTCCGGCACGACCCAGCGATAGAGGGTATCGGTTCCCGGAATCCCGGTCGCAATGGTATCCAGGTTCCACAATGAATCGCGCCGGAGGAACAGCGACAGCGAGTCGCAGCGAGGAGGCGTGTGTGTAACCCAGCGGATTGGAACCGTATCGCCGATGTTGTACGTGCCGCGGTT
>CAZAKP010000136.1:1589-8200 GCA_964485845.1 uncultured bacterium | reverse complement strand
TGTTGGACGTCAGCGGAAGAGAGGCGATGCGCCTGAAGTCGGGCGCGAATGACGTCCGGGCGCTGGCGCCGGGCGTTTACTTCGTGCGAGAGGCACAAGCACAAGCTCAAGCACAAGCAGTCACGAAGGTAGTTGTTACCAGGTAGGGAGGCAAGATGAGACTAGCGCTTCTCGTCCTTGGCTGTTTGCTGGCGACAGCGGGCGCGCAGTGGTGTGAAGAGGCCAGCGGAGCACAGGCGGCCGCGAGCGCGGCACACGTCGCGCTGGAGCAGATGAGCCCGGCCGAGCGGAAGAACTCGTGCATATCGGTGGAGTTCGAAAGCTCCAGTAGTGAGGCAGTCGCGCTTGGCCATGAAGTCGAGCGGCTCTGGAACGTTGGCCAGCATGATGAGGCGCTGGCGCAACTCGGCAACTTGGAGACCCGCGTCGGGCACGTGGCAATCGGCAACTCCTGGCGTACGCCGATACCGACGAACGAGACCAATCTCTGGGGTACCGACGTTCGCATCGGCAACCGGGATTCTCTCCGGGGTCTGGTCATCGACAACGATTATCAGTACCACCTCTTTGCGGCCCTTCGCCACAGTCACGGGCCCGAAAGCTACTCGGTCCTCAGGTCGCCCGACCGGGGCGCCACCTGGGTAGAGACGTTCACCTGGTTCGGGAGCCAGGTCACGTACCTTGATGCGGCGGTGCTATTGACTGACTTCTTCTATGTTGCGTACTACTCTCCGGGACAGGATGCCCGACACGTGCGACTGCGGCGGTTCCTGATTAGTGATGGTTCGGTCAACGAATTCGGCACCGGTGCCATGTGGGTCGCCGCCTGCACCCTGGGTGTCGGTGACACAGCCCGGGAGGTCTCGCTTACCTCCAAGGGTGTGGACTACCTGTACATTGCCACCATCGTATCTGACGGCAGCCTGCGGCTCAGTTGGGACAATCTGGACGACGCGTCCTGGGTCGAGTTGTCGACCGGTATCGACACGGGCGCGAGCAGGGGCCTCGACGGCGTCTGGATCCGGAGAGGCGAAGGGTCCATCGGGGGGGGGCCCTGCTACTATCCTATCTGGATGTGGCCGACACCCTGCGCATCGTTAGCTGGGAATCGAGTGGCCTCGCTCAGCGTTTCGCGCTCTTCTGCGGGCCGAGCGAGCTAACTTGCATCGAAGCATTGCATGACAAAGCCATTTGCGTCTACGAAGACGGAGCTTTCTCACCCAGGCGGGTCGGCTACGCGCTCAGCTACGACACCGGCAATACGTGGACCACGGGTGCACTTAGCGACACTGAGGTCGCCGCGGACGCGCCCGCAGTTGCAGCCTACAGGGCCGGGTTCGCGGCCGTGTTCCGCCACAATTCGCCAACTCCTGAGCTGCGGTTCTGCCACTGCACCGACAGCGGGCCTTGGGACCCACCGGTTTCGATTGCTGACAATGAGCCGTCCTCGGGTCGTCCGGTCATCATGCTACTGGCCGATTACCCGGTCTGGCACTATCAGGTATACGGTGTCGGGTACCTGTCGGATACGAGTCCGGTCGTGCGCGGGGCTTATTTTGACGGAGGTGTCGCGTACGGCGTTGCCGAGCAGCGGCGGCCGCAAGTCGCTGGCACAACGCCAGCCACAGTCGTCCGAAGCGTGCTGGTGCTGCCGCGGGACATGACCGGCGCGGGACATGACCCAAATGTCGGGCATTTGGGATCGTGTCCCAAGCCTTCGCTACTCGATATCACCGGGCGTAACGTGCTCGACCTGCACCCCGGTGCGAATGATGTGCGGGCGCTGGCCCCGGGCGTCTACTTCGTGCGAGAAGCACAAGCGCAAGCTCAAGCACAAGCAGTCACGAAGGTAGTTGTTACCAGGTAGGGAGGCAAGATGAGACTGGCGCTTCTCGTCCTTGGCTGCCTGGTACTGATAACTGGCGCGCAGTCATCAATCGAAGCGAGCCAACCCCGCGGGGCACCGACTCCGGTCCGCATGGCGCTTGAACAGATGAGCCAGGTAGAGCGGAAGAACTCGAGCATATCGGTCGAGTTCGAGAGCTCCAGCAGTGAGGCAGTCGCGCTTGGGCATGAAGTCGAGCGGCTCTGGAACGGTGGCCGGTATGATGAGGCGCTGGTAGAACTCGGCAACTTGGAGGCCCGCGTCGGGCACGTGGCCATCGGCAACTCCTGGCGTAGGCCGGTGCCCACGGTTGAGACCGCGCTGTGGGGGCATGACGTCCGCATCGGCAACCGAGACTCGCTTCTTGAACTCGCCTTAGACCGGAGTATTAACCAAGGCCACCTCTTCGTCGCCCTCCGCCACGAGCACGGTCCCACGTACTACTCGGTCTGCATGTCGGCCGACAGTGGTGCTAGCTGGGCGGAAACCTTTACCTGGGTCGGGAGCCCGGTTACCTGCCTCGGTGCGGCAAATCTCGGCGACTTCTTTGTCGCGTACTACGCTCCCGGCGAGAACACCCGGCACGTCCGGCTGCGGCGGTTCCAGAGTCGTGACGGATCGGCCACGGAATTCAGCACCGGTTCCATGTGGGTCGTCCCCTGCACGCTCGATGTTGGGGATACCGCAAAGGAAGCAGCGCTCGTCTCCAGCGGGAGTTCCTGGCTGTTCATCTCCACCCTCGTATCTGACGGCGGCGTGTTGCTCACCCAGAGTGACGGGGCGGCGGTGGCATGGACCAGGTTGGAGACGGGAATCACCTCGGGCGCGAGCAGAGGCCTCAATGGCACCTATGATCTGGCAGGGACTTATTGCGTGTGGTTGTCCTATCTCGACGCGACCGACACCCTGCGTATCTGTTACGTGAGGACCTTCGGCTCCGGCCACGGTCTGCTCGCCTTCGCGCCTGCCTGCGGGCCGAGCGCACTAACCAGCATCTCGGCATACAGCGGCAATATCATCTGCGCCTACGAAGATGGCACGACCTCACCCCAAGCGGTTCGCTATGCGGTCAGCAACGACGGTGGCGATACGTGGACCACAGGTACGCTTGGTGACACCAGCATCGCTGCGGAGGCGCCCGCGGTGTCGACGACCTATGGCCTAATGTTCTTGGCCGTGTTCCGTCAGGAGAGTTCAATACCCGAGTTGCGGTTCTGGTGGCGCACAGACAGCGGACCTTGGTTCTACATAGGCTCACCTGCTGACAACGCGCCATACCGGAGCCGGCCGGGAGTGAAACAGGTAGTTCCGGGCTGGGGGCTCGCGTACCTGTCCGATACCAGCCCGGTTGTGCGCGGCGCATACTTTGACCGGAGCGACTGGTCTTCCGGCTTTGCCGAGCAGGAGCGGCCTCAACCCCCGGGCACCAGGTCGCTGGCCACGGTCGTCCGAAGCGTGCTGATGCTGCCGCGGGACATGACCGAAACGTCCGACGTTTCGGATCGTGTCCCAAGGCCAAGTCTGCTGGATGCGGCGGGGCGGAAGGTGCTGGACCTCAAGTCTGGCGTGAATGACGTGTCCGGTCTGGCGCCGGGCGTGTACTTCGTGCGAGAAGCGCAAGCACAAGCCCAAGCACAAGCAGTCCGGAAGGTTGTGATCGCGAGGTAACGGCTGATGTCATTCCGACGGAGTCCGACGATTGGAGGAATCTCGCGGCAGAGACCCCTCCACTTCGGTCGGGGTGACACGTACAGAGGAGGTGCGATGAGGGTAGCGTCGGCACTATTCATGCTTGGTTCTTTGCTCTCGATGGCGGGCGCGCAGCCATCAATCGAAACGAGCCAGCCCCGCGCGGCACCGACTCCGGCCCGGATGGCGCTTGAACAGATGAGCCCGGCCGCGCGTAAGAACTCAAGCATCTCGGTGGAGTTCGAGAGTTCCGACAACGAGGCTGTCTTGCTGGGCCATGAAGTCGAGCAACTCTGGAACGGTGGCGAGTATGACGAGGCCCTGGCACAGCTTGGGAGACTTGAGGTGCGCGTCGGGCACGTGGCCGTCGGCAACTCCTGGCGCAGGCCGGTGCCGACGCTGGAGACCAGTCTCTGGGGCAGGGATGTCCGTATCGGCAGCCGAGATTCACTCCTGGAGGTTTCCTTCGACTTTGATCCTTCGAGCGCCAACCTCTTCGTCGCTCTGCGCCGCGCCATCCCTCCGCACTTCTCGGTCTGCATGTCGACCGACAGCGGAGCAACCTGGTCGGAGACATTCACGTGGTCCGGCAGCGCACCGACGTCGCTTGACGCGGCGGTGCTCGGCAACCACCTCTATGTCGTCTACAACTCGCCCGAAGAGAACGCACAACAGGTCAGGTTGCGGCGGCTCTTGTGCAGCAACGGCAAGGGTGATACCTTCGGCATCGGCGGCTACTGGGTCGCACCGTGCACGCTGGACGCGGGCGACACGATGAGAGAAGTGTCAATTGTCTCCAACCCGAACAATGTCCGGCTGTACGTTGTCTCCCTCATATCTGACGGCAGCGTGACGGTCAGTTCCGATGACGCGAACGCGGTATCGTGGACCAGACAGGCAACCGGAATCACCTCGGGCGCCCGCAACGGCCTGGATGCGACTGACGACGGGTGGTCGGACAGGACAATGGTCTTCATCTCGTACTGCGATACGAGCGACACCATGCGGGTCTACGACGAAGACGGGCAGCGGTTGGCTCAGCCGGCCGGGACGGGCTCGCCGACTAGTATCGCGGCATATCTGGATACCGTCATCTGCTTGTACGAAGATGAGACGTCTTCACCCCACCGGGTCCGTTGCGCCGGCAGCTTCGATGGCGGAGACACGTGGGCCTTGAGCACACTGAGCGACTCAGGAGTCGCCGCCGACGCGCCCGCTGTGACGATGAAGGGCGGCCACACCTTTGCGGCCGTGTACAGGCGTCTTTCCACGGCCCCTGAACTGCTGTTCTGCGAGCGTGTAGACAGCGGGCCATGGAGCGACCCGGTCTCGATTGCTGAGAACGCACCATCTGGCAGCCGCCCCGGAATCGTCTGCCTGGCACAGGGCGTGTACGGGGTCGCGTACCTCGCGGATACGAGTCCCGTCGTACGCGGGGCGTACTTTGACCGCAGCGACTGGGTGTATGGGATCGAGGAAACGATGAACGATGAGCGCGTAACTATGAACGCCCGAGCTACCATCGTCCGCGGAGTGCTGATGCTCGGCGCCCTAGACGGTAGACAGAATGCAGCATACGGGGCAGAACTGCTGGACGTCAGTGGGCGGAAGGTGCTGGGCCTGCGCGCCGGAGCGAACGATGTGTCGCGACTTGCGCCCGGGGTCTACTTCGTGCATTCGACACTCGGCAATCGGCAATCGACAATGACCAAGGTCGTGGTGGCGAGGTAGGCAGAAGAGGCTGAGGTTGAGGTTAAGGTAGAGATAGAAAGCAGAACCGGTGACCAGTGGGGCGGGCGCAAGCCCGCCCTTCGCTTGAAGACACGGGCAGTGCGAGAGCGGCTAGCGCTAGGACTCGCGCCGGCTGCGGGCCTACTCCGGCAGGTTGATCTCGGCTTCGGTCTGGTGGACGCGAATGCGGCCGGGTTCGACCATCCAGAGACGCCCGGCGAGTGGTCTGTCCCCGAGCGCTCGAAGAAAGGTACCAACCAGCGATTCGAGAACAGGAAGAGTGGGGTTTCTCGGCAGGCGCAGCACCACAACCCCGGCACTACGGTCCGGAGGGAAGCGGGTCACGTCGCCGAAGTCAATGTCCAGGGTGACGAGGCAGCGACCTTCCCGGCCGCAGACCTCGAATAACCGTGGGTCGGGACTGCCGCAGAGTTCCTGGCTGCCGACCGTGGACACGTCGTGTCCGGCGGCCCGGAAGAGATGTTGTGTGCGGGTCCCGAAATTCTCGTCGAGTTTGAACTTCACTGGCCGGAGGGCGCCCCGACGGGCACGTACCGGTCTCTGGACATCTCGGCGCCGTAGGCGATCGCGGCACGGATGTCGAGTTCCTCAAGGGTCGGGTATTCCTTCAGAATCTCCGGAATGCTCATGCCGCCGGCAAGCATGTCCAGGATGAGAGACACCCAGATGCGGTGGCCGCGGATGCAGGGCTTGCCGAAGCAGATGTTGGGGTCGACGGAGATTCGTTCAAGCAGCGGGTTCATTATTCGTTCCTCTGTATCACTGTAGCCAGCCGTTCTGACGAAGTCAAGCCAAGGCACGCGCTTTGAGGGCGACTTAGCCGCGGGCGCGCATGTCCGGCAGGGGCCGGAACGGGTGCTGTTGGTTGTCCCAGAGCAGAGGACGGAGCGCGGGCCGTTGCGGCGGCCGTAGCGGACGTTGTTGCAGAGCCGGGAACAGGCGCAGGTGCGAGGGTCATTGCGACAGGAGGAACGGTGGCTGCACCGGCGCAAGGGCCGGGTGCAGTTCAGGGCGCGGCTGCAGCGTCATGAGTAGGCGCCGTTGCGGCGGGATGAATGGGTGCTGGCGCGAGGCCCGGTCAAGGGGAAGGAACGAGGCCAGGAGCGTGCATCGTACTCTGGGCCGAAGCGGTGGCTGTTCCGGGTAGAGGAGCGAGGACCGCATAAGGGGCAGGAGTTCCCCCTATGGTCCGGGGAATGGTGACTACGCCCGGACGAAGTCAGAAATCAGAGGCTAGAAGCTAGAAGTCAGAAGTGAGGAAGAGGCGGCGCGGGAATGACTTAGC
>CAZAKP010000136.1:0-1489 GCA_964485845.1 uncultured bacterium | reverse complement strand
TTGGGCGTGACCTTCTTGTCCAGGGCCTCGGCCGGGTCGATGTCGACGATGAGCAGTTCTTCCGTTTCCGGGCCGGCGCAGGCAAGCAGCCTCCCGTCCGGAGCGACCAACTGGCTGCGGCCGTTGAAGGTGAGCTTCTTTTCGCCGAGGGTTTCCGAGCCGGTGCGGTTGGCAAGCACCCAGAAGACGCGGTTCTCGACGGCGCGGGTAATCGAGTTCGTGTGGGCGTACTCGAGGACAAGGTTGGAGGGGTGGCAGATAATCTGGGCGCCGCGCAAGGCGAGGGAGCGGGCGGCCTCGGGGAAGAAGTGATCAAAACATACCAGCATGCCGACTTTGGCAGAAGCTCGAAGCTCGAAACTCGAATGACGATTGTCGAAGGGGAGGTCGAAGACGGGAAAAGGTGAGTCGCCACGGTCGAAGAGGTCCTTCTCATCGACGAAGAGATGGGCCTTATGATAGACATAGAACTGGCCCTGCGGCGTGACCATGACCGCGGAGTTGAAGATATGCTCGCCGGCTGACCGGGCCATGCCCCAGACGATGGCCGCTTTCCGGTCCCGGCTGAGCGCGGCCATGGTCTCGCAGGTCGGGCCGGAAGGCACGGGCTCGGCCATTCGAGATAGCTCTGTCCTTGATGCGAACATGTAGCCGGTCGTGCAGAGCTCCGGCAGCACGATGAGGTCGGCCTCTAGACCGGACAGCGCGTGGGCGATGCGGTCAAGGTTCGCTCTGACATCGCCATGTCGTGGGGCGAACTGGAACAGTCCGACTCGCATGGGTCAGGTCCGGGGTTTGAATCCCTCGCCGAGGACTTCGTAGACGTCGGTAATGATGACGAAAGCATGCGGGTCGGTCTCACGGACTATCTCCCGCGCCCGCGATATCTCGCGTTTGGCCATCACCGAGAAGACCATGTCCTTCTTTTCCTGGCTGTAGGCGCCGGTTGCATTCAAAACCGTTGCGCCGCGGTTCATTCGAGAGGTAATCGATTCGGCGATGGCCTGGGCGGAATCGGAGATGATGAACAGGGCGCGCGTGTAGCTCAGACCTTCCAGCACCAGGTCGATTGCCCGGGTCTGGAGGTAGAGGTTAAGGTAGCCGTAGAGCGCCGTCTCGAACTGGCCGAAGCAGAGTCCGGCGGCGCTGATGACTACGAAATCCACGACCAGAATGGCAGTGCCGGTTGAGAAGTTGGTGTAGCGGTTGAGCACCATCCCGACGATGTCCGAGCCGCCGGTCGAGCCGCCGCCGCGGAAGACAAGGCCCAGGCCGGCCCCGAGCATGATGCCGCCGAAGATGCAGGCGAGAATCGGATTGTCGGTTGCAGACCCGATATGGAAGATATAGGTGAAGCCATCAATCAGCAGCGACGAGACCGCGATGCCGATGATGGACTTGACGCCGTAAGCCCGGCCAAACGTCCTGATGCCGATGAGGAACAGCGGGATATTGACGACGAGGATGGTGAGCCCGACCGGCGTGGCAA
>CAZAKP010000135.1:0-8229 GCA_964485845.1 uncultured bacterium | reverse complement strand
GGACCGGTACCCTCCAAATCTCTGTGTGCTCTGTGGTTCAATATCGGATTCGGGGAGGTAGTAAGGGGTTGACTGGGGCGGGCAGGAAGCTATATTGTCGGCGAAGGATTCTGCCATGCTTGTACGGTTTCTGTTTGCGGCCGTTCTGCTTGCCGGATGCTCAGCGCCGGTCACCCGGCCGTCTTCCTCACATTTGGCCACCGATGAGGCCGATTACCGGGCCGGAATCGACGTCGCCCGGACAGACGCGCCGGGGCAGCGCGAGCTTCCGGTCAGCCTGACTGCCGGCCAGGCCGGCGGCGTCCGCATGGATACCATGGACTGGAACTGGGTGGACCAGCTACCCGACAACAAGACCGGCTGCCTCATAATCCTCGTGGTCGTTGCCGTGATCATTATCGCCTCGGCCACGTTCTGGCCGTAGAAACGCGGAAATGGACCGGGAGATTAGCTCGAACCGAACTGCCAGGCGGGTCGTCGTCGCCACGATGTTCCCGGAGAGCTTCGGCGGCGGGGTCGGAACGGTGGCCCACGAGCTGGCGCAGCAGTTGAGCGGGCGCGGCGAGGTCCTGCTGCTCTGCCCCGGCGAGCGAACCGAGCTGACGACAAGGAACAGCGGGATGAGGGTGCTGACCGTTGCCAGCGCCGGACCCGACCAGGTCTACTACCCGGCTCTCCATCATGCAACGTACGACCAGGTTGCCGCGTGGCTCGACGAGTTCCGACCCGACATCGTCCATAGCCACGACCCGGTGATGCTCGGAGCCGTCGCCCAGTATTACGCCCTCAGGCGTCGAATACCGTTCGTCACGACACTGCACTGGTTGCCCGACCGGATTCTCGAATTCGGGGCGGGCGACCGTTCCGTCTTCAGGGCCAGGTGGCTGGTCCGGCCAGCGGTGCGCTCGTACGTCAGCCGCTTCCTGCGGGACTGCGACGGCATCATCGCCATCAATGATTCGGTGGTTGACGGGCTGCGCGGCTACCGGGTATGGGCGCGGGTTTTCCGCATACCGAACGGGCGAGACCTTGCCCGGTTCCGTTCCTGCCCGGTCGCCGACATGGCTCGTGGTGAACGCAACCTCTGCTTCATCGGCTTTCTTTCGGAGCGGAAGAACCAGCTCTTCCTGTTGAAGGCGCTCGAGCATCTGCCCGCCAGTTATCGGCTGCTCTTGGTCGGCAAGGCCCTGGTCCCGGACTACGAGCGCGAGCTCCGCAGCTACGCATCCGCGCATGGATTGAACGTCGAGTTTCTCGGCCAGCAGGACCAATCCGCCATCCCCGCCTGCCTGGCACGCTGCCACGCGTTCGTTTCGGCCTCGCGACTCGAGGTCCAGTCCCTGACCGTGATTGAGGCACTCGCCTCGGGCCGGCCGGTCATCGGCCTCGGCAACGAGACAATCGACGAACTGGTTGATGAGCGGGTCGGCCGCTGTCTGCCCCGCGACGCCGCGCCCGAGGAGTTCGCGCGCTCAGTCGAGCAGGTGTGCAACCTGCCCCAGTCCGAGTACGACCAGCTCAGCCGGCAGGCAAGGGAACGCGTCGCGCACATGGACTGGAACCAGGTCGTGGACCAGACCGTCGCCGCGTATGAGACGATGGTCGGCGAATACGACCCGCAGGCTCCGCGCACCGCCGCGCCGGTCAGGGTGCACGGCCTGAATCCGATGACCTATCTCTTCGGCCATCTGAACATGACCGGTTCCGTACTCTTCTACCAGGCCCATCGGCTCCTGGCCGAGATGGACTCGCCGGCGCACCCGCACAAGACAGCCTAGCTGCTTAAGCCCTCGCGCGGGCAGAGGGCCGCGGGGCATAAGTGCAAAGGTCAAGCTGCAAAATGGACGAGGCGGAGTCTTACCACTAAGACACAGCAACACGAGGAGTGCGGCCGAGACGAATACCGGAGGTCGCGACGGCTGTTCTTGCACCGGGCAGGGGTGTATATAGAACACTATTGACCTGGCAACAACCGTCTTTGGAGGCTTCTTGAAGAGAGCTCTGGTTCTTCTCGCTTTTGTGCCGGCCCTCTTGCTGGCCGGTTCCGTAACCTATACATTGAACACCAGCCCGGCGTCGGTCCGGCTCTCGACGCACAATGGGTATGATGTGGTCGAGCTGCCGCAGGGCGCCGTTTCCCCTGACCCGGGCAGGCCTGCTCTGCCCGAAGTCGCGGTAACGCTCGTCATTCCCGCCGGCGCGCGGGTGACCGGGGTTTCCGTCAGCCCGCTTTCCGCGACCGAACTGGGCAGGTACAACGTCGTTCCTTCCCAGCCGGCCTATCCCCTGTCGCAGTCCGAGCCCGCCTGGGTCGGACCCGACGCACGCGTCTATTCGTCCAACGCCGTTTTCCCGGCCAACACGCTGCTCGGCTATCATGCCGGCTCGGCTGCCGGTTTCCGGGTCGTCACGGTCAGGGTGTCGCCGTTCTCGCTCCGGCCGCAGTCAGGGCTGCTGTCGCTCAACGCGAAGCTGCAGGTCAAGGTGGACTTTGTGGACGGAGTGGACAGAGCACGGACACTGACCAAGGCGCAGCGGGAGCGCGCGCTGGTCGGGCTGCGCTCGCTCGTCAGCAACCCCGAGGACTTGGAGCAGTTCTCGCCGCTGGCATCATTGCCCGGCCTGCCCCAAATCGACTACCTCATCATCACCAACGACGCCCTCGCTCCCGAGTTCGCGCCGTTCGTCGCCTACCGGACGGGCCGCGGCCTGCGCACCGAGGTCCGCACCGAGGAATGGATTGGCCGGAACTATGAGGGCCGCGACCTGCAGGAGAAGACCCGGAATCTCATCATTGACTGTTTCCAGCACCGCGGCCTGTCGTACGTACTGCTGGCCGGGGACATCAAGCAGGTGCCGTGCCGCCGCATACACCTCGACATGTCGGGGACAGTCGGCGATATCCCGTCCGACCTCTATTTCGGCGACCTCGACTATTCGTGGGACTCGAATCAGAACGACCTGTTCGGCGAGATGGACGACTCGGTCGACCTGTACGCCGACGTCATCGTCGGCCGCGCCTCGGTGGAGAATGCCCTGCAGGTGCAGAACTTCATCGCCAAGGTGATGACCTACGAGGGAAACCCGGCGACCGACTACATCAAGCGCACCCTGCTCCCTTCCGGCTGGCTCTGGCAGGACATCGGCTACCACGGGAAGTTCGTGAACGACTCCATCGCCAACCTGACACCGTCCGGCTGGACCCATGTGAAGCTGGAGAACTCGCCCGGCGCCGGCGTGGTGCAGGATTCGTTCGACCACGGCTTCGCGTTCTTCGACCCGGCCGGCCACGGTAACTCGGCCGGAGTCTATGACCAGAGCGGCTCGCCCATCTACCTGAACGGCAACGCCGCGTCCCAGCACAACTACCGTCGCTACAGCATCATGACCTCGCTTGCCTGCGACCCCGGCGACTTCGAGGCCGAGGACTGCTGCGCCGAGGCCGCTCTCAACTGCGACTCGGCCGGCTGCATCGGCGCGATGATGAACTCGCGCTACGGCTGGGGCACGCCGCCGTCGATGGGCCCGTCCGAGAAGCTCTGCGTGCGGTTCTACGACCACGTCTTCGATTCGCAGGAGTACGTCATCGGTACGGCCCACAATCGGTCGCGCGAGGAGTACGCCGGCGCGGCCCAGTACGACGCGCTCTGGCGCTGGTGCGTGACCGAGTTCAACCTGTTCGGCGACCCGGCAGTCGACATCTGGACCGAGGCGCCGGGACAGCTTAGTGTTGCGGCCGCGGATACGATTGCGACCGGCGGGCAGGACCTTGCGGTGACGGTTACCCCGCCGTTCGCCGGCGCGCTGGTTACCGCCTGGAAGGGCGACGAGGTCTTCGTCACCGGCCAGACCGACGGTTCCGGCCATGCCACCCTGACGATACACCCGGCCACGTCCGGCGAGCTCGAACTCTCGGCCACCTTCCACAATAAACTGGCCGGGACCAGGACCGTGGTGGTGCGGAACGGCTCGCCCGAGCCGTACGTCGCTTACAGCCGGAACCGGATTGACGACGCGGGCCAGTCCAACCCCAACGGCATCCTCGAACCGGGCGAGACCGCGAACCTTCTCCTGACAGTTGCCAATACCGGCACCGGCCCCGCGAATAACGCAAGCGTGGTGCTGAGCCTGCTCACCGGCAGTGGCTCGGTCCTCGATTCGACCGCGGACTACGGCACCATTGCGGCCGGCGACACCGCGACGGCGTCCAGTCTCACAATCGCGGCTGACCCCGGTGCCCGGCCCGGCTCAAGCCTGCAGTTCCTCGCCGCGGTTTCCTCGGGCGGGTCGGAATGGGACTTCACCTTCGAGGTGGTGCTCGGGTACCCGGGACGCCTCTGCGCCGACGTAGACACCGGCAAGGTCGCGCTGACCGTCACGGCCCGCGGGACCATCGGCTTCGACCGCCAGACCGGCAGTGCCGGCCGCGGATTCCGTTTCCCGGAATCAGACACGTCGTCGCTCAACATCGCCAGTTTCTGCCTGGCCGGTTGCCCGGAATACGTCGCCGACCGTTTCTACAACCTGACCGACGGGTACGACGCCGACTGGCGCCTCGACGACAGCGTCTACTCCCGGGCTCCGCTGTGGAGCGCCGACCAGTACATCACTTCCGCGTTTGACGACGGCGGCCATCCCAATTCCCACAACCTGACGGTCAAGCAGCACGCGCTCGGAATCGATGATGCCGGCAACAATGACTGGGTCATCCTGATGTACGACGTCCACAACGGCGGCAGCGAGGCAATCAGCGGCTATGCCGGCGTCCTCGCCGACTTCGACGTCGTGGCCACCGACCGGCTGCACGACATTGCCTTCACCGATGCCGGCCAGGCCACCGCCTTCATGCGCAACGCCCTTTCGCGGAACCGGTGGGTCGGGACAAAGCTCCTGACTCACGAGGCGGCGGCCAGGCTCGAGTGCATCGACCACGAGCGCTACGTCTATCCCGACTCCGGGCTGAGCGAGGACATGAAGTACCGCATCATGACCGGCCAGCTCGGCAGCCAGTGCTCGGACCATCCCTACAACTGGTCGGTTGCAGTCTCGACCGGCCCGTTGAGTCTGCCCGTGAGCGGCGACATCCGCGTCGCCTTCGCGTTTGTGGCGGCCGCGGACTCGGAGACCTACCTCGATGCCTGCCAGCGGGCCCAGGATTGGTACGACGCGCACGTCGGCATCCGGGAAGCGGCGGGCGCTGCGCTCAACCCGTCGCGGATAACGCTTGCGGCCTTCCCGAATCCGGCGACCAACTCACTCAACATCCGTTTCGCTTCGCCGCTTCGGTCTCCCTACTCGCTCCGCCTCTACGATGTGCAGGGCCGGCTGGTCCGGACAATCGCCAATCGCCAATCGCCGGCCGCCAACTCCTGCGTCCTCCGCACGTCGTCGCTGCCCGCGGGCGTCTACTGCCTGCGCCTCACATCCGGCGACGAAACCGTGTCGCAGCGCGTGGCAATCGTGCGCTAGGCCGCTACTTCAGCTTCGACCAGCCGCCCGCGCCAGCGGGCGGCTCCTTTTTCCGCAGTTGACATTGCCAAAGCATGGTCATAAGATGCTGATGGTGGAAAGAATGCCCCGCACTGGATTCGTGCTGCTGACTCTGCTGGTTCTTGCGCCGGCCCGGCCGGCGCGGGCGCAGGAGCCGACAATCATCCGAGTGAGCGGAGCGGTCGGCGATACGATTGACGTGGCTGAACGCGACTGCTTCCAGCTCTTTCCGAACACGGCCTGTTTCCAGCATGCTGTTATCCTTGAACTCCCGAAACCCGAGCTCTGGGCCGAGGTCGCGCTTACCGGCAAAGACTCGTCACGACACATCTTCTACCGGCTCGCGCCGAGCCAGTTGGAGAGAATCCGTTATCTCATCGACAACCATGACCTCGTGGCCGCGCAGGTCGAATCCGACTCCGGCGCCGGACAGGCGCTCGCGGCCTTCTGGAAAGAGCTTGAGGAACATCCGTTTGAGAGCACGGCCGGCGAACCCGCGGTCGAAGCTCGCCGCAGTGTGCCGGCCCAACCAGCGACCAACTGCGACAATCGTCTCACGTGCGCCGCAACCGGCGCCACGCTCGGTTCGGTCGCCGGCGGCTGCATCGGGGCATACGCCGGCTACTCGCTTGTCACACCCGGACACTACGAGGAAACTGAGTGCTGCGCGTTTTACGTCCCGCCCCTTTATCACGTCGACCTGCCCTGCATCCTCGGAGCCTCGATTGGTGCAACCGCAGCCGCCGGCGTCGCGGGATACGCGTTCGGCGCTGCCGAGGACCGCAAGCCCGCCCCGGTCCAACTTGAAGGTGAAGGGACCGAGTGGCGCACCAACTGCGCCGGCATCGGCGTCCTGCCGGCCATCGCGCTCGGAATTATCACCGGCGCCGTAGTGAGAGGAACGATATTCGGGCGCGAGCGCGACTGGGACTCCAACATTGATAACGACCCGGACGGCTGGTCAGCCCTGCCGGCCGTGCTGACCGGCCTGTGCGTTTCGGTTGAGGTTATCACCATCAGCTACCACATCGGCCGCACACTTGACCGCCAGAAGGCAAAGGAGGCTGAGGCCCGACGCCGGGAACTTGGCCGCTAGCGTAATTGGAGGAACAAGATGAGATTATCGAGTTTCATGCTGTTGCTCGTTGTGGCGGCCGCAACCGTTGCGGCTCAGGAAACGACCGTCGTGCGTTTGAGAAACGCCGTCGGCGACACGATTGACCTGGCCGAACGCGACAGCTTTCGTCTCTTCCCGAACACTCCCGGGTTCCAGCGGGCCGTGATTCTGGAGACGCCCGGGCCGGAGTACTTCGCCAAGGTCGCGCGGGTCGATGGCGACTCGCTGTTCCCCGTCTACTATCGGCTCCAGCCCGGCCAGTTGGAGAGGATGCGCTTCGTAATCGACTACCGCGAGTTCGTCGCCCAGCAACAGCAGACCGACCTGGCAGCCGTGCGCAGCCTCGCGTCGTTCTGGCAGTCAATTGAGAGCAAGCCGTTCCGGAGCATCGCCGAAGCTCTCGCTCCGCCCCCGCCGCCGCCACCCAAGCCGGTGAAGAAGGCCGCGGCGGCGCCGGTTGCCCCGGCCGGACCGCCGACTACAAACGAAAACCGCTACCACTCGACCCTGATCGGCGCGACGGCCGGCTCGGCGCTCGGCGGCTGCGCCGGGTCGTGGGCAGGCATCAAGATTGACCGTTACGTCGCTACCACCAACTGCCTGAACCAGAACGTCGTGGTTCCGGTCTACTCGGTCAATCAACCGCTGTTCTGGTCGGCGGCCTGCGGCCTCACCGTACTCGGCTCGGCCGGAGGCTACCTCGTCGGCGACCGGCGCGACCGGACGCAACCGGTCATGCCGGCGTCGGCGGATGAGGGCAGGGAGTGGCGGACGAGTCTGGCAGTGGGCGCCGCGATACCCGGATTCCTGCTCGGGACCGGCTTTGCCATGCTGGCGGGTTCGCTCCATTACGGCCGAACCGAGTTGCTGGGCTGGATGCAGAACGACCCGTCATATCTCACGGTCCTGCCGATGGCGCTCACCGGCATGTGCATCGCGGTCGAGGCCTCGACTATCGGCTATCTGGTCGGCCGCAACATCGACCGCCGGAACGCGGAGCGGGCGGCGAAGAAGCGCGGAGAAACCGAACGCTAGAACTGCCGGTGGACTATCCGCCCGCCGGCGATGGTCATCCAGACCGGGTTGTGTCCCAGGCGATAGACGATATGCCGGTAGTCGGGGACGTCGGTCACGACGACATCCGCGGCCTTGCCGGGCTCAAGCGTCCCGATTTCCGAATCTAGCCGCAGCGCCTTCGCGGCATTGACCGTTACGCCGCGCAGGGCCTCTTCGATTGTCAGGCCGTAGTGGATGCAGCCGAACTGGGCGGTGAGCGGCTGGGCGAGCATCGGGCAGGAACCGGGATTGAAATCGCTCGCCAGCGCCATCACGATGCCCAGCTCGCGCATTTTCGCAACCGGCGACTTGTGCGCCTCGCGCAGGAAGAAACAGGTGCCGGGCAGGAGCACGGCGACCACTCCGGTCCGGGCCATGTCCAGAAGCCCGGCATCCGACGGCTGCAGCAGGTGGCTGGCTGAAACCGCGCCGACCCGCGCCGCGACCTCTGCCCCACCGGACGCTCCAATCTCGTCGGCATGGATAGTCGGAACGAGGCCATGCCGTTTACCCGCCTCAAGGATGCGCGTGCTCTCCTCCGCGTTGAAGACGAAGTTCTCGCAGAA
>CAZAKP010000134.1:0-8400 GCA_964485845.1 uncultured bacterium | reverse complement strand
CGGACGTGCTGATTGTCGGCAAGGCGCTGGGCGGCGGCTGCTTCCCGGTGTCGGGGGCACTGGCGTCGAAGGAGTTGATGTCGGTCTTCACCCCGGGCAACCACGGCTCGACCTTTGGCGGCAACCCGCTCGCCTGTGCCGTCGGCAAGGCCGCGGTCGAAGTCATTCTCGAAGAGAAGCTGCCCGAGAACTCCTACAAGATGGGCGAGTACCTGCGGACCGAACTGGCGAAGCTCAACTCGCGCCACATCGGCGAGATTCGCGGCAAGGGTCTGCTCATCGGTGTGGATATCAAGCCCGAGTCCGGCCCGGCGCGCGGCTTCTGCGAGAAGTTGATGGAACTCGGCATCCTTGCCAAAGAGACTCACGGCACGGTCATCCGCCTTGCTCCGCCGCTCATCATCACCAAGTCCGACCTCGACTGGGCCTTGGAGCGCATTGCCCAGGTCTTGAAGTAGCTCTCAGCGCTTTCCATGCGGGGCGGGTTCTCCCGCCCCGCTCGCGTTCCGGGCCGGGCGTGGCGGAAGGTCGGGCAGCTACTCGTCTTCGGGCGGAGGGGAGAAGTCGGGGTCGGGTTCGGAGACGGTCCGAGACTCAACCTGAACCTCGACCTCAGCGAGGTCCTGCTTCATCTTGCGGATGTAGTCGTCCGGCAGCAGGCAGGGGTGCCAGCGGTTCGGCTTCCGGGTAGGCAATACTCACTCTGGTTTGTCAGTAGCTAGTGTCGGATGGGCGGAGAAAGTCTCTCATTGCGTCCCCGGAGTTACTTTAGTATCCTCGGATAGCGCGAGCCTGGCCGCGTTCGGACTACGCTGTTTGCTTCAGCGGACCAGGAGCAGCTTGCGCGTGCGCTCGGGAAGGACAAGGTAGTAGATGCCCGCTCCCTGCTTCGCGCCGGTCACGCGCCGGCCCATCACATCACGCAGCTCTCCCTTGACCCGCTTCAAGTCGAGCGGCGCGCGCAGGACCGTCGGCAGGACTTTCCGGACCCGGGCCTCGGCTTCGCCGGCCAGCCCGGTGGAGTCGTCAACAAAGCAGACCCCGCGCAGGACGTCGTTCGCCGGGTTGTCCGCGCCGGCCTCGCGGGTGGAGACAGTGTAGCGCAGGTACATCCTGCCGAGGGTCCGCGGGCTCCACGCATCGGCGAACCACCACCCCTGCGCCCCGGGCGCGACGTCGTAGAGCGTGTCCAGGGCCGCGTACTCCGTGTCGGCGCCGGCCGAGTCGGCGGATATCAGGTAGGAGACCGCGACCGTCTCCAGCGCCACGTTGCCCGCGTTGCCGACACTCACGCCGATAGGGACCGGCACCATCGGCGGTAACGTGTCGCCGTCCTCCGGGCTCACGAACCCGGCTGCGGCCGCGTCCCTGACCCGGACAAAGACTGTCTCGACCATCACGTCGTTGCCGGTGTTGTTGTCGGGCGGCAGACTGCAGACGAAGACGTTCGCGCCGCGTGCTGTCATCGTCATGGCGTCGAAAACGACCGAGCCGGGGCTGCCGGGCGCAAGGTCAAAGCCCCGCCGCGACAGGTACCCGGCCCGGGCAACCCGCATCACGACCGTGTCGCTGACCGCGACCTCGCCGAGGTTCCGAAGCAGCGCCTGCGGCACAACGACGCTGCCGCTGTCCGCCGTGTCCGGCAGGCTCAGCGACTGCACGCCGATATCGCGCGCCCGGAACTCAACGCTATCACGCGTGAAGTACACCGTATCCCAAGCGACAATCTGGGCATCAAATCGTTCCTTGCTGATTGTGAAAGGGAAGGTCATATAGAAGACGCTGTCCCCGACCGGCGTGTGAAGCACCTTCTCAAGCCTTATCCACGCCGACTCGCCCTGAACCGCTTGCAGGGTGTCGAAAGCAACATGAACCGCGTATTTCCAATAGACAGACAACCCAGTGTCCACTGATGCTGTCTCGGGCGCAAATCCTTCAGTCCAGTAGATGGCGTTCAGGTCTGCATCGACGTGACTCGAATCGCGAATCCTGAAGATGCACGCAGTATGTCTGTCAAGATGCAAATCTAAATAGGGGTCGTTGGGAAAAACCTCGAAAGTCCTTGCTTTTCCACCTAAATTCCAGCCACCCAGAACATAAAGGGTTTCACCTGGCTCGGGGTCAGGCTCCATGTTTTCAGTCGCGACAACCCATCTTCCCCAGGAATTCGTAAGGCGTCTCAAGGTGTCTATGGACCCAGTTGGCCTTCGGTAGACCTTCACGCTGCAGCCCGGAGCACCGACAGTGCTCCCATTGATGCTGGTGGCGCTGGCTCCGGTGGCCAGCAGGCAGGTGCCGGCCAGAATAGACAATAGCCAAGATGCGTGTCGTTTCATCAAGCCTCCTAGCTTCACAAGAGCGCCAACCATCACGTCATGCCTGCTATTCGACAGACGACAGCCCTTTGGGGCACCTTCGGACCAATCCAGCTCCAGAAACGAGGGACACTTCCCCTATCTCCGGTCTCCGTCAAGCGGCTGGGGAGGGTCGACGGCCTGCGGCTCACAGCTTACTTCAGCCCCGGCATTAGGGGTCTGAGGAGGCCGGGGAGTTCGAATTGGCGGTGGGTGAGGACGCCGGTCTGGAAACCGTTGGCTTCCCACTCGCGCCAGCGGGGGAACTCGCGACCTTTGGTGAAACGCTGGCCGCCTTTGTGCGCCTTGATGTCGCGTCGCACGAGCCCGCGCTGCTCCAACTCTTGGAGTATCCTGCGGGCGTAGTTGTCTATTCCTAGTCCGCACAACTCGGCCGCTTCTTTGGCGTTCAGGTTGTCGTGCGATTCCAGATACTCCAGTATCATCCGCGCCGGGCTCGTGTCTTTGGCCAGGGTCTAGTCTCCCACGTACTGGCGAAGGATGTCGAGGTTGTCCCCGTAGTAGAGGACGTTGCCGGTTTCGTCGGCACTCATCAGGGGTGAGGATAGACCGAATAGGCCCGGAGTCAAGCAGCGCAATCGCGCCGTGCGCCGGTTTGGGCAGAGGTGCCGGCAGAGGTTCTGGCAGAGAGCGTAGTAGAGGTTCTACCAGAGACTCTGGTAGAGGTTGTACTAGAGGTTCTGGTAGAGGCTGTGGTAGAGACTCTGGTAGAGGCTGTACTAGAGGTTCTGGCAGAGGCCGTAGCAGAGGCTCTAGCAGAGACTGTGGTAGAGGCCGTAGTAGAGGCTGTGGTAGAGGCTGTAGCAGAGACTCTGGTAGAGGTTCTGGTAGAGGTTGTAGTAGAGACTCTGGTAGAGGTTGTACCAGAGGTTCTGGCAGAGGTTGTGGTAGAGGCTGTGGTAGAGGGTGTAGTAGATGAGGAGGGGGGTGGCACTTCAGCATACGGGGGGCGGTCAGTCTGAGGACCGGAACGAAGTCAAAATGCAGAATGCAGACTGCAGAATGCAGAATTGCCGGACTCGGCACGCGGGGGATGATGATATCTATGACGGATTTGAGGTTCCAGAGCGTATCTACGTGCGAGAGCAATGGTATGAGCTGACGTAACTGCCATCTGTCGTACTCCGAGAGTCAGCACGCGTAGCTTCCGCTGACAGCAGCCGTGTGCGCTATCCTTGACTTCCAGCTATAGTTAGCCTATAAGTTGACGTGCGTTTACTCTCTATCAGCAACCGGGCCGACCTGGAGCAGGAGCTTGAGCGGGTCGGCGCAGACCCGCTGAGCTGGTCGATATTCCGCGCCAAGAGCCGGGTGCTGGCGGTCAAGCTCGAAGGGCTGTCGACTGCGGGCGCGAACATCCTGAAGCAGACCGCGATGGCTTGCGGCGGGGACTGCGCGGTGAACCGGGCGATTGTCTCGGGCCGAGTCAGGCATACCGACGCCGTGCTCTTCGTTACCCCGAGGCAGTTGCGCGTGCTCCTTGACCGGCTTGCCGGGCAGCCGGAGTGTGCGTCGCGGCTGGCGCCGGAGTTGGCCCAGTTGAGCGGCAGGGTGATGTTGCCGGTGCGTGCCATCAGGCTGGGGCGAAGGACGGTCGACCTGAGCAGGCGGACGCACGTGATGGGTATTTTGAACGTTACGCCCGATTCGTTTTCGGATGGCGGACGGTTCCTCGACCCTGCTGTCGCGCTCGACCAGGCGGTGGCGATGGCGGAAGAGGGCGCGGACTTTGTCGACATTGGCGCGGAATCAACCCGGCCCGGCTCCCGGCCGGTTCCCGCAAAGCAGCAGCTGGCGCGCCTTCTCCCGGTGCTGCACGCCGTGAAGAAGAGGGTCAAAGCGCCGGTGTCGGTTGACACTACGAGTGCCACCGTTGCGCAGGCGGCGCTCAAAGAGGGTGCGGACATCGTGAACGATGTTTCGGCCTTCACCGACCGGCGCATGGCCGCGGTTGTAGCGCGCGCCGGAGTCCCGTGTATACTGATGCACATGAAAGGCCGGCCCCGGACCATGCAGCAGAACCCCGAGTATTCGGACCTGATGGCCGAGGTTACGGGCTTCCTCGCTTCCGCGCGCGCGCGGGGAGCGGCGGCTGGAATCGAACGGGCGCAGATGCTCGTCGACCCCGGTATCGGGTTCGGCAAGACCGTAGAGCACAACCTCGAGATTCTGCGGCGGCTTTCCGAGCTTCAGTCTCTGGGCGCGCCGGTCGTGGTCGGCCCTTCCCGCAAGCGATTCATCGGCGCGGTCTCGGATGCGCCGCCGGGCAAGCGGGTTGAAGGGACGATTGCCGCGTGCGTCCTGGCCGCTGCAAATGGGGCGAACGTTTTGCGGGTCCATGACGTCAAACCGGTAGTTAAGGCGCTGGCGCTGGCCGATGCCGTGGAGCTGAGAAGCTAGGTGCTCTCGTTTGTCAGGTTCCGCTGGGTCGACGCAGTCGACATCCTAATCGTCGCCCTGCTGGCGTACTATTTCCTGCGTTTCCTCAAAGGCACCAGGGCCATTCGGATGCTCTACGGGCTCTTTTTCCTCGTGGCGGTATCGTTCATCGCCCGCTGGCTCGATTTCAAGGCACTCGGGCTGATTGTCAACTCGCTCACCACGGTCTGGATCGTCGCTTTCGTCATCATCTTTCAGCCCGAGATCAGGAATATCCTGTCCCGGTTCGGTCGCTACCGGCCGCTCCGGTTCCTGCTCAAACACGGCGCCGACGCTGCCGCTATCGACGAGATCGTCGACGCCGCGGCGCAGATGAAGGACCACAGGACCGGTGCGCTGATTGTCATCGAGCGCGACATCGGTCTGCGCGAGTACATCGAGACCGGCACCCGGGTCGAGGCGCGGGTGTCGGCGCCGTTGCTGGTTTCGATATTCACGCCGCCGGGACCCCTGCACGACGGCGCGGTCATTATTGTCGGCGGCCAGGTGGTCGCGGCCGGCTGCACGCTGCCGTTGAGCGAGGAGCGCTATATCGAGAACGCACTGGGGATGCGACACCGGGCCGGGTTGGGCATCGCCACCGTGACCGATGCCATCGCCGTGGTTGTCTCCGAAACTACCGGCAAGATCAGCTTCGCCAGCCGCGGGGCGCTTCTGTCCGGACTGACCCCGTCGCAACTGAAGTACAACATCCAGCAGGCTTTGGCAACCGAGCTCTGAGCCATGAACCAGCTGAGAACGCGGCTGCTCGTTTTCGCGGCGGTGTTCGTGGTCGTGGCCGGCGTGTACCTGCACAGCGCGGCCCCGACCGCCGCGTTCTGGGACTGCGGCGAGCTGATTGCCGCCTCCTACATAATGGGCGTACCGCATCCGCCGGGCACGCCCTTGTTCGTTACCCTGGGCCGCATCTTCTCCATGCTCCCGGTGGCAGGGGAGATAGCATTCCGGGTGACGCTGATACCGGTGTTATTCGGCGCCTTCTCCTGCGGGCTCATCTACCTGCTCGTGCTCAAGCTCGTCTCGCTCTACGCCAGTACCGAGCGACGCTACGACCAGTGGCTGCCGCACGTGGCCGGCGTGTTCGGCGCACTGGCTTGTGCCTTCGCGTTCTCATTCTGGGATAACTCGGTCGAGGCCGAGGTGTACGGGCCCTGCGTGGTCGTCGCCCTGTCGGTGCTCTACATGGCCCTGGTCTGGCAGGACCGCATCAAACAGGCGGCGGCCGATAACCGGCTGATACTGGCCGCGATCTTCCTGCTCTTCCTTTCGACCGGCATCCATTTCACGCCGATGATGACTGTATTCGCGGTGCTGGTATTCGCTCTCGTTGTGGACCGCGAATCGGTGCTGGAGCTCAGACTCTTCGAGCTGTTCGCCGCGTACCTGGTGATACTTTCGATGGCCGAACTCGGGTTCTCGGCCGCTACGTTCGTCGCCGTGCCACTGATGCTCGGCGCGGCCTGGTACGGGATCAGGGTAATGGAGCGCTCCACCCATACGCGGTCGGTGTTCTACGGCCTCGGTCTGTTCTTCCTCGTCTTCGTCGTCGCCTACGTGGCGGCCGGCAACCGGATAATGGACGACACGGTGCTCTTTCTCGCCTCACCAACGGTGGCGTTCATCGAGCGCTGGGTGCAGTCGCCGGCGCTGTTCGTGCTGTTAGTCGTCGGCTATGGCGGATACCTGTACTGGCTCAATCGGCAGAAACGACTGCGCCCGAAGTACGTGGGCCTGATGCTGGCGCTTGTTCTGCTCGCCGGCACGGTTCAGTTCATCATGTTCATCCGGGCGCACCATTCGCCTTCCATCAACGAGGCCGACCCGTCGAACTGGCGCGACTTCGTCAGCGTACTGAAGCGCGAGCAGTACGACCCGATGAAGCTCCTGCCGCGCAAGACCCAGTTTTTGACCGAGAACGACTGGCGGATGAATCAGAACCCGCGCTTCAGCGTCGCGGTCGCGTACTACGAGCAGGTGAAGTTCTACCTGCGCTACTTCTTCTGGCAGTGGGGCAGCGAGCGGTTCTTCGATATCTTCCTGCACATCGGCTGGCAGGCCCTGCTCGGGCTCATCCCGCCGCTTTTGGGCCTCTGGGGTATGTGGCATCAGTTCCGGCGGGAGCGGCGGTCGTTTGTTCTCATCTTCGTCGCCTTCCTCGTGGCCTCGGTCGGCCTGATCACGTACCTCAATCTGAAGTACTCGCCTTCGGACCCGCGGCGCGGTGATCCGTCCCTGGGCAGGCTGGGGTACCTGGAGGTGCGCGAGCGCGACTACTTCTACGCGTTCTCGTTTGTCTTCTATACGATTTTCGTCGGGGTCGGGGCCTACGCATTCCTGCGGACCGTGATCGACCGGCTCCGGTTCCGGACTGCGCCGGCATACGCGCTCTCGGGGTGCCTGGTGGCGTTCGCGTTCGTCCCGATGTTCCTGAACTACCCGGATGTCACGCGCCGCGGCAACTGGATACCGGCCGAGTACGGCTACAACATGCTGGTGTCGTGTCCGGGCGACCACGCGGTCGTCTTCACCAACGGCGACAACGATACCTTCCCGCTCTGGTTCATGCAGACCGTGCCGTCGCGGGTTGCCGGCTACGACCCGAGCTTCGGCAAGAACGTCAAGGTCGGGATTCTCTCGCTCCTGAACACCAACTGGTACATCAAGCAGCTCAAGCGCTGGGGCGCGCCGATTTCGTTTACCGATGAGGAGATTGAACGGCTGCCGCGCGGCTTCGTGGGCAAGGGCAACCGGACGTTCCTGCTCGAGGATATCATGATCCGCGACATGGTCGCGACGGCGGGCGGCATCAAGCTCAATTGGCCCGAGGACTATGCCGCGACCTCCGAGGAATACATGGCAAAGGTCTTCGGTTCAGGCTACCACCCTCAAACCGCGGTCTACTTCGCGAGCACAGTCTCGCCGAACAGCCTCCAGGACGTGCGGTCACACCTGCGGCTCGAAGGGCTGGTCTACCGCGTCGTGGCTGAAGCGGGCGCCGAGCAGGTCGACCTGGCGAGGAGCCGATACCTGGTGGACTCCGTGTTTGTGATGAAGTCCATTTTCGACCCCCGCGTCCGCAAGGACGAGAACACGAGGGGGCTCTTATTGACCTATGCGGCGACGTTCATGGCGATGGCGAACGAGTACCGGCGCGAGAACCGCTCGCTCGACGCCGAGCATGTCCTCGACCTCGCCAGCCGGCTGGAACTCGACAGCGACCGCCGAATGACAATTCTCTACCATCTCTCGACCTACGCGTTGCAGCTCGGTAACTATGACCGAGCGCTGGCGGCGCTGGACACCATGCGCGTGCTCGGGTACAACCAGCCGGAACTGATCGCGCGCCGCGGCGCCGCGCTCGAAGGCAAGGGCGACGTCCGGGCCGCCGAATCCGCCTACCTCGAGGCGTCGAACGCCGACCCGAGCCGCGGCGAGTACGTCCAGGCGCTGGTCCGGCTCTACCTCGACAAGCTCCGCGACACGGCCAAGGGCCGGGCCCTGCTTCAGCTCTGGCTGCGCCGCGCTCCGTCGGACTCGGCCGCCGCGCGCCAGCTCCAGCAGTTGTCGTAGCAGGCGTGGGCGGCCG
>CAZAKP010000133.1:0-8678 GCA_964485845.1 uncultured bacterium | reverse complement strand
CCCCGCGGCGACTACCTCGTCTAGACCCGATTGACCACAACCGGCGCCCGGCTTCGGCCGGGCGCTTTGTGCTCGGGAGTCGAGGGCCTGCTGGCCATGGGACCGCTGTGGTGCTCACCACGTTAGGTAGTGTCCCACCGCTGTCGAATCGATGGCGGTGTGCGTCGGTCCAACAAGAATCGAACGGCCGGCGCAGGTGGGTTGATATAGGGACCCGGTGCTGGCATACGCGAGGAGAGAGTGTATAATAGATTTCATATGTTCCGTGATTCCCGATTACGCGGTGCACGAGGATCCGCTGTTTCGCTCCGCACCTTGATGAGCGTACGGGCCAGCGCGACATACGCAGCGTTGGCCGCAGCGGTCGTCCTAGCGGCGTGCTCAGGAAGACGGGGCGCGTCTGCTGCCGGGTCCGTCGCTGCCGAGTCGCTGGTCTACCCGCGCGTGCTGTTCCTGACCACCGGGACCGACGGGCTGGGTACGCTGCCTTCCGGTGCCAACATCTGCGTGGAAGTGATGGACGGGCTGGGCGCGTTCACCGAGGTCGCGGACAAGTCGGTGCTGCTCGACCGCGCCCGGCTTGATTCAGCGCGCATCATTGTCGCCCCGACTATCGCCGGGTACCACGATGCCGACCGGGTTTTTTCCCTTTCCTTTCTCGACAGCGCGAGCATGGCGAACCTCGCAGACTGGGTGCGGGCCGGCGGGATACTGATTGCCGGTGAGAACATCGGCCGCAACACCCTCGAAGGTGAGGACCGGGTAGGCTCGGGCAACCTCCTCGACGAGCGCGAATGGCCGCTTGAGCCGGTGTTCGGCTACCCGATGCAGGAAGCGAACCTGCAGGGGTTCCGGCTGGAACGGGACTCGGGCGCCGGCCTGCTGCAGGGCTATCGTACCGAGCTCACCGGGGCGCTGGCCGTCGCCTGGCTGCTCGTGCCGGTGGAGTCGGCGATGGCAGGCAGCGTCGAAGTGCAGGCACGCTGGACTGACGGACAGACCAGCTATCCGGCGGTGACTGTCAATCCCCGCGGCAAGGGCTACGGCATTATGGTGTCTCATTTCCTCTTGCTGCAGCCGTCGGTGGACGGCGGCGCCGGTGACGTCCCGGCGATCACCGAGTTCTACCGCCACGTGTTCGCCCTGACGTTCCTGGGCGGGCCCGAGGTCTGCGTCAACCCGTGGCCGGGCGCCCATCGAAGCGCGCTGGCGGTGACCGTGAACGAGGCCGGCGGCGACTCCGTTGTCGCAGGCATCAAGCCGATGCTGGAGAAGTGGTCCGGCATACCCGGCAGCGGGGAGACTGATGTGTTCGTGACCGGCCTCGTACCGCAGTCCACCATTGAATACCTCAAGCGGAACCCGCGTGTCCGGCTTGCCAGCCTCAGCTTCAGCCATCCGTACTTCCGAGACGTGGACTACTGCCGCACGGTCTGGGAAATAGCCCGCCTGGAGGACTTCCTGCGCACGCCAGTTGCGGGATTCCGCTTCCCGTTCAGCAACCGCACCGCGAGCGGCATATTCACGCTTGAGCGGCGCGGCTACCGGTTCGAGTCGTCTCTGTTCGTCGACCACGCAGCCGGCTTTGCCGGTACGCTGTTCCCCTACAACCTGCCGATCTGGTCGACCGGGCAGTATTGCCTGAGTACGGAGATGCTGGAGCTCTCGCCGACGGTCGAAGACTGGGACTACTATGGCGAAGGGGCGCTCGGCGCCGGCTACGCGCCGGACGCGCAGGCCCGCGATGCCCGGCGCCTCGCGGCACGCCTGCAGTCGGTCTGGCACGACCTGGTTCTGGACCGTCGCGGGATGATGGTCCTCGTACTTCACGCGCAGTACGCCGGCTATTCCGAGACTACGCTCGCGCCAATCACTCAGTTCCTTGCCGCGACGGCGAAGTCGGGCGACGCCTGGTGGTCGAGCCTTGGCGGTATCGCGGACTGGTGGAACACGCGGCGGAACGTCGACATCCGAGTTGATGCCGACAGCAACCGGACCGTGCTGAGATTCACGAACCGCAACCCGGCCCCGATCCGCGCGCTCACCGTCCGCCTCGGCGAGCCGGGACTCAAGGCAGTTGCACGCGGGGTGTCTATCAAGCGGGCGGAGCGGGCCGAAGAGGACGGCACTTTCACCTACCTGACGTTCGACCTCGCCACGTCAGGAGAAATTGAGGTTTCGCGATGATGCCGATGCGGCCGAAGCGCGACAACTGCCGACGGTTTCACGGATTCGCCAGCAGTCCATCGAACCGGTCTTGACCGCAGGGCACTACTGATGCTCACCTGGGTGGTCGTGGACATTCTGGCCGTGTACTTCGGGCTGGACGTGCTGGTGAACCTCGTTTTCCTTGCCGTGTTTCTTGCGGTTTTCCGCCGGCCGTCGCCGGTAGTCGCCCCGTCCGAAACCGGCGAGCAGTTGGATGATACCGGTGTCGCAATCCTCGTTCCGGCGTACAATGAGGCCGCAACCGTGGCCGACAGCATCCGGTCGCTGCTCGCGCTCGACTACCCGAAGCTGGAGGTCATTGCCATCAATGACGGTTCGAAGGATGAGACGCTCGATGTGCTCGCCCGCGAGTTCCGGCTGATGCCGGAGGCGAGCGACTACGTGGACCTGCTCGGCACGGCTCCGGTGCGGAGTGTGTTCCGTTCCGGACTCGACCCAAGGCTCCTTGTCGTCGACAAGCCGAACTCGGGGAAGGCGGACTCGCTCAATGTCGGCCTTGCCCTGACCGAGATGCCGCTGGTGTTAACGGTTGACTCGGATTCACTGCTGGCGCCATCGGCGCTCGGCCGGCTGGCCGGGCTTTTCCGGCGCCGGAATGCCGCGGCCGCGGGCGGGCTTATCGCCGCGGCCAATGGCGTCCAGGTAGAGAACGGGCAGGTGGTTTCCAGCCGCCTGCCGCACCGGGCCCTGGTGCTGTTCCAGATAGTGGAGTACCTTGTGTCCTACACGGTCGGCCGCGTCGCATTCTCCGCAACCAACTCCTTGATGATACTCTCAGGCGCATTCTCGATGTTCGACCGCCGGCTCCTGCTCGACTGTGGCGGGTTTCTCACCCGGCGCAACCACCACCCCTATGTTCAGAGCATCGCGCGGGGCCGGACGGTCAGCACGGTCTGCGAGGACATGGAGGTCATCGTCCGCCTCCACCGGTACACCCGGGAGAGACGGCTCAGGCGGCCGATCGTCTTCGACCCGTGGCCGGTTGCCTGGACCGAAGTCCCTTCCCGCCTGGGCCAGGTCGCGCGGCAACGCAACCGGTGGCACCGCGGGCTTTTGGAGTCGCTCTTCTTGCACCGCTCGATGTGGTTTGAACCCGGGTACGGTGCGGCCGGGCTTCTCGGCATACCCTATCAGCTCGTATTTGTCGCGTTCTCTCCGGTCCTGCAACTCGCAGGTCTGGGCCTGCTCCTGTGGATGGCGATTGCCGGTGAGGCCAACTGGCTCTGGCTGGCCGGCGCTATGGGTGTGACCGCGCTCGGGGGCGGCGTGATTGCCGCGCTCGTGACTACCGCGGTCGAGCGGCGCTTCGCGCGCGATTCGGCGGTGAACGTCCAGGCGATGCGCTACCATTCCTTCGGCGACTGGCTGCGGTTGCTCTTCCACGCGATTGTCAGCGGGCCGGTCTATGGCCCGTTGCGGTCCGCGTTCCAGCTCTGGGGTATCTATGACTGGCTGGCCGGGAGACAGTCCTGGTACAAGTTCTCCCGTGAAGGGTTTGGCGGGGCGAAGTCATGACCCTGCTCCTGCTCGCGCTTTTCGCTTACGAACCGATAACGATTGCCGAAATTCACGACCTAGTCAATGCCGGGCATGGGGCGGAAGCGCTGGTTCGGGCCGAATCGACCGCGCTCGCCAGCCCGGCCGACCGGCCGATGCAGAAGGCATACGCGCTACTGCTCCGCAACACCGGCTCATTCGATTCGGCCAACGCAGTCTACGACCACCTGCTCGCCGAGGACCCGTCGGACGATGACGCCCGGCTGGGCAAGGCGATTTCTCTCTCCTGGCAGGGCCGGATCGACGGCGCGCTCGTGCTCTACGCCGAGATCAAGCCCGCGAGCGAGAGCTACTTTGAAGCGCTGATCGGCGAGGGCCGGGTCGCGGGCTGGGCCGGCCGCTACCGCGAGGCGCTGCGTTTTCTTGCTACGGCTGACTCGATGGAACCGGGCAACCGCGAGGTGGCAGAGCTGCGGGCTCGCACCCTTTCCTGGTCCGGAGACCGGGCGCGGGCGATGGCTCTCTACCGGGAATTGCTCCGCGGGGCACCGGAGAACGCCGACTACCTGTTCGGTCTCGGCCAGAACTGCGAATGGTCGGACCGGCCGGTGACCGCCAACGGTTTCTTCCGCCGGGCCCAGGCGCTGGCCCCGGAACGGAAGGACATAACCGAAGCGGTCGAGCGCACGGCCGAGGCGTCCTCGCCGCAGGCCCGGGTCGGATTCACCGGCGCAACCGAGGACGACGGCGGCACGCCCGGCACCTACCTCGACTACCGGTTCGGGTACGAGCAACGCCTCGGCGACTGGCTCCAACCGAGCACGGGCCTCGCGTACTCAAGCAACCGGCGCGACACGCTGGCGCACGACTACCTGCTGGCCCGGGCCGGACTCGCGTACCGGCCATTCACGTGGCTGCGGCTGAGCGGCCAGGCTCAGGCCGACCTGTTGCGTCCCAAGTTCGAGTCCGCTACCCTGGGCTGGGGAATAGAGCAATCCTGGCTCTCGTGGTCGGGAGAAGCAGGCCGGGTCCTGTATGAGCCGGCCCAGGACATCGGTGCCCGGCAGGGCTGGACCGAGCTGACCATCCGTCTCTTCAGGGCGCTGAAACTGGAAGGTCGGGCCGGGCAGACTCGGGTTATCGACGATGGAAACGAGAAACTGGCGCTATCGGCGGGCCTCGGGTTCGACCTGCTTGCGAGCCCCCGCTTGACCATCGCCTATACCTTCAGCTACGACGACTTCAACTGGCGGTCGCCCCGCTACTACTCGCCGCAGGACTTCACGACGAACACCCTCGGAGTGACAATCGACGGGCGCTGGGCAGGCTTCGGAGTTGCGGCCGGCGCGGCCGGTGGCGTCAACGCCGCGGAACAGTGGGTCGCCCGGGCAGACCTCTCCGTGAACCGGCAGATACTGCCCGGCACCCGGTTCGCGCTCGACGCGAACTGGGCTTTGACCACCGATGCAACTCGATACTCATACTCCTGTGGTAGTCTGGGCCTCACAGTCAGCCGTTCGTTCTAGAATGCACGGCAAGTACGCGGTAATCGCGCTGCTTCTGGCCGGGCTCGTGGTCCTGATGTCGTTTCTGGTGCGCATCGAGGGCCGCCGCGCGCGGCCGGAGCCGGTGAGAATCGTCGAGCCGGCGGCAGTGCCGGTCGAAATCACCGCATCGCCGGCAGCGGTCGAGTCGGCCGCGGTCAACGCACGGGTGTTGTTCCGCTGCGCCGGCGACGAGTTCGAGCATCTGACGCTCGCGAGCAGCCCGCGCGGTGAGAAGACGGAGACCTGGCAGAAGTTCTTTGTCGTCGGCGCCAACCTCGGCGTGGCCCTGCCCGGTCGCTACCCGAGCGAGTTCGTCGCCACCCGCGCGGACTATGCCCGGTGGCTCGAACAGATGGGTGCTGCCGGCATCAACGTTGTCCGGGTCTACACGGTACTGCCGCCCGAGTTCTACGAGGCGCTCGCCGAGTACAACTTCGAGCACTCAGACCGGCCGGTCTTTCTGCTGCAGGGGATCTGGGCCGAGCTTCCGGTTTCGGGCAACCTTTTCGAACCGGAATACTCCGACGGCATCAGGCGGGAGATCCGCGACGTGGTCGACGTGGTCGCCGGCCGTGCGGTGCTGCCGGCGAGGCCGGGCCATGCTGCCGGAGCCTACTCAGCCGACGTCTCGGCCTTCACGCTCGGTTTCCTCTTCGGCCGCGAATGGGAGCCGGAGGCAGTGGAAGCGACCGACTCGGCCAATCCCGCGGTCAGCCGCTATGACGGAACCCTCGTCACCGTGCCGCGCGGCAGCCCCACCGAGGTCTGGCTCGCCGGCATGCTCGACTTCCTGGCCCAGTACGAGGCGGTTACCTACTCAACCCAGCACCCGGTCGCCTTTGTCAACTGGCTGCCACTCGACCTGATATTCCACCCCAGCGAATACGCGGACCGCTGGCGTACGCGCGAGTCCGACAACGACATCGTGAGCGTCAGCCCGCTCGCGATCCAGACCACGCCGGCGCTGCGGGCCGGGTACTTCGCCGCCTACCACGTCTACCCCTACTATCCCGACTTCGTCTTTCTCGACTCGGTCTACCGGGACTTCCGCAACTCCCGCGGCGAGCCGGATAACTACGCCGCCTACCTCGCCGACCTGAAGCGGCTTCACGCCGGCCTGCCGCTCCTCGTTGCCGAGTTCGGCGTGCCCTCATCGCGCGGCAACGCCCACCACAACTGGCTCGGCACGGACCACGGCGGCCACAACGAGGCCGAGCAGGCCCGGCTCGACCTGGCGATGCTCTCCGCCATCCACGACCAGGGCTGCGCCGGCGGCGTCGTCTTCGCCTGGCTCGACGAGTGGTTCAAACACAACTGGCTGGTGGACGAGTTCGCAATCCCGCCCGACCGGATCCGGTTCTGGCACAACGTCCTGAACCCCGAGCAGTGCTTCGGGCTGGTCAAGTTCGGGCGGGAACTCGTGACCGTGGATGGCGAGCCCGGCGACTGGACCGGGCGGCCGCTCGCGCGCGGAAAAAGGGACATACGTTCCCTATGGCTCGCGGCGGACGAGGAGTACCTCTATGTCCGGCTCGACCTCGCGCGAACTCCGGACTGGCCGAGTCAGCGGGTCGGGTTCGCAATCGATACCTACGGCCCGAACCTCGGGGAGAAGCGTCTCGGTCCGCTCGGGCTCGACTGCGCGAATGGTGCCGAGTTCCTCGTGCTGCTCGACGACACGGCAGATGCAGAGGTCCTGGTTGACAGCTTCTACTCGGCGTTGCTCGACCCCGGGCGGCCGGAGCGGCCGCGGCTGCGCATGGTCGCCGGCAGCGGCGGCGTGTTCGTCCCCGAACGCCTCATCACCAACTACCCGCGGACCACGACCACCGGCGAGAGCGTGCCATCCTGGATTGACGAGTATGGCAGGCTTCGCTATGGTCGCTCGGCCGACAACACGCTGGCCGACTGGTACGCCAAGGACGGCGTCATCGAACTGCGGCTGCCCTGGGCGCTGCTCAACGTCTCGGATCCGTCGTCCTTTCAGGTCCTGCGGTACGACACGGTGAAGAAAGGAATCGGCTCGGTCACGACCCCGGGCCTCGCCTTCTCGGTCTTTGTCACCCGCGACGACCAGCAGGGTCCGGACGGGCTGGTTGATGCGCTGCCTGCGGCCAGGGGCGGAATGCTCCACTTCACCCGTCGCTGGTGCTGGCCGGGCTGGGAAGAACCGAAGTACACCGAGCGCCTCAAGCAGGGCTATAGGCTCATTGCCGCGGGCCTGCCTGGAGTTCTTACCGATACCACTGCCCGCGCCGCCGGACTGGCCCGCATTGCACGGAGGCAGCGACACGAGGTTCTGGCCCGGATTGCACCGTTCGCGTGGGATAGCCCGGGCGCGGTCTCGATCAGCTTTGACGACGGCTCGCACGACCAGATTGAGCGCGCCGCCCCGCTCCTCAACCGCTACGGCTTCAAGGCCGACTTCGGCCTGGTCGCCTCCTGGACCGGAGACGAACCGGGCTGGCACGCGGAGCCGGACGGCACCTCCTTCCTGCGCATCGGCGTTGGCGAGGCGAAGCAACTACTGGCCCAGGGCCACCGCGTGGCGTCGCACGGCATGTCCCACGAGCTTCCTGAGAGCAGACCTGACCAACTGGCCGAAGACGTGGCCGGAGCCAGGGCCCTGCTTGAGAAGAAACTCGCCTCGCCGGTGAACGTCTTCCACTACCCCTACAGCGCAGCCGGGCCCGGGGTGATAGAGGCGGTGCGGCAGGCCGGGTTCTGGTTTGCCCGCACCGCGGGCGAGCGCTACAACTCGCCGGCGGGCTTCGACCCGTTCCGGCTGAACAGCTTCGCCATGTACAGCGACACCATCCCCAGCCTCAAAGAACTCCAGCGCGTGGTCACGGCCGGCCGCGGACAATGGACCATCCTGCTCTACCACCACGTGCTCGATGCGGACTCGCGCGAACTTGCCACCATGGCCAGGCATCGGGTCGAGCACACCTACTCGGTCACGCCGCTCACGTTCGGACGCCAGGTACGGCTCGCGCGCAACACCGGCGCCTGGGTGGCGCCGGTCGAAGACATCGGCCGCTACCTGCTCCAGAGCCGGCGGGCCAGGCTCGACCTGCGCCGGACCGAGCGCAACGCCGTGCTCAGAATCGACGGGGTCCGGACCGGCGAGCTGCCGATCCTGCCCATGACTGTCGTCCTCGACCTCCCCTGGACCTGGGTGAAGGTCTCGGGCTCCGCGGCCGACGGCACCTACTCGCCCTACGACGGCACCCTCCGGCTGCCGGTCCTTCCCGGCCGCGAAGTCACGGTCACCCGGGCCGAACCGCGCCTCGCCGACTAACGCCCGCGGCGACTGTCACCGCTTCAACGGACTGCGGAGCTACCTACGAGCCGACCTTCTGCAGCAGCTCGGCGATGCTCCCGACCCAGAACCGGCGGAATCCC
>CAZAKP010000132.1:0-8711 GCA_964485845.1 uncultured bacterium | reverse complement strand
CATTCTCAATTCACTATTCGCTCTTTGCCGCGAATGACGCCCCCACCTGGGGGACTACCCTCCGCATCGTTCGCATCGTTGTGTCGTACATCGTTCCGCATACAGTCTCGGCCGTAGTCCCGGAGAGTCCTTCGTCCTTTGTCCCCTCCATGGTCTCGGATGCAGTCCCCGAGTGTCCTTGGTCCTTCGTCTCGCGGGCAGTCGCGGAGGTAGTCCCGGAAAGTCCCTCGTCCTTTGTCCCAAGGGCAGTCTTGGACGCAACCCGCCGGTTTGCAGTGCGGGTTCTTCGCCAGTGAGCTCGGGAGTTTGTGGCCCGGACAGCAGTCGAGACAGCAGTCGGGGTTGCGTGCTGGCCAGTTTCCCGACTTGCCTGCCGGTCCATTCGCCTTTCAGTATCATCCGCCGGACCGCCAGCCGCCGAGAATCGGCTGCGGCGCGGAATGCAGGAGGCACTGGTTTTCACAGTGGTGCAACGTCGTCGATATGTAGTGGTCCGGCCACCTCTGACCACAATTCTGCCGTGGGGTGGTCGGCCCGGAGGCCGTATAGGGAGTCCCTGTCGCCGATTCAGTTCAGGATATACTGGAACATTGAATGGCGGGTCCTTTTTCCGGTTCATTGGGCCGTTCAATGGCGGGAACAATGGCGGGTCCAGTGTCGGGCACAACGCCGCGAACGTTTTGTCGTACAATGCCGCGTGCAATGGCTAGTGCAGTTTGAGATTCAGTGGACGATACAGTTGACGACACAGTGCGCGACGCGGTTCGATATCCAGTTGACGATACCTTTGCCGGTACTTTCGGACGAACAATGTGAGGTACAATGAAGGATCGAATTAGAGACAGAGGAAAAAGCAACGACCCACGTTTCGCCGCATACTTCGCACCGTGCCAGTTCGCGTCGAGGCGCAGCCGCGGCTTGCGACGCGCGGTTCAGCCGGCCGACAAGTCCCGAATGCGTGCCCCGCGAAGAGACGAGAATCGCTCCACGTCGGAAGAGCGGCGCGAGGGCGGCATCACCGACGGGCAGTTACCTGATTTGGATCGCGGTCTCGGCGTGGATATCCTCGTGGCCATCAACCCATCCGCGGACGAGGAAAGGACCGGCAAGGAGCGATTCCGGCGGGCTGTAGAGCGGGAACCTGAGGGAGTCGGTGAGAGTTGCGAGCGGGGCAATGTCCAGGTAGGTGACCGCCGGTATCCGGTCCGGTGAGTAGCTGCGGCGAAGGTTGCCGGCCCCGTCGAAGAACTGGATGTGAAACAGGCTCGTGGTCGGGAACGCGACCCTTATGCGCTCTCCAGTGAGATTAATGAACGTAAACGTACCGGAGAACTCATCCCGGGGCCCGTAGATTGACGGGTCAGCGCGGACTTCGACACTCAGAGTTCCCGGAGATAGGGTCGTAACCGTTCGGTCGCAGGCCGGCATGAAGAGCGCGACCGCGACAAGTCCTGCAATCATCCACCGTCTCAGGCGAGCACTTACATCCGGCACATCTTCCTCCGCTGACGAATATTCAACCACTACCTTCTGACTCCTGCGCCATCTGGCCGGATTCTATGCCGACCGTCAACAGCCACTGCCGAGGCGCGCTGAGGGGCTGTCCCGTTCCCCACCCCGACAGCCCTCACCGGTCCGCGATAGCGCCGGGCCATGGTGCGGGCTCAGGAAGGAAACTACTTGGACAGGTATTTCTGGGGGTCTTTGGCGAACCTGTCTTTGCAGGCCGTACTGCAGAAGTAGTAGGTCTTTCCCTGGTATTCGTAGGTCGCTGCCGCCGATTTCCTGTCTATCGTCATGCCGCACACCGGGTCGATGACGGTCATCGTCTCTTCTTTCTCCGCCAGTGCCATTACTCCCGCTTTCACCCTGGCCGCGGTAACGCTCGTCTCGGCCTTACTGACCTTGCCCGCCGTATCCACGAATACCGCAAACGGCACGTTTGCCTTGGGCGACAGCATCTTCGCGGAAGCGTGCGTCAACAGCCATTGCCTCATCTTCCGGCCTGAGTCTGAAAGTATGACGTAGCCGGGCCGCCACTTCTCGGCTGCCCTTGTGGCCTTACCAAGGCCGGCTTCGACAACTGCAAAGTACATCGCCGGCTCCTTACCTTCCGCCATCACCTTCCGGACTACCTCGGCCGCAGCGCCTGACGCGCTGTCGGTGCCGGCGACCAGCAGGACCAGCGGTTGCCTGAGCTTGAGCAGGTCGAACGTGTCGCCGTTCACTGATACGAGCTTCAGCGTCGCTGCCTTGGTGCTCTCGCTGGCCGCCGGCGCGGTGCTGTTGACCGCCTGTGCCAGGGCCGTTCCGGCGACTATCGTCAGGGTCGTGCCTATTGCCGGTCCCAATCTCATCGGTTCTCTCCTTTTCCAGTTCAACAACGACCATCCCGGCTTTGTTCTACCCTCCACACTTGTTTTGACTTTGGCGATGACCGTTTTGGTGCGCTGCCCGACAACGACCCGGTCACTTCGACCATCTTCCCGGACCCAGCGACAGCGGAGAGGGGCGGCCAAATGGCCGCCCCTCAGGCTGTTGTCGATCCTGCCCTATTTCAGAAGCGCAGTCTTCTGGGCGTAGACGCCGACCGGGGTCCGCACCTGCACCAGATAGATACCGTTTGCGAGCCTGGTCCCGTCCAGCCGGAAGCTCAGGCGCTGGCCGATGGCCGCGGTTTGGGTCTCGCTCGCGACCACCCGGCCGTCGGTCGAGTACGTCCTGAGCTCCATCCTGCCTGATACCGGCGCGACGAACTCGACCAGGGCCGTGTGCCGGAACGGGCTGGGGCTGACCGTGATGGTGTAGGGCCTAACATCGGGCTCGCGCGGCCGTTCCGCGACGTCCGAAGGCAGCTTCTCGCCAAAGAACGCGAGTATCCGGCTCAGCAGCGTCCAAGTCTGCAGGTAGCGCGAAGGGGCGTGGTCAATCGCCTCGAACGCGTTGGCGAAGTAGACCAGTCTGTACGCGCCGGAATAGCGGATGACGGAGTAGGCTGTCGTGTCGGCGTAATCCTTGTAGGTCGCGCTCCCGACCGCGCCGTTGACCGGCCTGACGCCGTCGGCCGACTTGGAGTTGTTCGCGCCGCCCGCCCCACCCAGCACCATCGTGTCGGCGCCATCCGGGCTGCTCGTGATCGGGTCGCCCGGTTGTCCGACCATGTAGAGTTTGCCGGTGGAGTCGTCGGCGAACGAGGCGTGGAGGTAGTTGGCGAGGAAGGGGTCGGCCGCAAGGTCCTGCGCGATGTTCTGGCCGGCGATGAAGAGATTGCCGCCGTTGTCGAGGAAGCTTGCGAGGTTCGCCCGGTCGGTAGCGGTCAAGGTATTGGCCGCCGCGTCACCGGTGAACCAGACCACGACCGGGTAGTGACGCAGGGTGTCGGACGAAGGCGAGCCGAGGGACTGAACCGAAACCGTGTTGTAGAGCACGGCGTTGGAGTCGCAGGCCGCCTTGTAATACTTCTCATAGCCCGCGCCGGCATCGTCGTCAACAATGAGTATCCGCGGTTCCCCGCTCTGGACCTGGAAAGTCGAGTTGGGGTATGCCGGGGGCGGAGTGGCGGCGGCGGTGAGATGGAAGGTGAGAATCTGGGGCGGCAATGAGTCGGGGATGCGGATGACGAAGGAGTCGGCCGAGTTGTCGCCGTTCGCGCCGGCCGGGATGTCGGGGAAATCCGCCATCGGCTTGACCAGGGCTTTGACGTTCGTGTCGGAGCAGGTGAGAGTCGCGGTGACGCCGGCGGCGTCCCGGAAGCCAGCCGTGTTGTGGTAGGTGACGATGAGCGACACGGTCTCGCCCGGATCAGGCCGGCCGTCGCCGTCGCCCGCCCCGTCGTTGAAGCGCCAAGACTGGAGCTTCAAGTCGCTGTGCAGGGGGCGCAAGACGATGTTGCCGAGGCTGACGCGGCCGGCGCCAAGCTCGCCGATGCGGAAGAGCTCGTCGGGCATCGTGTCCGCTGCCTGGTGCATAAGGTCGATCGCTGCCTGGTTGGTGAGCGCCGGGTTCCAGGATTTGACCCAGGCGGCCACACCGGCGGCAAGCGGGCAGGCCATCGAAGTCCCGTCCATGGTGGCATAGCCGCCGGGCACGGTCGAGAGAATGCCGACGCCCGGGGCGGTGATGTCAATCCAGGGTCCCCAGTTGGAGAAGTCCGCCTTGGTGTCGTTCTGGCCCGACGCGGCCACGTTCTCGACGCCGTTGTAGCCGGCGGGATACGAGAGCTGGCGCGCATAGGAGTTGCCGGCCGAGGCGAACAGCACGGCGCCCGCGTCCCAGGCCGCCTGGCAGGCGTTCGCCATCGGCTGGTAGAAGCCACCGCCGCCGAAGCTCATCGAAACGACCCAGACGTTCTTGGCGATGTTGTAGTTAATTGCCTCGATGGCAGCCGCGATGCTGATGCCGTTACCGGACCCGCAACGCGAGGCGATGGTGCGGGTGTTCCAGGATGCGCCGGCAACACCCGTGCTGTTGTTGGTCACGGCGTTGAGGATGCCCGAGGTATGGGTACCGTGGCTGTCGCCGTTACCGGGCGACGGATCCGGGTCACGGCCGATGAAATCGAACCCGACCACGTCGTCGACGTAGCCATTCCCGTCCTGGTCAATCCCGTCCAGGTCGCCATCCGGGTAGGAAAGCGTGTCGAAGACGCCGTTGTGGTTGATGTCCTCGGCTGAGTTGATCCAGAGGTTGGCCTTGATATCGGGATGGAACACATCCACGCCGACGTCCGGCACCACGCTCAGCACCGACGTGTCGCCCTTGGCAAGACCCCAGGCGTAGGCCGCGTCCAGGTTCTGGAAGTGCCATTGAGCCGCATAGGACGGATCGTTGGGCGTTTCGTCGATACGCATTACGCCGTTCGGACTCGCGTTCCCGACTTCGGGCAGCGCCGCGTAGTCGGCCAGCACCGGCGCGACGTCCTGGTCGGCGCGGAACTGGATTACATACTGGAGGTCGAGCCCGTACTTACGGTCGATGTCGGTGGGATGGGGGTTGCGCAGCAGCGGCTCGACCTCTCCCACATGCCACTTGCTGCCTAACTGGTCGAGAGCCGGGATGCCGAAAGTTGCGACGGCTCCGGACCTGCCGGCGTGCACCAGCCCGCGCTGTGACGGGTTGAGCTGGATGACAAGCTGGCCGGCGATGTGTTCCTCGCCGCTCGGGGTGCTGACGACCGGGCGCGTGTAGTCCGGGTACGCGAGTGTCATCGCTGCGGCCGCGCAGAGGGCCAGTAGAATCTTCGGACGCATTTGCTGCCTCAAGGCCGTTGCCTTGGTTTGACGACCCGGTGATACGGGCCGGGTCCGCCCGTTACGGTACAACATAGGTCCTCTAGTTCGAGGCTACTGGGCCAGGTACTTCTGCGGAGATTTGACGAAGTTGTCTCTGCAGGCCGTGCTGCAGAAGTAGTAGGTCTTGCCCTGGTAATCGGACTTCGCGGCCGCGTGCTCTTTGGTCACGATCATGCCGCAGACCGGGTCGACCAGCTTCTCCTGAGTCTGTACCAATGCCTTCACTCCCTTGCTCACGGATGCCGTGCTGATCTCCGCCTCGGCTTTCACGATCCTGCCCGACTGGTCGATGAACAGGGCGAGCGGCAACGTCTCGGCCATGGCCGCGGCCAGCGCTGCCTTCTTCTGGTCGACCAGCACCAGGCCGGTGAGTTCGTGCGACTTGGCGAATGTCCTGGCCGACTTGGGGCCGGCCGCGATTACGTAGACGAACATCGGGTCTCGGCTTGGGACACGATCCGGAATCTCCGAGCCGATTCCGGTCATGTCCCGCGCTGCTTGCGTGACGTCGGCGGCGCGGCCTGAGGCCTCGCCCGTCCCGACAAGGAGCATTACCATCGGCATCATGCCAACGTGTTCGGACAGCTTGATCGTGTCGCCGGCCAGGTTCGGGAGTATGAGGCCCGAGAGCCCGCCGGCCTGGCCCGACATCGAAGAGCAGCCCGAAGCATTGGGGCAACCGGGACACTGGGCGAGCACGGTTCCGGCGGCCAGGGTGAGAGCAATTCCAATTGCGGTGATGAGTTTCATTGGTTCCTTTCTACTTAAGTTCGAGCCCATATCCGACAACCGAAGGCTGGCCCGATTCGAGCACAACCTTGCCCATCGCCCGCACCCCGCCGTTGACGTGCTGCGGGATGAAAACGTTGGTCGGATGCATGTTGACGTAAACCTGGCCGGTCGAGTCCTGCACCCAGACCCAACCGCCCGAGGGGCATTCGGTCGTGATCTTGCCGGCCACGAGCACATCCTTGCCTTCCCACGCCTGCGGGTTGGCGAGTATCTCTTTGGCCGAGGTCACGGCCATGTCGGCAGGAATGGCCTTGCCATAGACTTTGGAGCTTGCCGTTGCCGACTTCGTGCCGCAGCCGATTACGACCGCCGCGGCGACTATCAGAATCAGGGCTAGTCCTATGTACTTCATGTTCTTCATTTCTACTCCTTTAGTGTCTCTGTGTCTTTGTGGTAAGATTCCTCTCCCACAACTCTGCCGTCCGAGAGCTCAATCTTCCGGTCCGCGTCGCGGGCCAGCTCCGGGTCGTGGGTCGCCATGATGATGCCCAGCCCGTCCTGTGCCAGTTCCTTGAATATCCCGAGCACCGCCGCGCGCGACTTCTTCTCGAGCCGGCCGGTCGGCTCGTCCGCGAGCAAGATCCGCGGCCGGTTCACCAGCGCCCGCGCGATCGCGACCCGCTGCATGTCCCCGCCGTCAAGCTGTCTCGGCAGGGCGCGGCGCGACTTCTCAAGTCCGACCCGGTCGATCAGCTCCGTAACCCGCTGCTCGTCCTTCCTGCGGGCGAACACGAGCGGCAGGCGGATATTCTCTTCGACCGTCAGTGTCGGTATGAGGTAGAAGAGCTGGAATATGAACCCGATGTGGTCGCGCCGGAATCGGACGAGTTCCGTCTCCGCGAGCCCGGTGACTTCGGTGCCGGCGATCTTCAGGCTGCCGCGCGACGGACGGTCAAGGCAGCCGATCTGGTTCAGCAGGGTCGTTTTGCCTGAACCGGAGCGCCCGACAATTGAGACGATCTCGCCCGGCTCCAAAGCCAGATTCAGCCCGGCCAGCGCGTGAATGGTCTCGCTGCCGCGATGATAGCTGCGCCACAGGTCACTGGCAACCAGAAGTGGCCCAGTGGTCGATTGGTCCAGTGGTCCAGTGGGAAAATGGGGACTGTACCGCGCTGAGTCCGACGCAGGCGCTCCGAGGGACTGTCCCCGTTTTCCATCGAGCTGCGTGCTAGACGACATTTCCGTCCTCCAGTCGAATGACCCGCGAGAACCGGGACTCCAGGCTGAGGTCGTGGGTAGCCACGAGCACGGTCAGTCCGGAATCCCGGTTCAAAGCCAGAAGGAGGGAGAAGATGCTGTCGCGGGTTGCTGTATCAAGATTGCCGGTAGGTTCATCGGCGAGTAGCAGCCGGGGTGAGTTGATGAGCGCACGGGCAACGGCTACGCGCTGCATCTCGCCGCCGGAGAGTTCGGAAGGTTTGTGGGTCAGGCGATGGCCGAGGCCGACGAGATTCAGAAGTTCCTTTGCTCTATCTCGGCTTGGGACACGTCCCGAAATCGCGGAGCCGATTTCGGTCATGTCCCGCGCCGCGCCCCACATCGTGGGAAGGAGGACGTTCTCGGTCGCGGTCAGGGTCGGCATCAGGTAGAACTCCTGGAACACGAACCCGATGTTCTTGCGCCGGAGGGCGTCGAGCCGAACCCCGCGCCGCGACACGTCGGTGCCAAGCACTTCGAGTCTGCCTTCGGTGGGGCGGTCCATCAGTCCGATGAGATTGAGCAGCGTGGTCTTGCCCGCGCCCGAGTGACCAACTACGCCCACAAACTCGCCGCGCCTGACATCGAGGTCGATTCCCTTCAGCGCCTGAATCTTCTCGGTGCCCCGGCGGTAGGTACGGACGAGGCCCCCGGCCAGCACTGCGGAGGGCTTGGGACACGATCCGAAATCGCCGAGCCGATTTCGGTCATGTCCCGCGCCGGGTCCGCCGTTCTGAATTCTGGTCTCTGGTTTCTGAACTCTGAATTCTCCGGTGCCCATGTCTACTCCGCCTTTATCGCCTCGACCGGCTTGACGCTCGCGGCCCGGAATGCGGGATAGAACCCCGCCACCAGCCCGAGAACGAGCGAGAGCACGACGCACATTGCCAGCGTCGGAAGCGAGAAGCCGATGAGCGAGCCTTTGGGCGCGTAGGGAATCATGCCGCGGATGAGAGCCTCGACCAGACGCGAGGATACGAGCGCCACAACCACGCCGGTCAGGCCGCCGATCACTGTGGTTAGAATCGTCTCGGCCCAGACCAGCTTGAAGACGTCGCCGCGCGACCCGCCCATTGCCTTCATCATGCCGATTTCGCGGGTGCGCTCGAACACGGCCATCAGCACCGTATTGAGCACGCCGACGCCGCCGAGAATGACGGCAATCAGGATGATCGCAGAAACGAAGACCTTGGTGCTGGCCATGAGCGAGCTGATGGTGCCGAGCAGCTCGGACAACGGGAAAACGTTCATGTCCACCTCGCTCGCCTTTAGCGAGGCCACGAGCGCGTCGGTCTTCTCCACCTGCCGTCCTTTGACGAGTATCAGGACGAGCTTGCCTTCGAGCCCGGATATCTTCTGCAGGGTCTTGCGCGGCATGAACACGAATCCATCATCCTGCGTGTTGGTGCGGTTGAGCACGCCGACCACGTG
>CAZAKP010000131.1:0-8911 GCA_964485845.1 uncultured bacterium | reverse complement strand
CTAGTGTGGTTACGAACGCTGCGGTTCTCACTTGAAGTCTCCTTTCATGCGGCTGGTTTGTAGAGGTCGACGCGAAATATACCGTCGAAACATTCCTTTTGTTCCACGAGAAGGCCGACCGAGTTCGCGAGGCTCGCGAACCATGACGGGTCCTGGTGCCGTCCGTCCCAACGAACACCATATCGAGTGTGGATGGTCTGGCCGGGAATCCTGGCCTCCACGTCAACCGCGAAAACATCTTTGCCCGGCAGGACAATTTCGGGAACGACCACGTCCCAGATGCGGATTCTGCCTCCCGGCTTCAGCACGCGGCAGGCCTCGCGCAGGACGGTCTCCTGGTCGCTGGCCTCGATGTAGAGGAAGGAGAAGAAAGCTGTGACTGTATCAAATGAGTCATCAACAAACTTGAGCTCGCGGCCGTCCATCACTATCTTGAGCGGGCCGGCCGGCGCCTCCTCCAACTCGCTCAGGTGCAGGTCGATCGCGACCACTCGGTTCCCGAACAGACGGCCGATGACACCTTCGCCGCCGCCACCGATGTCAAGAATCAGGCCGCGCGCATTGAACCCGGTGAGGTCCACCTGCTGGCCTTCGATGATGTGCCAGCGGTCGGTGTCAGGTGAGCTCATTGCGGAGCCGGAGGCGCGTTGCCTGCTTCGTCATTCACGTATCGTCACTCTTTCTCGACTACCGTAACCAACTGGTTGAGTCTGACTCCTTTGACAACGGCGCGGCTCTTCGGGCCGAACCGTACCTCGACGGTCAGGGGCGCGCCTGACCGGCCAAGGCCGAAGTGCTGGATGAGCGAGTTCTGGCTTGTCGTTCCTTTGCCGCCCTCGACCTCACGGATCTGCCGGCTCTTGCCCTGGGTGACAACAACCCGAGCGCCGATACCGGCACGGTTGAACTTCCTGCCTATGACGCGAACTTCGAGCCAATTGTTGCCGTTCTTCGTGTCGTTGCGGAAGAGTTTGACACCGGAGCCCGATCCGACCACAAGGTCCTCGTCGCCGTCGTTGTCGAAGTCGGCGAACGCGCAACCCCAGCCATTGAAGACCCGGGTGCCTGAGAGCCAGGTGGCCTCCTGGAATTGGCGATTGGCGATTGGCGATTGGCGATTGGCAACGGGAGAATCAGATGGCTGGTTGAGGTAGAGGAATGAACGGCGGCCTTCGTAGATGGAAGTGATGTAGAGGTCAAGGTCGCCGTCGTTGTCGACGTCGGCCCAAGCCGGGTCAGAGTGGGTCTCTTCATAGCGGATGCCGGAGGCAGCGCGAACGTCGCGGAAGGAAGGAGAGGCGAGGGGCGAGGGGTGGGGGACGAGGGACGAAGGACGAGTCACGGACGGTCCGAGACCGTTTTCGTACAGCATGGAGCGGTTGGAGAACTCGATGTAGCGTGGGTGGGCAAGGTTGCCGCAGAAGAGGTCGATGTCGCCATCGTTGTCGTAGTCCCCCCATTCCGAGCCGATGGTGTGTCCGTACCAGCCGTTCACCTCGTCACCGGCAACGCCGAGTTGGCCTGCGAGGTTGGTGAAGGTCGAGTCGTGGTTGTTCACCCATAGGAAGTTCTCGCACAGACGGTAGTTCGAGACGTAGCAGTCCTGATACCCGTCGTTGTTGAAGTCGCCCCAGTTTACACCCCGGCCAGCAAGGTCATTGCCGTAGGGCGGTGTGATGCCCGCCTTCTTCGTGACATCGGCGAAGTAGCCGTGCTGGTTCTGGAGCAGTTGGTCCGGATAGTACTCGTGCTTCTCCCAGTTTTCGTAGTTGGCGCAGTAGAGGTCCACCCAGCCGTCGTTGTCGAAGTCGGCAAAGCCGGCACCCTCAGTTGGGTACTCATTATCCGGCCCGCCGGCGCGGTCGGAGAGGAAAACGAACCTGCCGGAGTCGTTCTTGTAGAACCGGGCACCGCCTTCGCCGGCGGATACGTACAGGTCGAGCCAGCCGTCGTTACTGAAGTCGGCAAAGAGCCCGCCTCGACCGTTGGCCTTGGCGAGGCCGACCGAGTCGGTCACGTTGGTGAACCCGTGGCCCGAGTCGTTGCGGAACAGGACCGAGCCGTTCAGGAGCAGGTCCTGATATCCGTCATTGTTGTAGTCGCCCCAGGCAACGCGCGACTCGTGCCTATCCTTCAGTCCGAACGAGTCGGAGACATCGGCGAATACCGGCCCACCGTAGTAGAGGTCGGGGAAGATGGGCACAAACACGGGCTGATTCGTAGTGCCGTGCCCGCCATCTCCACCGCTGGACCAGGGTGGCAGACGCTTGAGGCCAGAGTCGGCACGGGATGTCCAGTAGTTGCGTGAGTCGCCTGCTTTCATTGCTCGTGTGTATGCGACTACTGCCGCGGCGACGTGACCCTGGGCTCCCTTGATCTCGCCAAGCAGGCAGTAGAACGGTCCGGGCGTGGCTTCTTGCTGCGGGTCCCATCGGAACTCGTTGATTGCCGTGGTGATCGAACTCTCGGCCGGAGCCAGCTTGCCCTGTAGCTTCAGGGCTTCGGCCAGCGCAAGCAGGGCAGAGCCGCGAAGCGGCGGGTACTCGATGTCCCATTGTTCCTGAGGCTTGTTGGGCGACTTCTTGGTCCGGGGTTCCCAGTCGAGGGCCTTGCGGGCGTAGGCTTCGGCGGTGACCGGGTCGAACCTGAGGCGGTTGAACAGGGCCGCCGCGTAGCGGTAGCGGAACGGGTCGGTCGGGTCATCGAGAATCATTTCGGCTGCGTCGGCGCGCAGGCCGGCCGTGTCGTTGAGCCCGAAGCGCGAACTCAGGAGGAACATGTAGAACGTCTGGCGCCATTCGGTGCGGGGCAGCCGGGCCAGGAAGCGCTTGATGAGGGGCACCTTGAGTGTGTCGTTGGTCCAGACCGGCGCGAGCGAGTCGTAGAAGGCATTGCCCGTGACCTCGTGGGCCCGGGGTGAGAAAGGAAACCGCTCCATCAGGAGCCAGCCGACCTTGGGAGCAAGCACCGTATCTGAGATGCTGAGGCCGTCCCAGGCAAGCGTCAGGGAGCGGGCCGTGGTTTCAGACAGGAACGCCGAGGCCTCGGCGGCGATGAGCCTCTTCGTCTCCGGTAGTTTGAGCGAGTCCTTCTCGTCACGCCGGTACAGCGCGTACCAGCGGCCGGTGATGGCCGAGTCAACGTGCGGATATTGCTCCAGGACGCGGTTCCACCAGGCAAGGCTTGAGTCAAACTTGTGCCAGTGGTCGTAGACTCGCGCAAGGTTGCTCATGTCCTCGATATCATTAACGTGGCGCGACAGGCGGTTCGTGTAGTAGTGGACCGCCGAGTCGTACGCCCGCCGTGGCAGGAAATCTTTTAGATTCGGCTGCGGAGCCGCGGATAGCACGCAGAGAAGAACCATCATCACCGTCACGGATGCCTCCAGTTAGTCTGCTGAGAAGCTAGACAACATCGGCCGTAAGTCAAGCGCGAGAGAAGGCGGACGAGCTTTGTCATTTGCCTCACTGCAGCTCAGTTCGGGTTAAGCCATTCGTGCGTCTTCTGCGGACGGCCCTTGCTTGACTTTGAGGGGTGTTTGAATAGCATCTGACACCGCAATGGCAACCCAATCTGAAGACATTATCGCCCTGGTCAAGAAGGCTGAGTCCGAGGCAGCCGAGGCCGTGAAACGCGCCGAGGAGGAGAGGCGACAGGCCGTGGCGCAGGCCGAACAACAGACCACGGCGGCCTTGGCCGGAGCGCGGGAACGCTGCAACCGGGAGCATAATTCCGCAATCGAGAGAGCCAAGGCCGAGGCGGCCGGGCTTGAGTCCAAGGCCCGGGCTGAAGCCGAGGCAGCGGCGCGCACCGTGCAGGAAGTGCCTGCCGACCGGTTGAACCGGGCTGCCGACCTGCTAGTGGAGAACCTGCGCCGGCAGTGGCAATAGAGAAAGTCACCAGGGTACTGGTCGCGGTTCATCAAGAGTACCGCGATTCGTTCTTGAAGAGGCTGCAGCGCCTGGGCGTGATGCACATCACGCAGACCGGGCCGGCCACAGCCGAGAGCCAGGCGAACGCGGACAGCCGACGCGTCATTCAGGCAATCGAGACAATCACTCCGCGCATCAGGAAGAAGAAGGGCGCCGGCGGCAAACAGGAGCTCTCGCACCGGGAATTCGATGATGTCGCCGCGAGCTTCGACTACTCGTCCGCGGTCGGTCGGCTGGCCGACCTCACCCGCGAGCAATCAGAACTTGAAACCCGCGTCCGGACGATCGAGACCGAGACCCGCCGGCTCGAGCCATGGGCCGGGTTCGACTATTCGCCGGCCGAGATGTACGGGATGGGCACCGTGACTGTGACGTTCGGCTGGTTCCCGGTTGAAGAGGATTTCCTCGCAGCCAGGGAGGCGCTCGAGGGCGGGCCGGGCGCAGTCGAGATGATCGGCCGGTCTGGGGACGAAGTGCGTGCGCTGGTCGCAGCTTTGCCGGGTGCTGCCGACCGCGTCAGCCGCATCTTGGGCAAGAACCGGTTCGAGGTCGTGGACCTGCGCAACGTCAAGGGCAGGCCGCGGAATGTGCTCGCCGGCCTCGCCCGGGATGAAGCCGCGGCAAGGGGACGCCTGCAGGAGATCGGCGCCGAGGTGGAGCAGCTCGGGGCGAGTCTGCCCAAGCTGAAGGTGGCGGCGGACGCACTGGCAAACGAGGAGGCGAGGAAAGCCACAGCCGCGGCACTGGCGAGGACTGAATCGGTGGTGCTGGTTCATGGCTGGGTACGCACGCGTGACTTGGGCAGGTTGAGCAGGCTGGTGGAGGAGAGCGGGGCCGCGGCGATGACCGAGGTCCAGCCGGCCGAGGGCGAGGAACAGCCGGTGGCGCTCGTCAACAGGCCGGTCTTCCGGCCGTTTGAGATGGTGCTGGAGCTCTTCAGCATGCCGTCGCCGACCGAACTCGACCCGACCTGGATTATCGCACCGTTCTTCGGGACTTTCTTCGCGCTCTGTCTTACCGACGCCGGATACGGGATCGTAGTAGCGCTGCTGACCTTCGTTCTGATGCGTAAGATGGGCACCAGCAACAAGCTGCTCGGTATCATCCTGTTCGGGGCAATCCTGACAATCCCGGCCGGGGCGCTCGTGGGCGGGTGGTTCGGCGACATGCCGGACCGGCTCGGCATCGGCTGGCTGCAGGCGTTCAAGAACACTCTTATGTGGTTCGACCCGGTCAAGGAGCCGATGAAGTTCTTCATCCTGTCGATTGGGCTCGGCTACCTGCAGATGATTGCGGGCATTGCGTTCGAGATTGCGGATTGCCTGCGGGTGCGCGACTACGGTGCGGGCCTGCTCGGGCAGTTGCCCTGGTTCCTGTCGTTGAACGCGCTGACGGCAAGGGTGGTGTTCGCGAAGTCGCTGCCCGGGTGGGCTATTGCCGCACTCATGGTCACGATTCTACTATCAGTAGCAGCGATCATTGTCTTCACCCAGCGCAGTCGCGAGACCGCGCTGAGCCAGACGCTCTGGTTCGCGCTCCTCGCCGCGTTCTTGGTTTTCATCGGCGCCAAACTGGGATGGCTGCCGAGTCAGTTCGGCCTCGCCAAATGGGGATTCTGGGCGGTGTACCTGGCTATGTTCGTCCATGCGATTGTCGCCACCATTCGTACCCGAAAGTTCAAGCCGGTGCCGCTCGGGCTCGGTGCCGCGGCCGCCGCGATCCTCGTCTTGTATTTCACGCACATGCTGCCGGCGTGGATACCGAGCCTTGCCGGCGTGCTCTTCTTCTTCCTGTCGCCGTCGAATGCATCGGTGCTTGGTCGGTTCCTGTGGGGCGGGTACGCGCTGTACGGCGCGACCGGGTACATCGGCGTGGTGCTGTCCTATATCAGGCTGATGGCCCTGGGCATGTGCACCGGCGGCGTTGCCGTGGCCATAAACGTGATAGCCTGGATGCTCCTGCCGATTCCGGTGGTCGGTATCTTGGGCGCGCTCATCGTGCTGGTAGTGGGGCATACCTACAACATCGCGGTGAACGTGCTGGGTGCCTTTGTCCATTCGCTCCGCCTGCAGTACGTCGAGTTCTTTCCAAGGTTCTACACCGGTGGCGGCGAGCGTTTCACCCCGTTCCGCGAGACCAATGAGTATGTGACCGTGAAGCAATAAGGAGGACTAGTGGTTGACCCGATTGGTTTGGCCATTGCTCTGCTCGGTTGTGTCGTGGCGGCCCTGCCGGCCGGAATCGGCTCGGCCATCGGCATCGGTTACGTTGCGAGAGTGTCCTCGGGCGTGCTTGCAGAGGACCCGAAGAAGTTCGGCAGCCTCTTTATCCTCGTCGCGCTGCCCGGCACCCAGGGATTCTACGGGTTTCTCGGCGCGTTTCTGGGCATGATGAAACTGGGCGTGCTCGGGAATCTGGTACCAATCACGCCCTGGCAGGGAGTGCAGATGTTCGCCGCCTGCCTGCCGGTCGGGATCGCCGGACTGGTTACGGCGATGTGGCAGGGCAGGGTCTGCGCAGCCGGCGCCGAGCTGGTGGCCAAACGTGCCTCTGAAGGCACCAAGGGTGTTATCTTCGGCGCGCTGGTCGAGACCTACGCCGTGCTCGGCCTGCTCGCGACTATCTTCCTCCAGATGGGTGTCAAGATTGGCTCGTAGTTCCCAGTTTCTGGTTGTTAGTAACAGGAACCAGAAACTAGAAACCAGGAACTAGTCATGGGCACCAACGAACTGCTCGAGAAGATACTGGCCGACGGCAGGGCCAAGTCGGCTGCCATCGGCGAGGAGCGTGATGTGGCGGTTGCTGAGACGCAGAAGCGGTCCGCTGCGGCAGTCGAGGTTATTGAATCCGACAACGCGGAGCGCACCCGGCGTGACTGCGATGCCATCATTGAGCGGGCCCGCAGCCAGGCGCGGCTCCTGCGCCGAAATGCCGTTCTGGCCGCACGCTGGCAGGTGCTGGACCGAGCGGTCGCCCAGGCCCGGAAGAAGGTCCTCGAAGACCCCGGGTACGCCGACTCAATAGCCAGGTTGGTGAAACGACATGCCCGTCCGGAATCGGTGGCATTGCTCTCGGAAGCCGATACTCGCTTGTTCGGGCCGCATTTGGGCGTGAAGCTCGGCCAGCCCGCGGCGATTGCGGGCGGAGTAATCATCCGGACCGGCAAAGAGGAGCTGAATTTCTCCCTGTCCGAGGCGCTCTCCGGACTGCGCGACGACCATACCCGCGACCTTTCGCAGATACTCTTCGGAGCCGAATAGAACACGAATCAGAATGCAGAGTGGCCCGGCATTCTGACTTCTGAACTCTGGTCTCTGACTTCTGAACTATCTGGTCCCTTTGTCTGTGTCCGGCCTCACCTTGTAGCCAAGCAGGCTGTCGGTCCCTTCGAACCAATCGGGCTCACCGACCTGGGAGGTGATGTCCGCGATACGCCGGTGCCGCGCGGCTGAGTTGTACTCGCCCGCGAAGGCGACTGCATTGGCGCGCGACCCATTGTAGAACCGCCAGAACAGGGTAGACGCGATAACCGAGGCACTCACCCAGTCGTCGCTCTTGGCCGCCACGACCGTCCAGGCCAGCGAGCCGGCTGTCACCGCAAAGGCAAGCAGGCCGGCGGCCGGCCGTCCTGCGTATGCCTCGCCGCTACCCGGGATGAATGAGGACATCACCGCGGCCCAGGTCGGGCTGCGAAGACGAATCCCCTGGTCGAGGCGAAGCCGGCTGGCGACATCGGGTCTGCCGGCAAGGTCGTAGCTGTTCGCGGCCGAGCTCAGGTCGCCGTCCTGCAGGCGGAGCCAGCCCAGCTCGGAGTTGAGTTCGGACCGGCGGGCCGAGTCACGGGTGAAGACGAGCAGGTCTGAAAGCTCGAAAGCTGCCAGGTCGTAGCGCCCGGCGTGCGAATAGAACCCCGCCAGTGCAGTCTGCGCCGGCTCGGCGATGTTCGGGTCGAGCCGACCGGCCTCGTGCAGTTCCTCGGCCGCGAGCTGTTGCTGACCAACTGCCGCCAGGCTCAAGCCGAGCTTTAGGTACGTCAGCCCGGCCGTGGCAGCATTCGTGTCCGTAGTCCACAATCGGCGCCGGAATTCCCGTCCAGCCTCGGAGTTGAAACCATGCCTGAGCAGGGAATCACCCAGAGACTTTTCAGACTTCAGATTGCAGATTGCAGACTGAGTGACGGCGGCAGGGAATTGTCCCTGGGGCGTGGTGTCGGGTTGGGCGGGCAGGGGCAGATTTGCAGACTGGAGGACCAGAACCAGGAACAGCGTCATTGGTGCCCGGACGCGGCGGTGTCCGACGGGACCGAGTCCAGCAGGACGTGGTAGTTCGGTTCCAACGACATGAGTCCGAAGAGCGAATCGGCGCGCTGGACGTAGCGATGCTCCTGCAGCAGGTTGTAATCGCGGGCCGCGATGTTGGCGCCGTACACGTTGCCTGCATAGAACAGAGCGGTGATGACGCCGAAGATGGACACCTTGACCCGGGTGCGGTCGCGCGTGGCCGGTTCGGCGGCAAACCACCAGGTCACCAGGCCGGTGCTGGCAACGGTCAGGAACGAATAGGCTCCGTCGCCGGCCCGGCCCGAGTAAGTCTGGCCGGCACCGGGCAGGAGCGCGGAGAGCAGCGTACTCACCAGCCGCGAGCGACGGCGGATGCCGTGGCCGTCCATCGAAGAGAGCTGGCGGGACGGCTCATCGACGTTGATGGGGCTGAGCGCTTCGGCGCCCGCTCGGAACTGGTGCTCCCGGAAGTAGGTCCAACCCCTGAGTGCCCTGGCCTGTTTGTCCATAACCGCTGAGATGATTGGGCCGAGCGCGTTGCGGGTGCCCGGGTAGTCGGCTGCCGCGAAGTCGGTGCGGGCGATCCCATACTGCTTGAAGTCCTGCACGACCGGTGCCGTCAAGTCCTCAAACGCATGGCGCGACTGCGCAAGGTCTCCGGCCTGCAGGTACGACTCGCCTGCCATCAGCCCGGCGTAG
>CAZAKP010000130.1:0-8948 GCA_964485845.1 uncultured bacterium | reverse complement strand
CCGGCAGGTGTTCAGCCGGTTTATGTTGCTGACCGGGTCGAAGACGGACGAGGACTTCGACGAGGGACCCGACGACATGGGCGCAGGCGATGATTTGGGCGGGCTTCCCGATGAAGCCGGCATGGACGGCATGGATGACCTCGGCGGAGGTGACTCGGGCGACCTCGATGACCTCGACTAGCCCGGAGGGCTAAATGAGTCCGAGGAGGACAAGGTGATGCACTGGTATGACTGGATGACGCTCGCGATCGTGGTGGGAGGGACGATAATCCAGACCGTGCGGGGCAGCAAGGCCGGCGGCATGGGCCTGCCGCTCTTCGAAGCCGGTGGCGTCGTCGTGGCCGCCGTGGCGGCTACGGCGTTCACCCACGGTCTCGCCGGTCTGATTCATTTAAGCGAGAGTGTCGTGCTGCTCGCGCTGTTTTTGGTCCTTTCGATACTCGCATTCATCGTGGCCCGCTGGCTGTTTACGGTGACTTCGCTTTCGTTCCAGTCGCTTGACGGATTCTTCAGCTTCCTGTTCGGGCTGGTGCTCGCCTGGACGGTCGCGCACATGGTGCTGAGAATCTTCATCCTGTCCCAGGGCGGCAACGGTGAGATAGCGGCGCAGATGGCGAACTCGCCGGTCGCGCGCGAGGTGTACGAGTTCCGGACCTGGAACGCACTGATGCGGCTGCTGTTCAAGGCAAGACTCGCCCCGGAGTTCAACCCGGACCAGGGGTAGCCAGGTGGTGAGTCGGAAGCAAGCGACGACGATGGTGGCCGGAGCGCGCGAGCAACGGGAGCGACGTTGAGCTGGGTTGACGGGATGACGCTTGCGCTGATGGCGCTCGTGACCGTCGTCCAGACCGTGCGCGGCGTCAGGGCCGGGGGCATGGGCCTGCCATTCTTTGAAGCCGCCGGCGTGATAGTCGCCGCCGTCGCGGCCACGTCGCTGTCCCATGAGTTGGCCGGCTCGCTCCACGTCAACGAAAGTACGCTCTTGCTCGTCCTGTTCATCCTGTTGTCGGTGCTGGCGTTCGTCCTGGCCCGCTGGCTGTTCGCCCTGACGGCGTTGTCGTTCCAGTCACTCGACGGCATACTCAGTTGCCTTTGCGCGCTGGTGATGGCCTGGACGGTTGGGCACATGTTTCTGAGAATCATGATCGGGTCGGCGGACAGCGAGTACGTCGAGGCAATCGCCAACTCGCCGGTCGCACGCGAGGTCCTCCGGTTCCGGAGTTGGCATGCGCTGATGCGGCTGCTGTTCAAGGCCAAGGCAGGTCCGGAAATCGACCCGGGGCTCGACTGAGGATTGCCGAATGGCGAATGGCGACTGCGGATTGCCGGGCGCGACCCCATTTCCGCGCAGGTCGGCCGGTGGGGTCCTTTCGTTGGAGCGGCCTTCCCGTGTTTGAGGTCTACACCGGCGACGGCAAGGGCAAGACGACTGCTGCCCTGGGTCTCGCGCTGCGCGCCACCGGCCACGGCTGGAACGTGCTGATGATTCAGTTCATGAAGGGCAGCCCGGAGTACGGCGAAATCACGGCAGCCAAGGGGGTCAAAGGCCTCACCGTGGTGCAGACCGGCCTGCCGACTTTTGTCGAAAAGGGCAACCCGAGCGCCGAAGACCTTGCCGAGGCCGCGCGCGGACTGGCGCTGGCACGCGAAGCTCTCGGTTCGGGCAGGTACCGGCTCGTCATCCTCGATGAGATAAACGTGGCAGTGGACTACGGGCTGGTGAAGCTTGACGACGCGCTGTCGCTCGTTGATGATTGTCCGGACGAGGTGGAACTTGTGTTCACCGGCCGCGGGGCGAAGCGGGCAGTGCTGGAGCGCGCCGACCTCGTAAGCGAAGTCCATGAGGTGAAGCACCCATACCAGAAGGGATTCGTCAATCGCGTCGGGATTGACTACTAGCGGTCTGCTGGCGGAGTTTCGCGCCGGCTCCAAGCGGGCGTGCGCCCGCGTGATGAGTGTCGTCGAGGACGACCCGGATGCAGCGACCGCGGTCCTCGATGAGCTCTACCCGATGATGGGCAGGTCTTACCGCATCGGCATCACGGGCCCACCGGGTGCGGGCAAGAGCACGCTGGTTGAGAAGCTGGGGCGCGAGTGCCGGAACCGCGGCAAGACCGTGGGGATAGTGGCGGTTGACCCGTCCTCGCCCTTCTCGGGCGGAGCCCTGCTGGGTGACCGCGTGCGGATGCCGTCGCTTTTCACCGACCCGGGCGTGTTCATCCGTTCGATGGCCACGCGGGGCGGGATGGGCGGTCTGGCCGCCCGCACCAAGGAAGTCTGCGACGTGCTCGATGCATTCGGCCGGGACTGCATTATCATCGAGACGGTTGGGGTGGGACAGGTCGAGCTCGACATCGCTTCGGCGGCCCACTCGACCGTGGTCGTGCTGGTGCCGGAATCGGGCGACGCCATTCAGACCATGAAAGCCGGCTTGATGGAAATCGGCGACCTCTTCTGTGTGAACAAGTCGGACCGCGATGGCGCTGACCGGCTGGTGATGGAGGTCGAGACGATGGTTGAGATGAAGGTCCGGACCAACGGTTGGGTACCGCCGGTTGTGAAAACAGTGGCGACAACCGGGTTAGGCATACCGTTGCTGCTCGACCAGCTTGAGGCGCATCGAAAGCACCTCGACCGCTCCGGGGTGTTGACCGAGCGCAAGCGCGAGAGCGTGAGAGCCGAGATTATCGAACTGACCGAGGAATGGCTGAGGCGTGACGTGTGGCGCCGGCCGGACGTGGCCGGCCGGCTCGACGACCTCGTGCAGCAGGTGGTGAATGGCGGCACGACACCCTATCGGGCAGCCGAGACAATATTGAGAGACGTTCTGGCCGCGAGTTGAGAGGAGATTCGCATGGCTGATGACTTAGAGAAGATTGCCGACGAGCGGCGCAAATGGCAGCAGGAAGTCGAGCCGGGAGACAAAAGCCGGTTCCAGACGCTCTCCGGCGTGCCGCTCGACATCCTTTATACACCGGCCGACCTGGCCGGGTCCGAGTATCTGAAGGACCTGGGATTCCCCGGCCAGTACCCGTTTACTCGCGGTGTGCGGAACAACATGTACCGGGGCAGGCAGTGGACGATGCGCGAGTTCTCGGGCTTCGGCACCGCCAAAGATACGAATGGCCGGTACAAGTTCCTGCTCGCGCACGGCGAGACCGGCCTTTCGGTCGCGTTTGATTTCCCGACCCTGTACGGAAGAGATTCGGATGAAGCAATCTCTCGCGGAGAAGTGGGCAAGTGCGGAGTCGCCATCGCGTCGCTGGCGGACATGGAGACGCTGTTCGACGGCATCCCGATGGCCGACGTCTCGACCTCGATGACTATCAACGGGCCCGCATCCGCGGTATGGGCCTTCTATCTCGCGGCGGCAGAGAAGCAGGGCGTGCCGAGCGAGAAACTGCGGGGTACGATCCAGAACGATATACTGAAGGAGTTCATTGCCCAGAAGTCGTGGCTGTTTCCGCCCGAGCCGTCGATGCGGGTTATTACCGACATCATGGCCTATGCGGCGAAGCACGTTCCCAAGTGGAACACGATTTCGATATCCGGCTATCACATCCGCGAGGCCGGCTCGACCGCGGCCCAGGAGCTTGCGTTTACCCTGAAAGACGGGCTGACCTATGTCGAGGCAGGCATCAAGGCCGGGCTCGACGTAGACCTGTTCGCGCCACGCCTCTCCTATTTCTTCAACTCACACCTTGACTTCTTCGAGGAGATAGCCAAGTTCCGGGCGGCGCGGCGCATCTGGGCGCGCGAGATGAAGGAAACGTTCAAGGCGAAAAGGCCGGAGTCGTGGCTGCTCCGGTTCCACACCCAGACCGCGGGCTGCAGCCTGACGGCGCAGCAGCCCGAGAATAACATTGTCAGGACCGCGTTCCAGGCCATGGCCGCGGTGCTGGGCGGAACCCAGAGCCTGCACACGAACTCGATGGACGAGACCTGGGCGCTGCCGACCGAGAAGGCGGTGCTGATTGCGCTGCGCACGCAACAACTGATTGCCGAGGAGACCGGTGTTACGAACACAATCGACCCGCTGGGTGGCTCGTACTTCATCGAAGCCCTGACGAACGAGCTCGAGAAGCAGGCCTATGACTACTTCAAGAAGATCGACGCGCTGGGCGGGATGGTGAAGGCCATCGAGCACGGCTTCCCGCAGCGCGAGATTGCCGACGCGGCCTACCGGTACCAGAAGCAGGTCGAGCAGGGCAAGCGAACTGTGGTCGGCGTGAACAAACACATACTCGAAGGCGAGAAGCTGGAGATTCCGCTGCTCAGAATCGATCCGACCGTCGAGCAGGAGCAGCACCAGCGTTTGGCGGACTTGCGCGGGAAGCGGGACAACACGAAGGTCAAGAAGTGCCTGGCCGACCTCAAGGCCGCATGCGCAGGCAGAGAGAACGTGATGTATCCCATCCTCGATGCGGTGCGCGCCTACGCCACACTCGGCGAGATCTGCGGCACGATGAAGGACGTTTTCGGTTCCTACGAAGAGCCGCCGATGTACTAGGGAGGAACAATGGCAAAGAAGTTGAGAGTATTGGTCGCCAAGCCGGGGCTCGACGGTCATGACCGCGGGGCCAAGGTCGTGGCGCGGGCCCTGCGCGATGCCGGGTTCGAGGTCATCTACACGGGTCTGCATCAGACGCCGGAGATGATTGCCGAGGCGGCGCTGCAGGAAGATGTGGACGTCGTCGGTCTGTCAGTGCTGTCCGGCGCACACATGACCCTTTTCCCGGAGACGATGCGACTGCTCAAAGAGAAAGGCGCGGGCGATATCCTCGTGTTCGGCGGCGGCATCATCCCGAAAGAGGACATGGAAGAGCTGTACAAGCACGGCTGCGGCCGGCTGTTCGGTCCCGGCACGCCGACCACGGACATCGTGGCCTACCTTAAAGAGAAGTTCCCGGACCGCATCTAGAGGAAAGTACAAAGGACGAAGTGGTAAGAACAAAGCAGGCGGAAAGTACTAAGGACGAAATCCGAACGACTTTGTCCTTGTCACTTTGGACTTTCCCCGATAGGAGGCTTGAATGAACTCGGTCTTACTGCCGGTGCTTGGCGCAGTTGTGTACCTCGTCGGGATGAGGGTATACGCGGTCTACATCGACCGCAAGGTCATCGGGGCTGACCCGAAGCGGGCGACCCCGGCGCGGATGTACGCGGACGGCGTGGACTTCATGCCGACTTCGCGCAGCATCCTCTTTGGCTATCAGTTCAAGTCAATAGCCGGGGCCGCGCCCGTGCTTGGGCCGATCATCGCCATCAAATGGGGCTGGCTACCCGGTCTTGTCTGGATACTACTGGGGACCTTCTTCATCGGTTGGATTCAGGACTATACGAGCGCGATGGTCTCTTTGCGCAACGACGGGAAGACCTTCGGCGGTATTTCCTTTTCGCTCATCTCACCGCGTGCCCGGACGATACTGTTGACTTTCATCTACCTTTATCTGCTGCTGATAGCGGCGGCATTCACGAACATCGTTGCCACGGCCCTGGCCAACGCGCCGCGGATACCGCTCGCCATAGCCATGCTCGCCCTGGCAGGGGTGATTGTGGGGTACCTCATCTACCACGGCCGGACTCATCTTGCGGTCGTTACAGTAATCGGACTTGCCCTGTTCTATGGGGCGCTGGCGCTGAACGGGCAGTTCGACCTGAGTTTCGGCTCGCCGCACACCAACTGGCTGGTCTGGGTCATCTTCGCCCTGGTGTTCTCGCTCTTCGGCGCACTCCTGCCGATATGGAGTTTCGTCCAACCCATCAACTACCTTTCATTCTATATCGTCCTCATCGGCATGGCCGTTGCGGTCCTTGGTCTTATCGTCAAGCACCCGGCCATGCAGCGGCCGATGTTTACGAGCTTCACGGCTGACACTCTTCCGTTGTGGCCGATGCTGTTCGTGACGATTGCCTGCGGGGCGATTTCGGGCTGGCACGGCGTAGTTTCATCGACCGGGACTTCGCGGCAGTTGCAGAGCGAGACCGACGCGCGGCCGGTCGCGGCCGGTGCCATGTTTCTTGAAATGATACTCGCGTTGATTGCCCTCGCGATCGTGGGCATCACTGCCGCCGGGACGACTGGTTCGCCGGACCAGCTCTTTGCGGCAGGCCTGGGCAACATCTTTGGGTTCCTACATCTGCCTCAGTCGTGGGGACTCGCGTACGGGCCGGTGCTCATTGCCATTCTCGCTATTACGATTCTTTACCTCGTGGTGAGGTTCATGCGCATAGCTGCCAACGAGTTGATGGGCCGGGTGTTGCCCGTGATGCGCGTGCCGGCAATCGGAACCGTTGTGGCCCTGCTTCTGACATTCGTGCTTGTCACTACCGGAACTTTCAAGTACATATGGGTGTTGTTCGGCTCGGCCAATCAGTTGATGGCCAGCCTGGCCCTGATGATCGGGAGCATCTGGCTGGTGTCCGAAAAGAAGAAGGCCGGATTCGCGCTCGTGCCGATGGTATTCATGTACTTGACGACCATGGCCGCGCTGGTGCTGACGTGCTGGCAGTTGCTGCAGCAGGCGGCAACCGGCCTGAGTCTCGGTGGCGTAAAGCTGCCGGCCGGGCAGATTGCGGGCAACTGGATAGCAGGGATTATCGGGGTCGCGTTGTTTGTCGCTGCTTTGGTGCTGGCGTACGACGGTGCCGGTGCGCTGTTCCGGTTCGGCAGACAGAAGAGAGAGACGGCGAAAGGAGTTGCCTGATGGGCGACGATAAGAAGGGAAAGAAGAAGGGCTTCGGGTTCGGCAAGAACCTGAAGGAGTTCGTGTACGGCATGGCCGCGCATGACACAGCCCGGTTCGCTTTGAAGACGCGCGGCAGCATGGAGCACCTGTTCATCCTCATAACGATGGGGGACATGCTCGGTATTCCCATTCTGCCGCCGTACTACTCGCTCCGTCTGTTGCCCTATGTAGTGCCCCAGATATCTACCTGGAAGCGCCGGATGCTCCGGGAGAAAGACTTCACGGATACACTAGCATGAGGGAAAGTACAAAGGACAAAGTCGTAAGGACAAAGCAAGTAATAAGTGGCAAAGTCCAATTCGGTCTACACTTGTTACTTTGTTTTTTTCGGCTTGCTTTGTCCTTAGTCCTTCGTCCTTATCACTTCACCGTCACATAGGAGTTGTTGTGAACTTGAGTCAGGTTCTAGCTGCCAACCCTCGCATGAAGTACATCATGTTCGGGGGCAAGGGTGGCCTGGGCAAGACGACGTTCTCGGCCGCGGCTGCCTACCACCTCGCCAAACAGGGCCGCAAAGTCCTGGTGTTCTCGGTTGACCCGCAGGCGTCGCTGTCAGACATATTCCAGCGCGATATCTTCGGCAAGGGGGCGACCGAGATCATGCCCAACCTGTTCGCGCAGGAGATCGACGCCGACCGGCGGATTCATGACTTCCAGAACGAGATTCGCAAGAAGATCCTCGACCGGTACGGGTTCGACAAGGTGCCGGACGAAATCGAGTCCTACATCGCCGCCGCTTCAAGCGAGCCGGCGATGGAGGAGAGCGCCATCTTCGACGCGGTCGTGGATATCGTCTTCAAAGGCGAGTACGACTACTACATTTATGACCTCGTGCCGCTGGGGCACGCGCTCTACTACCTCTCGATGTCGAGCATCTACGATGAATGGATAAACAAGGTGACCCAGTTGCGGACCGAAATGCGGCGGTACGACAAGGTTGCGTCCAAGCTGAAATCGGAGGAGAAGTCCGAAGAGGACGAGATCCTGACTGAGCTTGAGGAAATCCGCCGGCGCATCAACCTTTCGTCATCGATCTTCACCGACAAGGAGAAGACCGGCTTCTTCTTCGTGGTTACCCCGGAGGAGATGACCATCCTCGACACGAAGAAGGCCGAGGGGCTCTTCTCCAAGTTCGGCGTGCCGATTGCGGGATTCGTGGTGAACCGAGTAATCCCGGAGAGCCTGCTTGCGGAGAAGATACCGGACTACCTGCGTCATCGTATCGAGCAGCAGCGCGAGCCAATGGCTCACATCGCCGAGGTATTTGCCGACCGTGTTGTCGGCAGCGTGGCTGAGTTTGAGCGCGACATCACCGGCCTGGAAATGATCTCGAAGGTTGCGGCCGACCTCTTCGGAGGCGCCAGATGAACGAGGGCCTCAAAGACTTCTTTCAGACGCATCCGACGCTGAAGTACGTCTTCTTTGGCGGCAAAGGTGGAGTAGGCAAAACGGCGTTCGCGGGAGCGACTGCGCTCTATCTGGCCGAGCAGGGACGCAAGGTACTGCTCGCCTCAACCAACCCCGTGCATAGCTTGAGCGGGCTCTTGAAGCAGGACGTGTTCGGAAACGAGACGCAGGTGACGGGCACTCCGCTCATCGCCATCGAGATTGACACCAAGGACACGATTCTCAAGAAGAAGCAGGAGATCAAGGGCAAGATCGAGTGGTTCCTCAAGTACGCGGACCTCTCGGGGCAGAAGACTGAGGAGTTCGTTGAGTCCGCGACCATGAACCCGGCTTTCGAGGAATCGGCCATGTTCGAGCGGATGGTGGACCTCATGTTCGAGGACAAGTACGACGTCTATGTGTTCGACACGGCGCCGACCGCGAACGCGCGCCGGCTGCTCGGCATGTCCAAAGTCTACGGGCTCTGGGTTGAGAAGATGCTTGCGAGCCGGAACGAGGCGGCGTCGCTTGCCAAATCGCTGTCGTTTACCAAGAAGGAAGAGAAGGACCCGCTGCTTGATTACCTGCTGACTTTCCGCGACCGGATAGACAAAGTGCACAAGCTCCTGACTGATGAGCAACTGACGTCTTTCTTCTTCGTCACGCTGCCCGAGGCACTGCCGATAGCGGTCATCAAGCGGTTCATCGGCTGGTTCAAGGATTTCGGCATACCGGTCGGCGGCGTTATCGTCAACGGACTGATTGACCGGTCGCTCGTGACCGACCAGACCCACGAGTTCGTGACCAACCGCA
>CAZAKP010000129.1:0-9168 GCA_964485845.1 uncultured bacterium | reverse complement strand
CGGCGCGGGACAAAGGGACATGACCGGAATCCGCCGAGGATTCCGGATCGTGTCCCGTTCCCGCGGATCGTGTCCCAAGCCCGTCCCGCGGCAGGACAAGGACGCCGCGGATGACCGTAGCTCTATTCGCCAATCGCCAATCGCCAATCGCCATTTCTTCAACGCCCACTCGCAGGCTGTCGCGGATGACCGATATGCTGTGGCCCTCACGGTTCGCCACGTATGTCCGCATGTCAACGGGATTCCAGGCCATCGCAATCGGTTGCTCGCCGACCGCTATCGTGGTGATTACGCTGTCCTTTTCGCAGTCGATTATTGCAGCACTGCTGTCGTACGTGCACGCGCAGAACACGCAGTTGTTCAACGAGTCGTAGAACAGCGCCTGGGGCCCGTCTCCGACCGGCAACGATGCGACAACGGTGTCCGCGTAGGCGTCAATCACTGCGACCCAGTCGCTGTCCCGGCAGGCGCAATAGACCTTGTTGTCCTTTGAATCCCAGCAGAGAGCGTAGGGCCCGCCGCCGACATCGATCTGAGCAACGAGTTCCGGCCGCTCGCCGGCAACGACGCTGACGGTCCCATCGTACAGGTCGGCGGCATAGACCTTGGCGCCGGCCGGTACATAGCAGAGCGCGGACGCACCACGGCCGATGTCGACCTGAGCGATAAGCAGATTCAGCCCGGCATCAATGACATCCACCGCAGCGTAGGTTCTCGCATACAGGTAGTCGTGTGCCGGCTCGTAGCAGATCGCGTTAGGGCGTTCGTCGAGTTGCACTGCGCAGATGGCAGTATCAGCGGATGCGTCCACCACGAGCACTCCGTACAGGGCCTCGTACAGCCGGTCACCGGTCGCGTTCAGGCAGAGCACTTGTGGGCCGTACCAGTCCATCCACGACCCCCACGGCCCGGTTTCAATCGTCCGCAAGACGCTGTCTCCGGCGCCGTCAATGACCGTAATGCTGCTCTGCGCATCTTCCGATCCCGCGTTTGCACAATACACCTTGTTCCCGGACGGGTCATGGACCAGCCCCCACGGCTGCATCCCGGAATGTACAACCTGTCTGACGGAATTGTCCGTGCCGTCCATGACCATCACGATATTCGCGCCAGCCACGGCGCAGTAGGCACGGTCAGTTGTAGGGTTGAAGCAGGCCGCGGTTGGCTGCAGTTGAGGGTCGGTCGCGATGAGCGCCAGCAGCGAGTCGCTCGCGCAGTCCATCACACCGACCAATGCGTCATCGTCCGCCGCGCCGAACACCCGCCTGCCGGAATCAGCAATGCAGAGCGCGCAAACATAGTGGCCGACGTGAACATCCGCGACATACTCGCCCGTCGCGCCGTCCAATGCCACGACGTAGCTACCGTCGGTCGCGTACACCTCGTTGTTCAACTGGTTATAGGCAACGTCAAGACTGCCGCCGGCCTCGCCGTCGTCCAGGAGCGTGTCTGAAACGCAGTCGATCACCATCAGATAGCCGTCCTCATCCGCCACAAACACCCTGCTGTTCACCGGGTTGTAGCAGAGCCTGCACGGAGACTCGCCGTCGCCGATGTCTGCAAGGACGCTGTCGGCCAGCCCGTCGATGACAGTCACCGTGCCTGACCCGTAGTTCGCGGTGTATAGCTTGTTCAGGTCCGGGTTGTACACGAACCCAATCGGCGCGCTGCCAGTGGGTATGGAGGCCACAATCGTGTCGGCGACGGCATCAATCACGCTCACCGTGTTGCTGCCGCTGTTTGCGCAGTAGACCACGCTCCGGTTCGGGTTCCAGCAGACCGCATCGGGCTGCTGGCCGACCGTCACGGTCGCAACCACGCTGTCATCTCCGCAGTCTATCACGCTCACATCCCGTCCGAAGAGATTCGCGCAGTAGACGCGGTCCAGCGTCGGATTGTAGGCGAGCGCGGCGGGTGAGTCGCCGGTCGAAATGCTGTCTACCACCTGCATTGTTCCGGCATCAATTACCAGGACGTGGTCCTTGTCGACGACGGCGGCGTATAGCTTGTTACTGACCGAGCTGTAGCAGAGAGCGCGGACGTTCCCTTCGAGCGGAATGCGGGCCACACGATGACCATCGGCCGCATCCAGAACAAACATGGCGCGTGTGACCATGCCGCCTACATAGACACGGTTTCCGGCCGAAACGTAGGCTAACTGGTTGGGCAGGACGATGCCGCCGAATGTATCGGGGACAGGAATCGTCGTCTCCAACCACTGAGCGCCCGCCGCAGAAGCAAGAAGAAGCAGGACGGCAGACGCAGTCAGGAAACGCGGCCGTGCGCAGGGCGCGGTGCTCAATGCGTCATGCATTCTTCAGTCCTCCTTGATAACCTTGCATGTGAGTGTGACGTCTTCGCCCTGGAGGCGATAGAAATAGACGCCCTGCGCAACATGGCGGCCCTGCGCGTCGCGGCCGTCCCAGGTCGCGCTGTACGCACCAGGCTTGACGTTCGACGCAAGGAGCGTCCGGACCTTGCGGCCGGTGAGGTCATAGACGGCGAGCGACAGCCTCATCTCGCGCGGAACCGCGTAGTGCAGCCGGGATGCGCCGCGGAACGGGTTGGGCGCGCTCGTAAGCAGGGCCGTCCGGCGCGGCAGTGCGGCTTCGACTGCGCGGTCTTCAACCGCGACCTTGGGAACATCGGTCGTGAACTTGATGGCGTGGCCCGGAATCCAAGGCGAAGCCCCTTTGGTATAGGTCGTGTTGTAGAGCGCGGTGATGCCGACCGTGCCCGTCGGGTTCTGCATCCCGATGGTGGTCGAATTCGTCTTGTTCGCAGTCCGGTACTGGAACAGGAACTCGCAGTTGCCGTCGGCAGCGCTCAGAGTTGTGTCGTAGAGCACTATCTCATACCAGTCGTGTGTCGTGTAGTCAAAGACGTAAGGCATTGAGTCCCACTGCACGATGAACCGGTGATACCCCGAGTCGTGGTAGTACCAGATGCCGTTGCTGTATAGCGGCGGGTAGATGTCGTCCCAGTTTACCGCGAGCAGCGCGGGCAGCGTGTCCTTGGGCAGGACCAGGTTCCATGAGTCTCTGCAGGCGCTTGCGCCGGGCGTTACGAAGCCGTTGCTGCAGATGGAAAGCTGTGTGTAGTCCTGCCCATAGTAACGGAACGGGCCAAAGCTTGTCGGCAGGTCAATCGTCCTTATCTCGTCATCGGCCATGTCCATCCGCGTACCGATGCCGGCTATGTCGACCCAGTCGAAGACGGGGCATTCGGCATAGCCGGTATCGACCTCATCGAAGGCCCAGTACAGCGGCGGCGTGCGCGGGCCGTCGGGAATCGGGTCGATAGTGCGAATGGACCCGATCTTGAGGCTGAAGCCCAGCCGCCGGGTGATACCGCCGGTCACGGCCACGAGCGTGCACGGGATTGCGGAATCGCGCGGTATCGAGTAGTCGGCGTTCACCGTGAACCGGTCGCCGTCATTGGACCCCGACGTATCCGGTGCGATGTCGCCGAACGAACCGGTCGAGTCGAGGACGTGCAGCCGTGAGTCGGCCGAGCGGAGAATCCCGGTCACTGAATATGCCTTCCCCAATCCGCCGTTGTGCAGAGTCGCAGTCAGGTACCCGGTCTCGCCCGGGTCAAGCGCTCCGCTGCGGTTGCCGCCCGGCGGCGGGTCGTCGATTCGATACGAAGCGTAGCCGAGAACCGGCGCGCCCACCGGGATTGTCATGGCTGATGTCCAGGTTGTGTCGCGGGAGTCATTGGCCGCGACCGTGAAATGGAGTGCGTAGCCGTTGGTGCAGGACGGGGCGACCGCGAACTTGAACGAGTTCGAGCCGGTCCAGCCCGAATCGCCGGCCGCGATGTTGCCGACGCTCTTCACGGTATCGAGCAGCGTGATGTTGGGGTCGGTCTTCCGCAGCCGGACGGCCACGCCCTGCGCCTGCTCGCTGCCCCAGTTCTTCAGCCACATCGGCAGGTTGACCGTCTCGCCCGGATTGACGATATGGTCGTCGTTGCCGCCGGCCGAGTCGTCGACCGTGTGGTGCTGGTAAATCACGTAGGGCCCGTTCGACGGCAGGGCGAGGCAGTGACCGAGATGCGGGGCGAGGTTGTGGCCGGTGACAGTCACGAATACCGTGTCGGGAACGTAGGCCGTGAAGCTTAGGTCCACGTGGCCGGCCGGGTCGGTGTAGCCGGCGGCCCACACTTCCGACTCGTTTCGGGCCGCGGCACAGACGAGAGCGCCGGATACTGCATTGCCGCCGCTGGTTACGGACACAGACAGCGTGTTCGGCCCGAGCGGGACGACCGATGGATAGCTGACGACGAGCGGCTTCGGTTCGAGCGAGTAGATATCGGTCGCGCCGTCGCCCATGCAGTTGTACATCTCGAAGTAGGCCCGGGTCCTCTGCCCGGAGCCCATCTGCTGGTAGTACTTTATCTTCGCCTTGTTGACGCCGCCCATTATCCAGGTGTAGCCCGAATCGAACATGCAGTCGAAGACCCGGCGTTCGAGCGTGTCGTCCTGCACCCAGTATGACTCGACCGACGAGGCGAGGGAAGCGACACCGCCTTTGCGGCCGAGCCTTATCCACGTTTCGGAGAAGCACTCCGGGTGACTCGACGAGGCGAAGTTGCCCGTGAGACAGGCGAAGCTCTGAACGAACGGAATCATGTCGGTGTTCGACAGCGCCCGGACGTCGTCGGACAGGAACGTGATGCCCGGGTCCGACCATCCCTGTTCCGACCCGTGGCCCGAGTATGCTACCCAGGCCCGGCCGCCGTTCAGAGCAGTGGCGACCGGCGTGCCGCTGTGGTAGTAGGCGAAGTAAGAATCGCAGTCGCAGTCCAGCGGCCTCAGCTTCGCCATCACGTACTTGTGCGTGCTTTCTGCCTTGCCGTGGAAAGTGGTATCGCCGGATGCGACGAAGTAGGCCCTTTTACCCCAGGCCGTGCCGTTCGTCCAGTTGTTCTGCTCGTAGCGCACGACCTTGTCCACGAACGAGTCGAGCTGGGCAGCGCCGGCGACCGACGCGCGGCCGAGGTCGAGGTCGGGCCAGAAGTCGGTTCCCTCGCAGAGTGAGAAGTTCAAGTCGGTCGGCGGGTTGTCCGAACCACTGCCGGTGAAGCAGCCGATGCGGTCCACGTCTCCGACCAGCAGAACGAAGCTCGGCGGTATCGACCAGTTGTCGTACGCATTCTTGATGAATGCCCTGACCGTGTCGGCGGTGCCGCCGCCCACCTGGCTGAGAGTCCGGACGAACACGCTAAAACCCTTGCGCCGGCGCCACTCGGCCAGCGGAGCGACGTCCGTCTGCCAATCGTCCGGCACGATTATCAGGTAGCCGATGGGCAGGCCGGGTCCGAGACCGGTCCGGCATTGCTGGGTGTTGACCACGACTCCATCGAGCCGACCGGCAAACGGTGGCGAGGAATAGCGGCGCTGCATCGAACGGGTCTTAGCCCAGTCCGCGCCGGTCCACTTCACAGTCGTCTTCAGGTGCGGCGCATACTCGATACGATTGCGGACCGGATTGTAGGCGACCGGGCGTATCTCGACGACCGCGACTCTCCGGCCTCGCACGATGGCGACCTCGACCAGTCGCGCTCCGATTGCGGGAGCGTAGGCATCGGTCGAATAGGCCTTGCTGTTGAGCGTGAATGTGTGCGCTTCATCCCTCGTCCCTCGTCCTCCGCCCCTCGTGCTCTTGGGAATCGGCGCCTGGAGCGGGAGCACGGGGCGCGCGAGCCGCGTCGTCTCGGTCTCGCCGGCGACGAACGCGACCGTCACGTCGCAGCCGTAGGGAATCTCGACCAGCCGGAGGTACACTGGCAGCGACGGGCAACCGACCTCCTCAGTGATCCCGGCTTCGGGCAGTGCGAGCGTAGCATACTCACTGCCGGCCACCCGCACCGTACCCACTTCCAGCCTCGTTTGAGCGAGCGACAGCACGCCGCCGTCGGCTCGCCCGGACCACGAGATAACGTTGGCCGCAAAGGCCGTAGCCACCGCAGCCAGCAACAGTGACAAAGCTCTCATCCAACGACCTCCGGTTAGGAGTCATCGAACCCATGCCGACCGTACCCGTCGCTCTGACGTGTACAGCATATTATACACTGCAATACGCTATGTCAACTGGCCTGGCCGGCCCTGAGTCCGATATTGAACCACACAGTTCACAGAGACTCGGAAGGTACAGACCGGACCTTGGCTTCACCTGCTCCCTGTTCTCTGTGGGCTCTGTGGTTGGCCCAATGTCGGCTCTGGGGGCCGACTACCCGGGGCCGAGATCGATGGCCACGAAAACGGAGTGAAACGGACCTGTGGCATCGCGTACCCATTCGTTTTGTGTCCTTCGTGCTTTCGTGGCCCCAGTGTCGGATTCGGATGACCGGCGCGGCCTTGACCGGCCAGCGCCCGCAACTACAATCTGCCAATGCGGCTCGGCAGATTCGAACTCCACAGCCTCCTCGATGGATTCTTCGGGCTCGACGGCGGGGCGATGTTCGGCGTCGTACCGAAGCCGGTCTGGGAACGGACCAACCCGGCCGACTCCCGCAACCGCATCCGTCTGGCTGCTCGTCCCCTGCTCATCGTCGCGGGAACGGAACGGATTCTCGTCGACACCGGCATCGGCGACCGGTGGGACGACAAAGCGCACGACATCTACAACATCGAGAAACCGGAAACCGTCGAATCGTCGCTGGCCCGCGCCGGCTTTCGACCCGAAGACATCACCAGGGTGGTTCTCACCCACCTCCATTTCGACCATGCCGGAGGAACAACCAGGCTGGGTAACGCGGGACACGATCCCAATTCCTCGGCGGAATTGGGTCATGTCCCTCACGTCGTTCCTCGCTTCCCGAACGCCCGCCACTACGTACAACAGAAGGAGTGGGAAGCGGCGGTGAACCCCAACCGCCGCTCCCGCGCCTCTTACCGCTCTGATGACTTCCTGCCCGTGCAGGACGCAGGATTGCTGGAACTCATCGACGGCCCGCTTGAACTTGTGCCTGGGCTTGAGCTGCTGCCCACCGGCGGGCACACGCCCGGGCACCAGATAGTGGTCATTACGGACAATTCAGAAATCAGAAATCAGAAACCAGAACTCAGAATCACGGAGCCAGCCGAACGGAGTCCGGATGCCGACCACTTGATCCCTGGATCCCTTGATCCCTCGATCCCTGTCCTCGCCGTCTTCTGGGGCGACCTGATACCGACCAGTGCACATATTGCCACGCCCTACATTATGGGGTATGATTTGTCTCCGCTCGTGACAATGGAGCAGAAGGAGAAGCTCGTACAGCAGGCCATCGCCGGGAAGTGGCTCTCGTTTCTCGAACACGACCCGGAGTACGCCTGCGGTGTCATCGAAGAGGAGAACGGAAAACCATTTCTGAGGCCGCTCGCGGTGTGAGCCGCGCTGCCTCGACGTATGAGGCTTGCCCGGTGCGTCTGACGCGGGAATCAAGAGGAGACTATGAAGAACACTGACTGGCGCGACCAGTGTCGCGAGAAAATCAAGACTGCCGACGAAGCACTGCGCGTGCTGCAACCGGGCGACCGGCTGTTCATCGGCTCGGCTTGCGGCACTCCCCAGAAGCTGGTGCAGGCGCTCGCCGACTGCCCGATAGAAGACGTCGAAATCACCCACCTGCTGACCCTGGGCGTCGCGCCGTATGCTCAGGAGAAGCTGGCCAGCCGCTACCGGGTCAACGCACTCTTCATCATGCCGAACGTCAGGCCCGCGGTCTGGGAAGGCCGCGCCGACTATACGCCGGTGTTCCTCTCCGAGATACCGGAACTCTTCCATTCCGGCCGGTTGCCGCTCGACGTCGCCCTGATCCACGTCACTCCGCCGGATGAGCACGGCTTCTGCAGCTTCGGCGTATCGGTGGACATCACCAAGCCGGCGGCCGACTCCGCCAAGTACGTCATCGCCGAGGTCAACCCGCAGATGCCCCGAACGCTCGGCGATGCTTTCATCCATGTCCGCGACATCGACGCCGTGGTGGAGAACGACGCTCCGCTCTACGAGTTCATCACGCCGGGCGAGAGCGATGTCGCCCGCCGCATCGCCAAGAACGTGGCTGACCTGGTCGAGGACGGCTCGACCATCCAGGTCGGCTACGGCGGCATCCCCAATGCGCTGCTCTCCTACCTGAAGGATAAGAAGGACCTGGGCGTTCACACCGAGGTATTCTCGGACTCAACCATCGACCTGATAGATGCCGGCGTAATCAACTGCCGGCGGAAGACGCTCCACCCCGGCAAGGTCGTGGCCTCGTTCGCGATGGGCAGCCAGCGGCTGTTCGACTACATCGATAACAACCCGATGTTCGAGTTCCACCCGGTGGACTATACCAACGACCCCTTCATCATCTCCCAGAACGAGAAGATGGTCTCCATCAATTCAGCGCTTGAAGTTGACCTGACCGGGCAGGTCTGTGCCGACTCCATCGGTTATCGTTTCTTCTCCGGCATCGGCGGCCAGGTAGATTTCGTCCGCGGCGCTGCCCGTTCCAAGGACGGCAAGGCGGTCATCGTCCTCCGCTCCAGCCGTGATAACGATAACTTCTCCCGCATCGTCCCGACGCTCACCGAGGGCGCCGGCGTCGTGACCTCGCGCGGCGACGTCCACTACGTCGTAACCGAGTGGGGCGTTGCCTACCTGCACGGCAAGTCAATCCGCGACCGGGCGCTTGCCCTTATCTCGATCGCTCACCCCAAGTTCCGCTCCGAGCTCTTCAAACTCGCGAAGGAGAAGCACTACATCTACGCCGACCAGCCGGAGTTGCCGCTGGTCGAGGCCCGCTATCCCGAGGAGTTCGAGGCCCAGGCCGGCCTGAAAGACGGCACGCCGGTTTTCATTCGTCCGATCCGCCCGACCGACGAACCGGCGATGCGCGACCTCTTCTACACCTTCTCCAAGGACACCGTCTTCTATCGCTTCTTCTCGTATCTGAAGGCGATGCCCCACGACAAGATGTCGAAGTTCGTCAACGTCGACTATGAATCGGAGATGGCGCTCGTGCTCGCGCTCAAGTCGGGCGGCGAGGAGAAGATCATCGGTTCGGCCCGCTACTACGTCGACAAGGCGACCGGGCTCGCCGAGTACGCCATCGAGGTGCAGGACGAGTTCCAGAACAAAGGTGCGGGCGGCGTGCTCTTCAATCACCTCATCAAGGTGGCAAAGATGAAGGGCA
>CAZAKP010000128.1:0-9177 GCA_964485845.1 uncultured bacterium | reverse complement strand
CTAGGCAGTTTGGGCCTGCCCCGCAGAGCAACCGGCCGGCCGCCAACCAGCACGGCGCCCTGCTCGAACCGCAAGTTATCGCACAGCATGGAGAGGGCCCGCTCGATGAACTCCTCGGGCACCAGTCCGAGAGCGGTAATGCTAAGCAACCCCTGTAGCAACGCGGCGACGCGGTCGGTACGCATCTCAAGTCCGTAGAGCAGCCGATTCGCCTCGTCGGCCTCTGCCACAACGGCGAGTCGGCGGAACGTCCGGGCCGCATCCTGCAGTAGCGGACGGGCCTCTTCCCACCGTCGGGCTTCCAGCATCTGGCGGCCGCGCTGGAGCCGGGTGAGAGCAAGCTCAAAGGTGTCCCCGAGCGGTTCCAGTGTGGCCTCGGAACGGCCGAAGAGGTCAAGGGCCTCGTCGGTCCTGCCACGAGCGGCGGAAAGGAGCGCCTGAACGCGCACGGCCTCACCTCGTTCTTTTGTCAGATTCAGGTCGGTCGCGAGATGCAGAGCTTGAGCGGCCAGGTCTTCGGCCTTGTCGAGCCGACCCTGAGCACACGCGAGTTCGGCCTGGCGGCGTGACGCGGTCGCGAGCCCACGGCGGTCTTGGGCTGCCTCGCTGAGCCTTGCAGCTTCATCCAGAATCCCCGCCGCTTGAGCCAAGTTTCCGCCGCGGAAATGAGCCCAGCCCAAGTCGGAAAGAGCTCCTCTGTAGATGCGTCCGGAATGCCGCCTTGCCCGTTCTTCCTCCACTACGGCGCGGAACATGAGCGCGGCATCTTCGTAGTCGGACCGCTTGAGCGACAGCTCGCCGAGCGCCATCCGAGCCGCAGCAAGCGGGTCGGGGAATCCATGCTCCTCGCAAAGCGCGATTGACCGGTGGAAACTCTCGGTCGCCTCGGTCCAGCGGCCCATGGCCGCGAGGGTCCAGCCGATGTTGTACAAGCTGGTGGCCCTGCCACGCACATCTCCGGCTGCCGTGTTAGCGTTCAGGCACTGACGGTAGGCTGCGAGTGCTTCGTCTAGCTCGCCCTGCAGACCATAGACACCGCCGAGCTCGTTCAGCGCGATTCGCTCTCCCGGCTCGAAACCGATTTGTCGGGCGATTTCCCGGAGTTCCTCAAAGCAATCGAGTGCGGATTGAAGCTCGCCGCGCTCCCGGTGGATAATGCCGAGGAGATTGAGCCCGCTGGCACGAGTTCGACGGTCGCCGGTCGCGTCCGCAATCTTGAACACTGTCTCGGCATAGCGCGCCGCTTCATCGAGGTCGCCGGCGCGGCGTGCAAGCTCGCCGAGCATGTACGCGGCCCGGCCGCCAGCGATGGGTCTGCCGGCGGCGTCGGCTTCGGCCACGACCCTTTCCAGCAGAGGCCTGACTTCCACGGGGTCGCTGAGCCAGAGCTCCTCGGCGAGCTTCAGCGTAGCCTCCACTCGCTCAGCCGGAGTCGCGGCTGAGGCTATCCGGTCGCGCAGGGCCTGCAGTTTGTCAGATGGTGTTGTCTCGCTAGTCATGGGAAGATGAGTGAGCATAATACCCGCCTCAGCCGAGTCAAGCGTACTCGCACCCGTGAACCGAGATTCTCCGGCGGTTCGATGGGCATTCCTGTTCCTTGACCCTGCCGACTCGGTCAGCTACTCTTTGTTTCCCATGCCAGACAGCAAAGTGCGAGCGACGAATGACGAACTCCGAGCGCCGATAGCGGACAAGACAGGCCGCCAAAGGCTTGCCCTGAGCGAGCCGCAGCGCAGTCGCGCCCTGAGCACAGCCGGGAGTCGAGATTCCTCGACAAGCTCGGAATGACAGACGGGACGGACTCGGAATGACTAAGCGCGGCGAGCCGAATGGGTCGCCAAGAGCGCAAAGCGGAGCCGAAGAGCAGTCCTCCCGGTCGCCAATCGCCAGTCGCCAGTCGCTAACCAACGATGTCATCAGCATCCGCGGGGCGCGGGAGCACAATCTCAAGAACATCAGCCTCGACATCCCGCGCAACAAGCTGGTAGTCATCACCGGACTGTCCGGCTCGGGCAAGTCTTCGCTCGCGTTCGACACCATCTACGCCGAGGGCCAGCGCCGCTACATCGAGTCGCTTTCGGCCTACGCCCGGCAGTTCCTCGGGATGCTGGAGAAGCCGGACTGCGACCAGATTACCGGCCTCTCCCCTGCCATCGCCATCGAGCAGCGGACCTCGGCCCGCAACCCTCGCTCCACAGTCGGCACGGTCACGGAAATCTACGACTATCTGCGCCTGCTCTTCGCCCGCATCGGCAAACCCTATTGCCCTAAATGCGGGAAGCCGATCTCGTCCCAGACCACCGACCAGATTGTCGATAACCTGCTCGCCCTGCCCGAGGGCACGAACATGGTCGTCCTCGCCCCGCTTGTCCGCAGCCGCAAGGGCGAGTACAAGGAGTTGCTGGTCAAGGCCAAGCGCCGCGGCTACATCCGCGTCCGGGTTGACGGAAAGCTCTACGAGATTGACGAAGTGCCGGAACTCGAACGCTACAAGAAGCACGACATCGAAGTCGTCGTGGACAGATTGCAGGCGAAGCCCGACGCGAGGAAGCGCCTGGCCGACTCGGTCGAGCTGGCGCTGAAAGAAGGCAATGGGCTGTGTATCGTTGCCACACAGGGGACGAAGTCAGAAGCTAGAAACCAGAAGCTAGAAGCTAGAGGTACGGAGGGAGCGGCAAAGTCAGAAGGCAAAAGCCAAGAGCCAAAAGCCAAAAGTGAGAACCGGCCGGCAGAAGGCGGTGCGCCGACAACAGAAGGCGACCTCATTTTCAGCGCCGCGCTGGCCTGTCCGGAGTGCGGGTTCAGTTTCGGCGAGATTTCGCCCCGCCTCTTCTCGTTCAACGCTCCGCAGGGCGCCTGCCCGACCTGCCACGGTCTCGGCACCAAGATGGAAATCGACCCGGACCGGGTCGTCGCCGACCCCGACCTTTCGGTGCTGGACGGTGCGCTTGCGCCCTGGGGCGAGGCCCGCATCCGCAGCCAGTGGTTCACCGCGCCGCTGAAGACTCTGGCACGCCGCCACGGGTTCAAGCTGGACCTGCCCTGGAAGAAACTGCCCGCCGCCGCCAAACGGCTCATCCTCTACGGCTCCGAAGAGGAGCTGAACGTCAAGTATACCCGCTGGGACGAAAGCGAGTTCTACTGGCAACACAAGTTCGAGGGTCTGGTCCCGAATCTGCTACGTCTCTACCACGAAACTGAGTCCGAGGCCCGCCGCGAGTGGATTGAGGGCTACATGACCCTGCTCCCCTGCCCGGCCTGCAACGGCCAGCGTCTGAAGCCGGAGGCGCTCGCAGTGCGCATCAACGGGGTGAATATCGCCGACCTGAGTGCCTTCTCGATCCGCCGCTGCCACGATTACTTCACACGGGAACTGAAGCTCACCGGCCGCGACGAGGAAGTTTCGCGCGAAGTCGTGAAGGAACTGAGGAAAAGGCTCGGCTTCCTCACCGCGGTCGGCATCGACTACCTCACCCTCGACCGGACCGCCGAGACCCTCGGTGGCGGCGAGGCCCAGCGCGTCAGGCTCGCCACTCAGATCGGCTCCGGTCTCGTCGGCGTAGTCTACATCCTCGATGAGCCGTCAATCGGGCTGCACCAGCGCGACAACCGGAAGCTGCTCTCGACCCTGACCCGGCTCCGCGACCTCGGTAATACCGTCATTGTAGTCGAGCACGACGAGGAGACGATCCTCGAAGCCGACCACGTGATTGACTTAGGCCCCGGAGCGGGCGACACCGGCGGGAAGGTCGTAGCCGAGGGTACGCCCGATGATATCAAACGCAACCCCGACTCGCTGACCGGCGCCTACCTCTCCGGCCGGAAATCCATCCCGCGGCCGACTGAACGGCGCGAGCCGCGAATCGGCACTCTCACCGTCCACGGCTGCAAAGAGAATAACCTGAAGAACGTGGACATCTCTGTCCCGCTCGGCCTGTTTGTGGCCGTGACCGGCGTCTCCGGTTCGGGCAAGAGCACGTTTGTCTCGGATATCCTCTACCGCGCCCTCGCCCGCCGCTTCTACGACTCGCGCGAAAAGCCGGGAGAGCACGACCGCATCTCGGGCGCGGAGAAAATCGACAAGGTAATCAACATCGACCAGTCTCCCATCGGCCGCACTCCGCGGTCGAACCCGGCTACCTATACCGGCGCGTTCGGCCCGATTCGCGACCTGTTCGCCCGCACCAAAGACGCACGGATGCGCGGCTATAAACCGGGACGCTTCTCATTCAACGTGAAGGGCGGCCGGTGCGAGGCCTGCGGCGGGGACGGGATTATCAAGGTGGAGATGCACTTCCTGCCCGACGTCTACGTCACCTGCGATGTCTGCAGGGGCAAACGCTACAACCGCGAGACGCTCGAGGTGAAGTACAAGACGAAGAGCATCAGCGACGTGCTGGGCATGTCGGTGGCGGAGGCGGCCCAGTTCTTCGCCAACGTCCCGGCGGTCGCACGGAAAGTGCGGCTGCTGGAGGAGGTCGGCCTCGGCTATGTCAGGCTCGGCCAGTCGGCGACGACGCTATCCGGCGGCGAGGCCCAGCGCATCAAACTGGCCCGCGAGCTATCGAAGGTCGCCACCGGCCGCACCCTGTACCTGCTTGACGAACCCACGACCGGACTTCACTTTGAGGACGTCCGGCTTCTCCTGGGCGTGCTCAACCGGCTGGTTGAACGCGGCAATACGGTGCTCGTCATTGAGCACAACCTCGAAGTCATCAAGTGTGCGGATTGGATAATCGACCTTGGGCCCGAAGGCGGGGACGAAGGCGGAACGGTGGTCGTTGCCGGCACGCCGGAGCAGGTCGCCGCGTACGACCCGTCGCACACGGGCAGGTATCTGAAGCCGCTACTCAGGCACCGATAGTTCGGAATTCAGAGTCCAGCGACCAGAATTCAGAATTGAGGACGGGGAAATCAACCGCAGATCGCGCAGATAACGCAGACACTAATCGGACGGGTCAGTAACTCAGCAACCGGCATTCGGAATGTCACGGCACTCTGAATTCTGGACTCCGGGTTCCGGACTCTGAACTATCCGGCTCCGCTGTATACCTACGCTCCGCGCGCCACGTTCCGGGCCGGACGCGGCACGCAGGCAACCCCGGCCGCGCTGGTGCTGCCGCAGGTCCTGGGGAACAGCACGCGACAAAGGTCGCCGACCGACTTGGCAAAGTAGAACTTCATCGCTTTTCTGACGTTGGGCGGGACGTCTCTCAGGTCGCGCTGGTTCTCGGCCGGCAGGATAACGGCCTTGATGCCGGCCCGGCTCGCCGCCAGCACCTTCTCCTTGACCCCGCCGATGGGCAGCACCCGGCCGCTGAGCGTAATTTCACCGGTCATGGCGACGCGCGGGTCCAGCGGCTCATGTCGCAGGAGCGAGAGCAGCGACGCGGCGATGGCGATACCCGCCGAAGGCCCGTCCTTCGGGGTCGCGCCGGCCGGGATGTGAATGTGGATGTCCGACTCCTCGAAGAACTCCTCGTCCACCCCGAGCTCCACGGCGTGCGCCCGCACGTAGGTGAGCGCGGCCTCGGCCGATTCCTTCATCACGTCGCCGAGCAGCCCGGTCAAGAGCAACTGCTTCTTGCCCTTCATCAGCGAGGACTCGATGAAGAGGATTTCGCCGCCGAACGCCGTGACCGCGAGCCCGGTTGAAACGCCGGGCTGCATCTTGCGCGCCGCGACCTCGGAGGAAAAACGCCGCGGCCCGAGCAGCTTGCGCACTTCGGGCGGGGCGATCACCGCTGCCCTGGTCCGACCTTCCGCAAACCGACGGGCGAGCTTGCGCATCACCGAGCCGATTTCCCGTTCCAGGTTGCGGACACCGGCTTCACGTGTGTACTCGCTCACGATCAACTCCAGTGCTTCATCCTTGAACTCGACCTGCTCTTTGCTCAGACCGTTCTGCGTCAACTGTCTCGGCACCAGGAAGCCCCTGGCGATCGAGATCTTCTCTTCGTCGGTGTAGCCCGGCAGCTCGAGGATTTCCATCCGGTCGCGGAGCGCGGGGATGATCGTGTCGGCCACGTTCGCGGTCGTGATGAACATAACCTGCGACAGGTCGACCGGCACTTCGAGATAGTGGTCGGAGAAGCTGGAATTCTGCTCCGGGTCGAGCACTTCGAGCAGGGCCGAGGACGGGTCTCCCCGGAAATCGGTCCCGACCTTGTCGATTTCGTCCAGCATGAAAACCGGGTTCATCGAACCGGCCGTGCGCAGGCCCTGCACTATCCGTCCGGGCAGCGCCCCGACATAGGTCCGGCGGTGGCCGCGGATCTCGGCCTCGTCCCGGATGCCGCCCAGGGAGAACCGGATGAACTTCCGGCCCAGGGCCCGGGCAATCGAACGCCCGAGTGAGGTCTTACCCACGCCCGGCGGGCCGATGAAGCACAGGATTGGCCCTTTGGAGTCCTTCTTCAGCTTGCGCACCGAGAGGTACTCGAGTATGCGCTGCTTCACCTTTTCGAGGTCGTAGTGGTCTTCGTTCAGTATCTTGCCGGCCTGCCTGACGTCGAGGCTGTCCTCGGTCCGCACCTTCCACGGCACTGCGAGCAGCCAGTCAAAGTAGTTGCGCGTGACCGAGTACTCGGATGCCGCCGGCGACATCCGCGCCAGCCGGTCGAGCTCCCGGCGGGCCGCTTCCAGCACGGCCTGGGGCATGCCCGCTTCCTCAACCTTCTTCCGCAGCTCGTCGAGTTCGGCCGTCGCCTGGTCGGTTTCGCCCAGCTCCTTCTGAATCGCCTTCATCTGCTCGCGCAGGAAGTACTCGCGCTGGGACTTGTCGAGCTCGCCCTTGACCTGGTCACGGATCTTCGCGCCCAGCTCCAGGACGCCAATCTCCTTGGACAGCAGCGGCAGCAGTGCCTGTAGCCGTTCCTTCACGTCCAGCATCTCCAGCAGCCGCTGCTTCTCAGAAAGGTCGAAATTCACATAGGTTGCCGCGAAGTCCGCCAGCCGGCCCGGCGAATCGATATTGGTGACCACGGTGCCGACGTCGTCCGGCAGGTACGGGGCGAGTTCGGCCAGCTTGCCGAACGTGTCGGCGACGCTCCGCATCAGTGCCCGCGTCGCGACGTCCTTCTGGCCCACGTCTTCCAGCGGCTTCACCTTTGCCCTGAGATAGGGAGACTGCGAGACGTATTCCTCGACTCGCGCCCGCCTCATCCCCTGGAGCAGAAGGCGCATGGTCCCGTCCGGGAACCGGAGCATCTTGAGGATGACCGAGATTGTTCCGACCTCGTACAAGTCGGCCGGTTCGGCCTCGCGCTCGAGCGACGAGTCGCGCTGCGTCACTGCGCAGACCAGCTTGTCGCCGGCGAGCGCCTCATCCACGAGCTTGGCCGAACGCTCGGTCGATACGACGAGCGGCGACACCAGACCGGGGAAGACCACCCCGCCCTTGACGACCAGGACCGGCAGCTCGGACGGGAACTGCCCCGGCTTCACCGGGTCATCGATCTTGATTACTGCACCAGGGTTATCACTCAATTCTTATCACCTTCACCGTGTTGCCGCCGGCGCGGTCCAGTTCCAGACTGAGCACGCCGTCTTTGACGCTGACCTTCACGCTGTCCGGGTTGACCGTGAATGGAAGGCTCACGCGTTTCTCAAACGACCCGTACGGAATCTGCGACTCGTAAAACGTGACGCCCCGCCGCATCTTCTCCGGCGGGCGCTTGGTCCCGAGAATCTGAACCCCCCGGGAGCCGACCCGGACGTTGACTTCCGACACCGCCACTCCCGGTACCTCGGCCATCAGATACACCTTTCGCTCGGTCACGAAGAGGTCGACCGGCGGTTCCCAGACCGCGTTGCTCTCCTGGACTCCGAAGAAACGTTCAAAAAGGTCGTCGATGTCATGGCTGACAGACACTATTGCGTTGAAGCGCCTGAATCTGTCCACGGTAGTTGTTAGACGCTAGCCTGCGCTGGTCTGATTCCCGGCAGATACTACCGGATGACGCAGGCGATTGATCGCCAGGGCCCGGCCGGTCTGCTGCTCGACGTCTACCCAGACGCCGTTGATGCGCACGTCGCCGGTCGCCGGGTTAAGCCGAACCGGCACCAGCTCGATCATCCGCCGCAGGGAGAGGTCCTTGTTCATGCCGAGAACGGAGTCGAAGGAGCCGCACATGCCCGCATCGGTGATGTAGGCGGTGCCGCCGGCCAGTATCGCCTCGTCCGCGGTCTGGACGTGGGTGTGGCTGCCGAGCACGGCCGACACGCGCCCGTCCAGAAACCAGCCCATCGCCTGCTTCTCGGCCGTGGCCTCGGCATGGATGTCCACAATCACCACCGGCGTCTCCCGCCGGATATCATCCAGCACCGGCAGGACCCGCCGAAACGGGCAGTCCAGAGCCTTCATGAAAACCCGCCCCTGCAGATTCACCACCGCAACCTTGACCTCGGGATAATCGCCACTCGTCAATCGGCAGTCGTAAATCCCGTGGCCTCGCCCCGGCGCCTGCGGCGGGAAGTTGAGCGGGCGGAGGATTCTCGGCTCAGTGCCGAGGTACTCCCAGACCTCTTTCCGGTCATAGGCATGGTCCCCGGTCGTGATACAGTCGATGCCCGATTTCAGCATGGCGTCGGCGATGGCTGGAGTGACGCCATACCCGCCGGCCGCATTCTCGGCGTTGGCGATGACGAAATCTATCCGCAGCCGCTGCCGCAGGCCCGCAAGTTCCTGTTCGACTGCCTTCCGCCCCGGTTCCGCGCACACGTCGCCGAGAAAGAGAACACGAACCGCTCCAGGAAGAGGCGAAGGTACAGCTTGAGGCTCAGATTCGGACCGACTCATGTCGCGTCTGCGCCTTTACCTTTACCTTAGCCTTACCTTGCCATGTCCTACCGCGCGTAGTCCACGGCGCGGGTCTCGCGGATGACCGTGACCTTTATCTGGCCCGGGTACTTGAGCTCGGTCTGAATCTGCGCCGCGACCTTGGCGGCCAGCTCCGCCGAATCGCGGTCGGTGACCTTGTCCGGCTCGACCAGCACCCGAATCTCGCGGCCGGCCTGTATCGCATACGCCCGCTCGACCCCTTCCATCGAGGAGGCAATCGTCTCCAGCGCCTCCACCCGCTTGACGTAGGTCTCAAAACTCTCGCGCCTGGCCCCGGGCCGCGAGCCGGAAACGCTGTCCGCGGCAGCGACCAGGAAGGCATACGGCGAATCGAG
>CAZAKP010000127.1:0-9213 GCA_964485845.1 uncultured bacterium | reverse complement strand
TCGTAGAGTGAACCCGGGATTGAAACCGGGAGTAGCCGCCTCACTCCAGTCGGGCCGGGCGAGGAGAGGTGGAGGGGAAAGTGAAGGTAAAGGTAAAGGCGAAGGTAGAGGCCAGGGGAGAAGGAGAGGCAAGGGCAGAGGAGGAAAGGATGGCGAAGGCTGAGGTTTGGGTTGAGGGTGGAATTCCGAATAGGGGTCGTGTCTCGATCTGAGGCGACGTGGGCGGGCTTGGTTTCCTTCAGGTCAGGTCGCGGGTCTGGGTGAGGCGGCGGGCAGTGGTTCTGAACCCAAGCAGTTCGTACAGGTGCAGAGCGCCGGTAGCGTTCTCGGTATCCACGCGGAGCTCGGCCTCGGTCATGCCCCGTTCTTTGAGGCGTTTCATGCCGGCGATGAGCAGGGCTTTGGCGATGCCGCGGCTGCGGAATTGTTTGAGTACGCCGAGTACGTGCAGCCGGCCGACGTTGGCGCCGCGGCGTTTGACAACGGCTGGGTCGGAGCCGCCGAGGAGGAAGCCGACCGGTTCTGTTTCGACCCTTGCCAGGAGGGTGAAGAGCCATTCGCCGCGTTCGCGAGCCATGCGATAAATGTCCGAGGTTTCTTCCCGGGTGCAGGGGCGGTAACTGTAGTGTTCGCTGAAGCTTTCGTTGAAGAGCCGCCATTCGAGGTCCATGGTGGCCGCATCCGGCGCGAGTTCGTCGATTGTCGCTTCCCGGTTTTCGCCGACCCCGCCGGGTAAGGACTCGAGACCGCGGGTCATATTATGAAACACGCGGACACAGCGGAACCCGAGCCGGGCGGCGAAGGCGACGCCGGCCGGGCAGTCGCGATGCCAGACCTGAACCTGCAGCTTGCCGCGTTGCTTGAGGTCCGCGAACGCTGCCTGCGCGAGGGCGGTGCCGACACCGCGCCGCCGGAATTCCGGCAGCACCCACGGGCCGTCGAGGGTGCCGTAGACGATTTCGCTATTGCGGTCGACCGCCGCGTTGGCGCAGCCGGCAGTCTTGCCGTCGAGTTCGGCAAACATCATGCCCCGGGCGTCGAACCATGGGCCTTTTGTCTGGAGCTTGAAGTCGGCCAGCGTATCCGGCGTGTAGTCCGGGTCTTCGTCGAGGGCGCGGTTGGCCACGTCGAGCCAGAGCGCGTCGTCCCTCCCCGGGACGTAGCGCCGAATCGTCAAGGCCATCCGGCTATGCTAGGGCGAGCCAGCCGTTTGTCAACTGCCGGCCACGAGGCGGGTTGGAACCGATGAACACAGATGGGATCGGAGGCTTCCGTAGAGCACGGCTTCGGACAGGCTGCGGTGCAGTCACTCGTCGAGGACTTGCACCGGCATGGGTTCTCCTATCCGCGCCGTTTGGTGTCTCCTCCGATTCTCCAACCGGCGCCCGCCGAAATCGGCCGGCTTCGGCTATCGGGCGCGGTGGGCTGCTGACTGGATGCGGTCGGCGCCGATTCGCCGTCTCCGGCACGAGCTACGGAAAGAGCAGCGTCCTCCTGCGGCTACGTACCCACGAGCAGCTCCGAACAACGAAGGCGGCGGCCAGCTCGGGGCGGCAGCGGGCTGGTTTTCCCTCAGCCGCGCGACGCCATGTAGGCGACGAGGTCGACGAGCCGGTTGGAGTAGCCGAACTCGTTATCGTACCAGGCAAACACCTGCACGAGTGTCTTGTCGATGACCGCGGTGAGGCTTGAGTCCACGACCGCGGAGTGGGGGTTGCCGCAGAGGTCGACCGAAACGACCGGTTCGTCGACGACCTCGAGTATGCCCTTGAGCGGTCCCCGTGATGCGGCAAGGAACGCGGCGTTGACCTCATCTTTCGAGGTGTTCTTTTCCACGCAGCAGGAGAGATCGACGATGGAGACGTCCGGCGTCGGCGCGCGGAGCGACATGCCGTCGATGCGACCGTTGAGTTCCGGGAAGATCACGCCGATGAGCTTCGCCGCACCGGTGGAGGTGGGAATGAGCGAGAGCGCCCCGGCCCGGGCGCGGCGCAGGTCTTTGTGCGGCCGGTCGAGCAGGGCCTGGTCGTTAGTGTAAGAATGCACCGTGGTCATGTAGCCGCGGACGATGCCAAAGTTCTCGTGGATGACCTTGGCCACCGGGACGACGCAGTTGGTGGTGCAGGAGGCGTTGGAGACGATGTGGTCGGTCGAGGGGTCGTAGGTTGTGTGGTTTACGCCCATGACGAGCGACTTGATTGGCTTGTCGCCTTCGGGCCCGGTCGAGATAACGACCTTCCTGGCGCCGCACTTGAGGTGCATGGCCGCTTTGTCGTATTCGGCAAAGAGGCCGGTTGATTCGATTACGTACTCGACGCCGAGCTTTGCCCACGGTAGTTCCGGATTCTTCCTGCCGTTGTTCACGTACACCCGGTGGCCGCCGATTGATATGGCATCGTCGGCCTCCGGTTGTACACCCGGGAACAGGCCATGGACCGAGTCGTATTTGAGCAGGTGTGCGCTGGTCGCGGCGTCGGTGATATCGTTTATGGCGGCGAGCTCGAAGTCCGGCCGGCTGGACGCGATTCGCGCCACGAGCCGCCCGATTCGGCCGAAGCCGTTGATTGCGAGTCTAGTGGACATCGTTCCTCCTCGTTTTAGAAAACCGTGCGACAGCTATCCACCCTCCATTAAGGATAGGCGCCCGGCCGCGACCGGTCAAGGACAACGGTAGTACTCGCCAACCAGGGGACTGAAACGCTTGACTCGGGCGGCGTGTCGCGGTAAAACAACACCACGCCAACAGGAGGTCGCATGAGAACGTTCGCTCTTGCCTTGCTTCCGTTCGTTTTGCTTCTGGCCTGCGGCCACCGCGGGCCGAGTCGGCCGCAGCTCATCGGACCCACGTCCGGACGTCCGGGCGACTCGCTGAACTATGCGGTTCAGTCGACCGACCCGGACGGTAAGGAAGTCGCTTACCGGTTCGACTGGGGCGACTCGAGCATAGTGCTGGAATACTGGACCCCTTACTATCCAAGCGGCCAGGCAGTGACCGGAGTGCACATTTATCCCGATACCGGTCACTACGCAATCCGAGTGAACGCGCGGAACCGGGATTCGGTGGAATCCGGCTGGTGCGACCCGCTGGTCGTGGTGATTTCCCAGTCGCCACCGTCAAAGCCGATAACGCCGGTGGGTCCGGCCTACTGCACGACCGGAGTTTCGTACGCCTACCGGGTGATGGCCACCCATCCGCAGGGCGCGCCGCTTCAGTTCCAGTTCGACTGGAGCGGGGAGGTGAGCAACTGGAGCAGTCCGGTCGCGAGCGGGGAGACAATCGCGGTCAACCACGTGTTCGATACCGCCGGCAGCTATACAGTGGCGGCGCGGGCGCGCGACAATGCCGGGCTGCTTTCTGACTGGTCCGACCCGCTCTCGGTAACAGCCGTTGATATCGCGGGCGGGCACGCGTGGAATCTGTCGCTCGCGGCGGTGACCGATACGACGGTGCAGTTGACCTGGAGCCAGCCGCCCGAGGGCGCGCCCAACCTCTACCGGGTGATGTTCAAGCCGGTCGGCGAGACACTGCGCGTTGCCATCGAGACGAACGACACGAGTTGCGTGCTTGACCCCGGCGGCCTGACCGGTGAGTATCGGGTGCTCGCCCGGTTCGGCGGGGCGTATTTCGAGCCAAGGGAAACGCTCTCGACGATACCGGTGCATACCGGCTCGACCTGGGTGAGCGAGCTTGGCGGAACGGGTAAGCCGGGTTTTGGCTGGCCTGCGCCGGACCGTGCCGGCGTGACCTACGACATGAGCGATACGGCGTGGGTCGATGAGGTGGAGTTCTACGTCACCGATTTCAAGCCGGGCTCGGACGGGCCGACCTACTACCTCGCGAGCCCGGACCTTGCGCCGGGAGATTCGGGTGGCGGCGTGCCGGCCGGACGCTGGCACGTGACGGGCTTCGTGGAGCTTGCGAATGAGCAGGGGCCGGTGCCGCCGCCCGGTGACAGCACGTGGCGGACCACGGCCCGCGTGCCGGACGCGCCGGCCTACGCCGGCTGTCATACGCAGGCGGGCTTCTATGCGATTGTTGAGGTGACGCAGTTGCGGACTTCGCAGGCGGACGTGCGGCTGGAGACGTGGTTCCAGTCGGTACCGGGGCTCCGGCTATTGCGGCACTGAGTCCCACAGACGCGGCTCTGGTTTGACTCGGCCGGGAGCGCCGGGTATCATAGACACGAGTCATTGAGATGAGGAGACGGTTTGCCTGAGAACCCGGAAGAGCTCTGCCGGCAGCCGGTGCCGCTGCCGAGTCTCGACCCGTTCGGCTGGGTGAAAGGCCGGCGCCAACTGAACCGGGCGCGGCACATCGGCACGGTTCTCGTCCGCCATGGGCTTGCCGAGATGGCGGCGCGGCTGGGCCTTGAGGGCAGGCTCCGGTTCGGGCACAAGACCGTTCCCGGCGCGGCAGCCCGCAGCGAGCCGGAGCGGTTGGTGAAGGCGTTCGAGGAGCTCGGCCCGACTTTCATCAAGCTTGGCCAGCTCATCTCCACCCGGCCCGACCTGCTGCCGCCCGATTACCTCAAGGCATTCGCGAAGCTCCAGGACGACGTCCCCCGGCTCTCGTTCGAGCAGGTCGAGCGCGTCATCGGTACCGAAGTCTGTAAGCTCCCCGACGACATCTCTGCCGAGTTCGACCGGGAACCGGTCGCGGCCGCGTCGCTCGCGCAGGTACACCGGGCGAGGCTTAAGACCGGCGAGCAGGTGGCGGTGAAGGTTCAGCGTCCCGGCGTCGACGGCGTCGTGGAGGGAGACCTGGCAATCCTGGCCTCGGTCGCCCGGTTCATCGAGCGGCACCAGCCTGAGCTTGCGGTGTACGACCCGGTCGGGCTGGTAGCCGAGCTTGCCCGCAGTCTGAGGCTTGAGCTAGATTTCGTCCACGAGGGCCAGAACGCCGAGATCTGCCGCCGCAGCTTCGCCGAGGGCAGCACCGTGGTGGTGCCGCGGGTGTACTGGGATCACACTACCCACCGGCTGCTGGTGCTGGAGTTCCTCAGCGGCCTGAAGGCGACCGACCCGGAGGCGCTCGCGAGGGCCGGCATCGACCGCGGCGAGCTGGCGCGCACCGGCACCGGCGCGTACATGAAGATGGTCTTCGAGTACGGGTTCTTCCAGCCCGACCCTCACCCCGGCAACGTCATCGTCATGCCTGACGGCCGGGTGGGGATTGTCGACTTCGGGATGTTCAGCCGTATCGATGACGAGGTCCGGGACATGCTCGTTGATATGCTCATCGCCGCGTACCGGCGGGACGGCGCGCGGCTTACGCGCCTCGTGCTCAGGGCGGGCGCGAAGGCGGCGCCGGTGGACGAGTCGGCCCTGCGGGTGGACATCCAGGACCTGCTCGACCGCTACTATGGCGCGAGCCTGCGCGAAATGTCGCTCGGCCGGGTGATGCGCGAGCTTCTGGCGGTCAGCCGCCGCCACCGCATCACGGTGCCGGCCGGGCTTTCCATGTTGATGCGCGGCATCGCCACGGTCGAGGGGCTGGGACTGCTGATTGACCCGGATTTCAACTTCATCGAGGAGATGAAACCGTCGCTTCTGCGGCTTGCCCGCCGCCGGGCCGGACCGCTCGGCTGGCTGAAGGACCTGCGCCGGCACGAGTCCGACTTCGAGTCGTTCGCGCGCGACCTGCCGTCCGACCTGAGGCAGATCAGCGAGTGGCTGAAGAAGGGCGAGGTAAAGCTGCAAATCGACCACGAGGAGCTGCGGCAGATCGTCCGCAACCTGAGCCGTTCCAATAACCAGCTCGCCGCGGCGATCGTGCTCGCGGCGATAATCATCGGCGCCTCGCTGCTCGTTGTCGCGGCGCCGACCGCGCTCAAGAGCCTGGTGCCTGCAATCGGCGTCGCCGCGTTCGTTGCGGCCGCCGCCATCGGGGTCTACCTGCTGCTCGCCGTTCTCCGGCGCCAGTAGGAACCGAGGCGCGGCTCACGCGCCCCGGTAAGAAAAGCGGGAGCGTCGCTCCCGCACTCCAAAGAGAAGCCGTCAGTTGTTACTGGATGAAGCCGTGGGCTTTGAAGCGTCCGACGATGGTGTCCTGGGGCACGAGGCCGACAATCCGGGACAGCTCATTGCCTTTGGCGTCGAGGAAGACGAGCGTGGGGATGGCCTGGACACCGAACTTCTGGGCCAGGTCTTTGTTCTGGTCGACGTCGATGGACTTTATCTCGACCTTGCCCTCGTACTCCTTTTCCAGAGCCTCAATGGTCGGCTTCAGTTGTTTGCACGGCGGGCACCAGGTCGCCCAGAAGTCCCAGAGTTTGGGCAGGTTCGTGGCGGCAGCGGGCTTTACGGCTTCAGTGGGCGTGGGCTGTTCCGGAGCGGCGGCGACGGCGCCGGTCGAATCGGTCTTCGTCTGAGGCGGGGCGGTCGGAGCCGTGGTCGTCTTCGAACCGCAGCCGGCGACGACGAGCAGCAGCAGGACGAGCGCGATGGTAATTCTCTGCATCAGGGTCCTTTCCTTTCGTCTACAATTCTGTGCCGCCGCCGGGCCAAGTCAACCAACGCCGACCGAATCCGGCGCGGCGGAGGAACAAAGAAAGGAGGCGGGCGCTACGGTTCCAGCTCGGGCGGGTTGCCCTCCAGGAGAATGCTGTTCGTGTGTACCAGGCCGAGGGTGACGAAGTTCCAGATGAACTCGTACCATTTGTAGTAGGTTTTGACGCGCAATTCGCCCAGGTTGACCTGCTTCGCCCAGTTGGCGGTGTTGAAGGGTACGTTCGAGATCGGCAGAAGTCCCCAGAGCAGGGTCACCTGTCGGAATTCCATCTTGACCGTTGTCGGTTCATTGGCCATCAGCGCAACAGTGCTGCCCGATGGTGCCTTGACGTACAACGTCGTGCAACCAGCAAACAGCAGAACGGCGGACACGAGCACTAGTCTTCTCATGTGGCCTCCTTAAGGTCAGTCTACGAACGCGTCGCGCGCTGTCAACAACCGCGGTCAGCGTACGAGCAGGACCCGCGTCGGGACCACCGCGGCCGAGCGGACGAAGTAGACACCCGACCCAAGGCGCGAGACGTCATTCGCACCGGGGCGCAGGGCGAGCACTTTGCGGCCGGCGGCGTCCAGGAGGACGATCTCAGATTGCGGATTGCGGATTGCCGATTGCAGATTGAGGACGCCCCGGACGACGGAGGGCCCGAGCTTGAAGCTTGCGGTTTGTGGCTTCTGGCCTTCTGCAATGCCGGCCGCAAAGCTGCTGTCGAGGACCCAGTTATCCGGGTCCGGGGTCATGCTCAACGGCTCGGCCGCGAGGATGAAGGTGTCGAGGGCCACCGTGTCCTCGGGGTGGAATGTCACCACCGTGCTTTCGGTCCCGCAGTTGAACCGAACCGGGTAGGGCATGTGGAAGAGCCGCACTGAGTTGGTGTCGTTGTGCTGGCTGAGCGTGGCCGTGATCTGCCAGCTATCACCGAGTTGCTGCTTGTTCCACGCGATGGTGTACTTCGGGAAGCCGCGGTCGTAGACCCATTCGTTGAAGAACCGGTCGAGGTCAAGGCCGGAGAACTGCTCGTTGATGCGCTGGAAGTCCGCGGTCGAGGCGGTGCCGTACCTGAAGCTGTCGCCGTAGGCGCGCAGGGCCCGGAAGAAGATGCCGGGATTCTGCCAGGCGGTATCGCCCTCGACGAACTGCAGCATTCGGAGCACCCAGGAGCCCTTCGCGTAGATGATGCCGCCGTTGTAGATTTCGGCCGGCGGAGGGTTGTACAGCGGGAAGTCGCTGCTACGGTGCTGGGTGAAGTAGGAACGGCCCTTACCCGCGATGTAGGAGTTGAACCCGGGACGGCCGTTCATGTGGCCGTAGTACAGGCACTCGGCCCAGGTGCCGAATCCTTCGTTCAGCCAGACATTCGCGAAGTCCACGCAGGTGACCATGTCGCCCCACCACATATGGGACAGCTCATGGGCCATGCCGATGGGGTCGCCGTTGCGCAGCCACTGAGTGTGAATCATCGTCAGGGTCTGGTTCTCCATCCCGCCCCAGGGGAACCCGTAGTAGCCGGGAACCATGCCGTACTTGTCAAAGGGGTAAGGCCCGAACCGCACCGAGTCTGAGAAGTAGGTCATCATGTCGGGAATCCGGCTGAAGTTGGTCTGGGACGCGGCCGAGTCTTCGGGCCACATGAAGTAGATGGACGGCAGGGTGTCGCCGGTCTGCAGGGCGATACGATGCTGCCAGGTGGCGAAGCGCGAGGCGGAGAAGACGATCAGGTAGGTGGCGATCGGGTAGGGGTGATTCCACCAGTAGGTCTTCGTGCCGGCGCCGGAGGTGACCGAATCGAGCAGGCCGTTGGCGCAGGCCTGGAACGAGTCCGGCACGGTCAGATTGAGCGCGACCCCGCGTTCGGCCTTGTCCATCGGCTCGTCGTAGCAGGGCATCCAGTAGCGGGCATCTTCGGGCGGCGTGCAGGTCATGCAGTAGGTGTGGGTGACGCTCGGCGGCTTCGCAAAGTAGTAGCCGCGGTCGGTGACGGTGGAATCGCGATGGTAGAAGATGTCGAGGACCGTCGAGTCGTTCCGGGGCAGAGGCGCGTCGAGCGCGATTGCCAGCAGGCCGGACGGCGTCGAGAAGCTGAGTGCCGTTCCGTACCGTTTGACCGAGTCGCAGACGAGGTTAACGAAATGGAGCGTGCAGGCGCCGAGCGACGGCATCTCACTCCGGATGGATAGCGCCTCGTGAGCAGTGTACGACCTGTTCGTCATCGGCAGGTTGATGTCGAGCCGATAGTGCCGGACATTGTACGAATGGAGTGATTCTGCGAACACGGGGCCGGCCGGCCTCGCGCCCGGCTTGCCCGCAAGCCATGGTTCGTCGAACCAGGCGGCGGATTGGGCCAATCCTGCGGCCGCCAGCAGCAACAACAGCAACGTCGTCTTCATTCTTTCTCCTAGCTCCTAACTGCTAACTCCTAACTTGTCCAGTAGTTCCGCTATCTGCACCGCGTTGGTGGCCGCGCCCTTCCGCAGGTTGTCGGTGACCACCCACATGCTCAGTTCGTCAGTCACTGCTCCCTGGCGGACGCGGCTGACGAAGACCGCGTCGATGCCGCGGCAGTCGACCGGCGTCGCGTATTCGTGGCCCGTGCGCAGGACTATGCCGGGCGCTTTCTTGAGCACGTGCGCAGCGTCCTTGACCTTGACCGGCTGGCTGAAGCGGCAGGTCACGGCGAGCGCGTGGCCGACCGATACCGGCACGCG
>CAZAKP010000126.1:0-9250 GCA_964485845.1 uncultured bacterium | reverse complement strand
CACTGCCACTCGCGGCCGAGCGAGTCGAGCAGCTTGATGTCGATCTTGGGACCGTAGAAGACTGCCTCGCCCTCGGCCCGGCGGTACGGCAGGCCGATGCGCTCGAGTGCCCGAACCAGCGACTGCTCGCCCAGGTTCCACTGCTCGTCCGTGCCCAGGTACTTGCCCAGGTTCTTCGGGTCGCGGACCGAGAGGTCGACCTTGAACTTCTCGAAGCCGAATGCCCGGAGCATCTTGACCGACAGGCTGACAACGCCGTATACCTCGTCCTCGACCTGTTCCGGAGTACAGAAGATGTGGGCGTCGTCCTGGGTGAAACCGCGGACCCGCATCATGCCGTGCAGCACGCCCGACCTCTCCCGGCGGTAGACTGTCCCCCATTCGCCCATCCGAAGCGGCAGGTCGCGATACGAATGTACTTTGGTGCGGTAGATGAGCATGTGGCCCGGGCAGTTCATCGGCTTCAGCACGTATTGCTCGTTCTCGACCTCCAGCAGATACATGTTCTCGGCGTAGTAGTCGAGGTGGCCGGATGTCTGCCATAGTCCGGCGCGGGCGATGTGCGGGGTCAGAACGAGCTGGTAGCCGGCCGCGAGGTGCTCCTTCTCCCAGTACTGCTGGATGATGCGCCGCACGGTCGCGCCCTTGGGATGCCAGAACGCGAGCCCGGCCCCGGCCTCCTCATGGAAGCTGAAAAGGTCGAGCGCGGGTCCCAGTTTGCGGTGGTCCCTGCGCTTTGCCTCTTCCAGCCGGTCGAGATACTCCTTGAGCAGTTCTTTCGATGGGAACGCGATACCGTACACGCGCGAGAGCATCCGGTTCTTCTCGTCCGCGTGCCAGTAGGCCCCGGCGACCGAAAGCAGCTTCACGGCCTTGATCTTGCCTGTGCTGGTGACGTGCGGACCCCGGCAAAGGTCGGTGAAGTCGCCCTGCTCGTAGACCGAAATGCTCTCGTCCGGAATGCCCTCGATCAACTCCAGTTTGTACGGTTCACCCCGCGCCTGAAACAGCTCGATTGCCTCCTTGCGGGGCAGGAACTTGTGGACGATGGGTATTCTCTGCTTCGCGAGCTCGTACATCCGTTCCTCGATCCGGGCAAGGTCGGTCTCGGTGAACGGTTTCTCCACATCGAAATCGTAATAGAATCCTTCCGGCACTGCCGGCCCGATCGTCACCTTGGCATCGGGATAGAGCTGCTTCACCGCTTGAGCCATCAGGTGCGATGCGGAATGCTCGTACACCTCGCGTCCCTCTTCGGTATCGAAGGCGACTGCCTCGATGCTTGCGTCGTGTTCGAGCCGGAAGGTCAGATCGACGAGTCTGCCGTCTACCCGAGCCGCGACCGCGTTCGGGTCGGCGAGAACCTGGCCGACCGCCACGCCCGGCTCAAGTTGCCGTGTTTCGCCACTTACGGTCACATTTATCACGGTGCAATCATAGCGAGAGTCGTGCGAGTGTCAACGCAGGCGGAAGCCAGGTGGTCCAGTAATCCGGTGTCCAAGTGATCAAGTGCCGGTTTCCCGGATTCCCTCCGTCTGGCCTCTGGAGCTCTCGATCACTTGACCACTTCTCGTGCCGCTTGCCTTGATTCGCCTTGCGCGGCTGTTACAATCTGCCGACTTGGACCCCTCACCAATCCGGCGTTCGGGACGGACCAATTCCGGCCATCCGCCGCCTGCCATTCGCCATTCGGAGTTCCGCATCGGCCTCGGCTTCGACGCACACGAACTGGCGCGCGGCCGACGGCTGATGCTCGGCGGCGTGCACATCCCGTCCCGACTCGGCCTCGTCGGTCACTCGGACGCGGACGTCCTGCTCCATGCCCTGACCGACGCTCTGCTCGGTTCTCTCGCCCTGCCCGACATCGGCGTGCTTTTTCCCGACACCGACCCGAGGTGGAAGGACGCCGCCAGCGGCCCGCTGCTCAGCGAGGCATACTCGATGGTGAAGGCGCAGGGCTACGAACTGGTGAACGCCGATTGCACTCTCGTCTGCGACCGACCCAGACTCCAGTCCCATTACGTCGCCATCCGGAACGGGATTGCCGGCATCCTTAATGTCTCACCCAGCCGCATCGGCCTCAAGGCCAAGACGACCGAAGGCACGCAACTGGCGCTGAGGGGCAGGAGCATCGCGGCGATGGCGGTCGTCCTACTCAGCGCAGTAGCGAAAGCGGGGACAGTCCCTCGGGGCGCGAGGACGCGCGGTACAGTCCCCGTTTTCGCGGCCAAGCGCAGGCACGCCCGGTGATACCACTCCGCGACGACATCCGTTCCGAGAAGCGGCCCTTCGTGACGTGGGGGCTCATCGCGGCCTGCACCGGCGCCTTCATCTACCAGACCCTGACCGAGTACCAGGACCCGAAGGCCGGCGAACTCATCGTCAGCGCCTACGGCATGATCCCGACCCAGATTGTGTCCGGCCACCGCCTTTGGACCCTCTTCACTTCGATGTTCCTGCACGGCGGTTTCTTTCACATCATCGGCAACATGCTCTACCTCTGGATATTCGGCGACAACGTCGAAGACGCTTTCGGCCACTTCTGGTACCTCGTCGTCTACCTGTTCACCGGTATGGCCGGCAGCCTGCTGCAGGTTGTACTGATGCCCGGCTCATCGGTCCCGACCATCGGCGCGTCGGGCGCCATCTCGGGAATCATGGGCGCGTATTTCGTCCTCTTCCCGCGTGCCCGGGTCCTCACCCTGGTGCCGATATTCTTCTTCATCCGCCTCATCTACCTGCCGGCGCCGCTCCTGCTCGGCTTCTGGATACTCATCCAGGTTCTGAACGGCTACGGCTCGGCCCCGGCCACGGGCGGCGGCGTCGCCTACTTCGCGCACATCGGTGGATTTGCCGCGGGTATCATACTCGGACTTGTCGTGCGCAACCGCGTGCGGCGGCCCTGGTATGAAATCAGCTAGCCGGCTGCTCGCCGCGGCCCTGCTGGTCGGGCTCGCACTGCGCCTGGCCCTGCTTCTCATCCCGACCGCGCCACTGGCGACCAAGGCAACAGAGCCTACCGGCGACTCGCCCGACTATGTGTGGCTCGCCACAAACCTTGTCCACCGTCACATTTTCTCGCTGGATTCGACTCCACCATTCCGACCCGACCTCCTCCGCACTCCGGTCTATCCCCTCTTCCTTGCTCTGCCGGCCCTGATGACTCGTCCCTCCTCTCCCCTCCCTTCCGTTCATCACTCATCGTTCATCGTTCTCGCACTTATCCTGCAGGTTCTCCTCTCGCTTGCGGCAATCTGGCTCACGCGGCGACTTGGCCTTGAGCTGGGGCTTGCGCCCCGAACTGCCGCGCTTGCCGCCCTGCTGGTTGCCCTGAGCCCGAACCTTGTCTTCTACTCCATCAAGCTGACGACCGAGACGCTGTTCGTCTGCATCCTGCTCGTGACGCTGCTCCTCGTCAACCGATTCGGCATCTTTCACCGTTGGCAGGACGTCGTCGCAGTCGGGGCCGGCTGCGGCCTGCTCATCCTCACCCGCCCCATCGCCGTCTTCTTCCCGTTGCTCCTGGCCCTCCACGTGTTCTGCAAGACAGGCAGGAATTGGCAGTTGGCGATCAGGAATTCTCTCATCCTCCTCGCCTCCGCCGCCGTCGTCCTCGCCCCCTGGGTCATCCGCAACGGGCGTGTGAGCGGCAGGTACATTCTCTCAACCGCGTTCGACTACAACATCTCGGAGTACTCGGGCGCGCAGACCCTGGCCGCTGCCAGAATGATTCCGGTCGATGAAGCGCGCGACTCGCTGGCAGCCGAGGCTGAGTCGCGGTATGGCCCACTCGACGAGAACGACCGGGCTCGATACTGGGCGGTGAGGGCGCGGGTCGGCCGGCAAGAACTACTGGCCCGCCCGCTTTTGGCGGCGAAAGTCCACGCCGCCGGCAGCGCCGGAGGACTCCTCATGCCCCTCAGCGTTCGGGCCCTGCGCGCCTTCTCCGGAGCAGACCTGCGGGCGGACACGACCGGCGACCCGCACGTTGCCCAGCGGACCGTGCAGCTTGTGGCCCGGGGCAGAATCGGACAGGCCATTGCTCTTATCCGGACTGAACGGCTGGCGAGGTTGTCGGCGCCGGCCCTCGCCATCCTGGGCTACGCCATCCTGTTTCACGCCACCCTTCTCGTCGCATTCCTCTTCAGCCTTTTCCTCAAGCGCTCGCGCCGCCTGCTCTGGCTGCTCCTGCCGATACTTTATTACGTGTTATCAACCGGCCCGGTTGGGGAAGCCCGGTTTCGGGTTCCGGTCGAGCCGCTCCTTTGCCTGCTTGCCGCGCTGGCGCTGACCCGTGTCCCGCGCTCGACACCGCCAACTCCCCATTCGCCATCCCCTGTTCCCTGAAACCGGCCGGCCGTCTGCTCGCCGCTTCGGCGATGAAACCCGCTCTGACTCTTCGTTGAGGCAGGACTCGCGGTCATGGACGGGCGACTCTCCCTCGGAAGCATAACCGAGGATCGTGATCTTGCTGATGCCCGGCTCGACCGACGAGCGCCGGCTGCCTATCCGGCCCGGGCGAACAAGCCCCGCCTGCGCTCAGGCTCTGTCTGACGCGCCCGGTCAACCAAATCGAGCTGTTCGGCGAGCTCCCGTTCTCCGATGCCGGATTCCCTGAGCAGCTCGACGAGCCGCTCCCGGCCGAGCCGGCGCTCGCACCGGGCGAGGCCCGCCGCAAGCTGGTCCGGACCTTTGGCCACTCCGCCGGAAAGCAGGATGGATAGCGCCTCAACGAGCTTCGGCACGGCCTGTTCATACTTCCCCTTGCGGGCAAGGATGAGACCGATGTTGCCGAGGTCGGTCGCCACGCCGAGTTGATGGCCGATCTTGCGGGCGAGTTCAAGCGCCTGTTCATCGTACTTGAGCGCGTCGTTGATCCGGCCCTGGTAGCGGTAGGTGTTCGCGATGTTGCTCAGGTTTGTCACGACGCCGAGGCGGTGCCCGATCTTGCGCGCCAGGGCCAGGGCTTCCTGGTCGTACTTGAACGCCTGCCCGAACACGCCCTTGTCGCGGAACACGCTCGCCATGCTGGCAAGGTCGCTCGCCACGCCCCACTTGTCCCCGAGGTCGCGCGACAGCCGGAACGCCTGTTCGTGGTACTCCAGCGCCTTGTCGAGGTCGCCTTTGTCGTGCCAGATATTACCGATATTGGCGAGGTAAATCGCCTCGGCCCACTGGTCGCCGAGCTGATGCGCCTTGGCCAGGGCCTGCTCTTTGTAGTAAAGCGCACGGTCGAGCTCGCCCAGGTCATGCCAGACCACGCCGATGTTGCCCAGCGCCGGAGCCTTGCCGGGTTCGTCGCGGAACTGCTCGGCCAGGCGCAGCGCCTGCTCGAAATTGGCCCGGGCGTCGTTCAATCGGCCCTGCGTGTATCGGCAGATGCCGGTGAGGTTGAGGAGCGCGATCAGCTCGCCTCCCCGCGCCCCGAGCATCGCCTCCCAGAACAGCTCGACGGCCTGCTCCCAATTGTAGGCCTGCATTGAAGCGAGGCCGCGTTCGAACGGCTGCCTCACCGCCGGCTCCGACTGAGCCAGTCCATCGAGATATTCCGCCACCCGGTCCATACCACGGCGCAGAACCTCGCGGCTGGTCGCGTCCATCCGCGCCCGCCGCGTAGCCGGACGAAGGCTGTAGATTATGTGAACGAGGATGGCAAGGATGATAGCGCAGCACGCGGCCAGCAGCGCCGTCCAGAACATGATCGCATCGTAGCCGCGACCCAGGACGTGGACCACGAATGTCAGTCTAACCCCATCCTGCCTGCAGTCAATCCCCCGGCGAGGCTTGATGCAAAAACCCGGCGCGGCTCAACGGCCCGTTGCCGGTAACAGCAGTGCCGGCCGGGCGCGCGGCCCGGCCGGCACACTCCGAATGTCGTGCTACTTCTGGGCGGCTTCCTTTTCCCGCTTGGCCTCGTCGATCACCTTCTGGGCCACCTCGCGCGGCGTCTCCTCGTAGTGAGAGAACTCCATCGTGAAGAACCCGCGGCCCTGGGTCATCGACCTGAGGCTGTTGGAGTACTTGTACATCTCAGCCTGCGGTGCCTGGGCCTTGATGACCTGCAGGTTGCCCTGCACCTCCATACCCATGATGCGTCCTCGGCGTGAGTTCAGGTCGCCCATCACGTCGCCCGTGAACTGGTCGGGCACGGTGACCTCGACGTTCATGATCGGTTCGAGCAGCACGAGCCCGGCCTTCTCGGCGCAGTTTCTGAACGCGAGCTGGCCGGCGAGCTTGAAGGCGATGTCCGAGGAATCGACGTCGTGGTAGGAACCGTCGAAGACTACCGCCCGGATGTCCATCATGTGGTATCCGGCGAGCACGCCTTTCGTCATCGTCTCGACGATGCCCTTCTCAATCGGCGGGATGAACTTGGTCGGAATCGACCCGCCCTTGATCTCGCTCTCAAACTGGAATCCGGTCCCGCGCGGCACCGGCTCGAGCCGGAGCCAGCAGTCGCCGAATTGTCCCCGGCCGCCGGTCTGCTTCTTGTGCCGGCCCTGGGCCTCGCACTTCTTGGAAATGGTCTCGCGGTAAGGGATGCGCGGCTTCACCAGGTCGACCGCCACGTCGAAGCGGCGCTTGAGCCTCGCCACCAGCACGTCGAGGTGCAGCTCGCCCATGCCGTTGATGAGCTGCTGCCCGATTTCGGAGTTGAACTCGTAAGAGAAGGTCGGGTCTTCCTCGCGCAGCCGGGCAAGGCCGGTCGACACCCGTTCCTCGTCGCCCTTGGTCTGGGGCAGGATCGCAACCGAAATCGACGGCCTGGGGAAGACAACCGGCGGCAGTTTCGCCGGCTGGCGCTTGTCGCAGAGCGTATCGCCGGTATGGGTCTCCTTCAGCTTCACCAGCGCGCCGATCATGCCGGTCGTCAGCTTGTTGACCTCTACCCGTTCCTTTCCCTTCACGACGTACATCTGATTGATCTTCTCGTCGCGTTCGTTCTTCGTGTTCATCAGCACCGCGCCGGTTTCCAGCCTGCCGCGGAAGACGCGGACCAGGTTCATGTCGCCGACGTGGGCCTCGGAAACGGTCTTGAAAATGAAGGCGCAGACCGGGCCGTTCTCGTCCGGCTTTACCTCGATCGCGTCGGTCGTCCCGGGCTTCGTGGCGGCCAGCGCGGGCATGTCGAGCGGGCCGGGCAGCACGTCCACGGCCAGGTCGAGCAGCATGTCTACCCCGACCTGGGTCAGCGCGTCGCCGCCCAGCAACGGATATACCACTCCGGCCTTGATGCCCTTTCTGACTGCGGCGCGCATCTCATCGGGCGCGATCTTCCCGCCCTCGATGAACTTCTCCATCAGCCCCTCATCGACCTCGGCCGCGGCCTCGACCAGCTTCTCCTTCCACTGACTGATGGCGTCGGCCATGTCGGCAGGAACGGGAATCTCCTTGCGCACGCCGTTCTCGTAGGCGTATGCCTTATCGTTCAAGAGGTCCACGACACCCTTGAGTCCCGCCTCCTTGCCGATGGGCAGAAAGAGCGGCGTCACCCGCGTGCCGAATGCCTTGCGCAGGTCCTCGGCCGTGGCGTCGAACGCGGTGTGTTCCTTGGTGAGCTTGTTGGTAAAGACGGCGCGGGGCAACTTGGCCTCATCCAGCCGGCGCCAGACCATCTCGGTGCCGACTTCGACCCCGGACGAAGCGTCCACGACCACGATGCCGTTGTCGATGGCGCGGACTCCGGATACCACGCTCCCAGAGAAATCCGCGTAGCCGGGAGTATCGACCAGGGTGACGAACGTGTCCTTCCACTCGCCGTAGCCGAGGGCAAGGTTGATGGATATCTTGCGGCTGACTTCGTCCTCGTCATAGTCCAGGAGCGACGTCCCCTCGGTCACCGAGCCGAGCCGGGTGTTCTGCTTCATCGCGAGCAGCAGCGCCTCGCAGAGCGAGGTCTTGCCCGAGCTGGCATGGCCGAAGAAGCCTAGATTGCGGATCTTTTCCGCGCTGTACTCTTTCAAGGGGTCCTCCTGAAATCTTGTCTAAGTGCTGTGCCCGTATCATAGCGAAGCCTCTAGGCAAGTCAAGCCTACGGCCCCCGGCGGCACCGCCATAATCCCGCCGGGGACGAATCGGACCGCTCTCCGCCGGGCAGCCGCGAAGGCAGTCGCTGGAACCGCGCGGAGAACAACGTCGATTGCGATTCCGGCGGCAGTCAGGAACAGCATCGAAATGACCATCTCTCGGTCGCCCGCGTGACTGCCGTCATATAGTAGTTGCGGGTTTCTGGCGATTCTGGTCAAAATGACATCGCGTAAGTCACGCATTTCACGTCCAGGGGTCGTAGGGGGATAGTCTCCCGCCGAGTCTCCCTATCTATATCCCGTGGAATCCCCTCCCATATCTGGGAGGCCATCTCCGGCCGAATCCCTGACCGAATCCTGGTCCGGTTCTGGGGCGGAATCCCGGCGGGAATCCGGCCCGGAATCTCTAACCCATTCTCCCCCGGAATCCCGGACGGAATCCGGGCCGGAATCAGAGCCGGAATCCGGGCCGGAATCCGTCCCGGAATCTGGGACCTACTCTGTCCCCGAATCAGGGAGGGAATCCCCCTCCGAATCTCCCCCGGAATCAGGGAGGTAATCAGGGAGGGTATGAGCTTTTGGCAACGCCGACCGCCGAAGCGGACGACGGCTGCGAATTGGGGCTGACACGATTCCCCATTGACACAAAGCTCTACCGAACTTAGCATGTCCGCGATGAGGATCCGCGTTCTGGTCGCGGTCTGCGTCTTTTTGGCTGCCGCCAGCCTTTCCTCAATTGCCTCTGCCCAGACGAACTGGCAGAAAACCTACGGCGGGGCGGGTGAAGAACGAGGCTACTCGGTCGAACTGACTGCCGATGGCGGCTACGTTATCGCAGGCTATACCGCTTCCTTCGGGACGGGCGCCCGTGATGTCTACCTGATCAAGACCAACGCCTCGGGTGATACGCTCTGGACGAGAACGTATGGCGGGACGGGTAGTGACGGGGGCTACTCTGTCCAGCAGACCCCTGATGGCGGCTACATCATCGCCGGCTCCACTTCGTCCTTCGGTGCGGGAAGGTCCGACTTCTATCTACTGAAAACCAATGCTCAAGGCGATACGCTTTGGACCAGAGCCTATGGCGGGCCGGACGATGATCGGGGCTACTCAGCCCAGCCGACCACCGACGGTGGCTACATCGTCGCAGGCTACACCTTTTCCTTTGGTGCTGGGGGGACCGACTTCTATTTAGTGAAAACCAATGCTCAAGGCGATACGCT
>CAZAKP010000125.1:0-9267 GCA_964485845.1 uncultured bacterium | reverse complement strand
CCTAGCGTCGGAACTGAACGAAAGGAGACGCCATGACCCGCATCGGGGTAATACTGACTTGCGTAGCGGCGCTGGCCACTGCTACGCCATGGAATCTTGCGGTTGACGCGAACCTGACGCTCAACCAGAACGCCTATACCGAAAACTGGGGCGGCGGCGCGACCGGCCTCCTCGCCTACGCCGCCAACGCGAACGCGCTGGCCGAAAAGCAGCTCAGCTCGAAGGTAAACACGAGGAACACCCTGAAGCTCGCGTTCGGCCAGACCTCGACTCAGGACACTACCGGCAAGTGGGGGGAACCGATCAAGTCCACCGACGAAATCAACTTCGAATCGGTGCTGCGTCTGACCCTCGGCTTCGTCGTCGACCCCTACGCCAGCGCCCAGCTCCAGAGCCAGTTCTGGGACAAGAGCGACGCGACCTGCATCGGTACTTCAACCCGATCGACCTGAACGAAGCGCTCGGCGTCGCCCGGCAGATAGTGAAGCACGAGAAGACCGAACTCGTCAGCCGCCTCGGGTTCGGCCTCAAACAGCACTTCGACCGCCAGGCTCCGGACACGATTCAGGAGCTCGGTATCGTCCTCCGGAAGAACAAGTCGAGCAACTACGGCGGCGTGACCTTCGCGACGGACTTCACGACTCCGCTCGCGCAGGAGAAGATACTCTACACCAGCAAGCTCGTGCTGTTCCAGGCGCTCTTTTCCTCCGAGGCGTCGAAGCTTGAGGGCCTGCCCAATGCCGACTACTGGAAGGCGCTCGACGTCGGCTGGGAGAACACGGTCGCTGTAGGCATCACCAAGTACGTGATGGTTAACCTGACCGCGCAGTTGCTCTACGACAAGGAGATAGACACCAAGCTGCGGCTCAAGGAGACGCTCGCGCTTGGACTGACCTACAAGTTCATCTAGCGCATCAGCAGTGTACCACGCGCGGCGAGGGCTCCCCTCGCCGCATCGTGTTCCATGTCGGGTGGCCCTCTTTGCAGGTTCTGGTTTTCCTGGTGCCTTGGTGTCTTGGTGGTTGATCCCGGTGCCGGCTCTTCGGCTGTCCTTGCCGGATGTCCTGCCTGCCGCTATGATGTAGAATGAAAGGTAGGATTGAGCTGGAGCTGCACGAGCCGAACCAGCTCTTCAATTCGATGGACCCATCGCCATTCATGGATAGAGACCTCGACGGCGACGCCGAGGAGTTCATCCTGAACTGGGCCCAGGAGTACTCGCATCACGACCCACTATCGCTGACCATCCACATCGAACACATGCCGGCCGAGGACCCGACTGCCTGGATGACCGAGGCCGTTCACAACTTCTTCGGCTACCGGGCGAAATTGAACCGGCTGGCGTTCCGGCGGATGATGGACGACGGCCGGACCAGCCTGCTCATCGGCCTCGCGTTCCTCACCGGCTGTCTGGCCGTACGCAACCTGGTGCTCGGGCACGTTACCGGGGCGTGGGCTGGGCTTCTGCGCGAAAGCCTGACCATAACTGGCTGGGTCGCGATGTGGCGGCCGGTGCAGATTTACCTTCACGAATGGTGGCCGCTCTGGCGTCGTGGCCGGGTTCTCTTCCGGCTGAGCACCATGCCGGTCAAAGTCGTCCAGAAGAAACCGGGAACCGGCTTCGGGACGCCGGGCGAGATTCACGTATGAAACGCTTTGTGTGGGGACCGCGTTTCTGGTTTGTCGTTTGCGCCGTGCTCGCGCTCGCGCTCGACCAGGTATCGAAGCTGCTCATCCTCAAGTACGAGGTGCCGCACATCGCGGACCGGGTGTTTGGCGACGCGCTCCGTTTCTCGCTGACGATGAACGAGCGGGGGCTTTTCGGCATGTCCTACGGGCCACTCTGGATGCACTATGCCCTGCCGGCCGTGGTCGTCCTGCTCGTCATCTGGTTTGCCTGGCGCAGCCCGGACCGCTGGACCGGCATCGCACTCGGCCTCGTACTCGGCGGTGGCGCGAGCAACAACCTCATTGACCGGATCCGGCTCGGCGCGGTCGTGGATTTCATCGACATGGGCATCGGCAACACTCGCTGGTACACCTACAACCTCGCGGACGCGTTTGCGGTGGCCGGCGTGATAATGCTCCTTACCCACGAATTCCTCGGCTGGGGCAAGACCGGGCCCGCCCCGACTGCGCACCAACAGGCAACCAAACCCACGGCGTCCGGGCAGAGTTGATGACCGGCCGCAAGCAGCGGCCCGCATGCTCAAAGCGAAACCAGACATCCAGACGCTGCGGCCGTCCGACGAGAACGGGCGCTATCGCGTGATTCGAGCACGGAGAAAGGACTACGCCCGCATCGTGCGTCCGGCCACCTATGTGAAAGCGCGGAGCCTACCGAGGCAGACGCTTAGACTGTGGCTTGAGGAAGTCGCGCGCTCGCTTCGGGACAAGAGAGTCCGGACTATCCTCGACCTCGGATGCGGCACGGGCAGGTTCACCGGGCCGCTCGCCCGGCGATTCGACGCAGCGGCGATTGGCGTTGACCCCTCGGCGGCGATGCTGGCGCAGGCACGGAGAGACGTGCCGGAGTCGGTAGTATTCCGCCGGGGCAGCGCGGAGCGTATTCCACTGAAGAACGGTCAAGCGGACGTGGTGTTCATGTCGCAGGCCTGGCACCACCTGCGAGATTCGGCCCGGGCTGCCCAGGAGCTGCAAAGGGTCATCGCGCCCGACGGAGTCGTGTGCATCCGCAACTCTACCATCGAGAACATGGGCTCCTACCTCTACCTCCGGTTCTTCCCGGGCGCCAGGCAGACATGTCAGCGCCGCCTGCCGCGAAGGGAGGGAGTCATGGCAGTCATGAAGCGGGCCGGGTTTCGCCTGGTCGTGCACCGGGCCGTTCGCCAGATGATAGCGCCCTCTCCGCGTGCCTACCTTGCCAAGATTCGGCAGAAGGCTCTGTTCGATGTGGCTGAACTCAGCGACGAGGAGTCCGCGTTTGGGTTCGCCCGCCTCGCGCGGCATTGCCGATCGCGGGCGGCGGACAAGGCCGTGTTCGAGCGAATTGACCTCTTCGCCTTCCGAAAGCGCCCTCGTCCCCGACGCCGGGTCTCGCTTCACTGTCAACCGCACTCTGGCGTCCCGATGCGACCGACTCGTGACCGGCCACGGTTCACGGCGTCCGGCGTACCGGCTACGCTCTTGACGTCAGCTTGCACCCGTGTCATAATCAGGCCGAAGGTCGCAGGCCGACCGGACGACTGCCTGCTGACCCTATTTCGAAAGGAACAGAATGAAGAAGCTCGATAGTCTCCGACAACCGCCGTTCAACACCTGCCTGGTCGGAGTCGTGAAGGGCGCGCTCGACTACTACGGCGGCGACAAGAGCGCGGCCGCTGTCTTCGGCGGCTCCGGACACGCATTCCTCATGAACATCAACGACCAACTGTGCCCGAGCGGTCCCTACTGCTGGAAGTACGGCGAGTTCTACCCGCTGGTTCGCAACCTGGGGCTGGAGATAACTGAACTCGGATTCTGCCACAACGGCAGCACGCCGGAGGAACGCGCGGCAGTCGAGCGGAAGGTCCGCGAGCACCTCGACCAAGGGCATCCCTGCGCTGTCGGTAACATGGACAACCAACTCATCTACGGCTACGACGACAGCCGGTTGCTCCTGGCCCAACCGTGGTGTGCGAGTTGCGACACGACGCCGCCGGGCCTGTCGTATGGCACCTGGGCGGAGTTCGGCAAAGAGATACATGCAACGTTCTGGGCGTTCCAGAAGGCACCGGCAGCGGACGAAGCCAAGGTCATCCGCGACAGCCTGAGCTACGCACTCGACCTCCATCGCAATCCCGGCAACCACAGCCTCGAGCACTATGGGATGGGGCCGGCAGCCTATGACAACTGGGCCAAGGCCGTGGAAACCGGACATGGCGCCAGCCACGGAAGCTGGTGGAACGCGACGGTCTGGTCCGAGTGCCGGGCCATGGCCGGTGCCTGGTTCGAGGAACTCGCCCAAAGGCAGGGCAAGGTCGCGTCGCAGGCCCGCAAGCTGGGGTCGGGGTACAAGGAGATCGCAGCCCGGCTGGAGAAAGTCAGCAACAAGGACATGGACGCGGGCGAGAAGGTCCGCATCATCGGTGAGGCAAAGACCATGGAGCAGGAGGCCATCGGCAACGTCGGGAAACTCCTGCAAGCGCTCGACCGCTAGCAGAAGAGAGATTGGCCGCCGGCTGCGTTGCTGAGCCTGGCTGACCAGGCATGTCGGGAGGCAACGATGACCGCAAGAACAAAGGACGAACTGGTTCCGCAGGAACTGCTGGAGCCAGGCTTTGAAGCGAGGTACGCGGGCACGACCGACCTCGCGGCGCACAAGTCGGACGAATACCGGACATACTCGGCAGACCCTGACGGCAACGTCTACATGAAGTACTCGGCGTGGGGATTCAACCATGCTGCGCCGGACAAGTGGAACGACGAGATCCGTTACGTCAACTCGCTGCAGGCCAGGCTGGGCCGGCTGGACGACAAGACCAGGCGCATCCGCCAGCACATCGCCAGCCTGCAGTGCTGTGACAACGGCATTCCCGTCACGATCGACGAAGCCCTCAACGCTATCGGCAATGGCGAGCTGCCGGCCAAGCCATTCCACGCCGGCTGCTGGCTGGGAATGCCTGGCCGCACCACCCAGCCCGGCGACGTCGAAACCATGAAGCTCATCGAGGAAGTGCTGCGCGGCTTCCTGGCCGGCAAGGCCAAACAGGAGTTCCTCGCCGCACACCCCTATGCGCAGGCCTTCATTGAGCACGCGTACCAGTGGCTTGGCGACCCGTCAAAGCTGACCCAGGTTCAGAACCTGATGCTTGCGCGGATGCTCCTGCCGTTCGAGTTCTTCACCAAGCGCAATGAGGATCACGCCGCGGTCAGTCGCAACTGCTTTGAGCCGGGCGGCCAGGGCGAGAAGCTGGATGACGAGGTCTCGCGCCTGGCTGGTCTGCCGAGAATCTACCCCAACTACCGCGACGAGTTCAAACAAGCCCTGGCCGGCATTGAGGACCCGCAGAAGAAGGAGCTGTACACGATCTGCGGCTACATCGCCCACGGCGTACGGGGCCTGTCCGACTGCCACCACAGTTCCTTCCGCTATATCGAGAAGTACATCCACGCAATCGGCACCCTGACCTGGGAGATACCGGACAGGATCAAGAGCCTGGAGGGAACCAGGCTCGGCCAGACCCTTTTCGGCTACGCCCTCGGGCTCGACCGCTGGCTTCGACGCGTGCCGCATCAGTTACTGCTACTTGACCTGGGATACGTTGATCTCGGGTTCAACCCAGCCAACGAAGTGAAGCGCGTCTACACGTATCTCGGCGAAGGGAGGACGACCGCACAGGAGTGGCTCGCAGCCTGCCTGTGGTACAAAGTCACGCTGGAACCGCCAGCCAGCCTGTACAAGTGGGGCTGGCGGCACAAGACGTTGCTGGCAGGCGCCGCGGAGAAAGGCATCAGCATACGTACATGGATGGACTCCGCCTTGAGCAGGTGAATACAGGGGATCGACAGACTACTCGGAGGTGAGTAGTTGAGTCAGGAAAGATGGCCCGAAGTCCGCGGAAGACCAAGCCCCGTCCTATTCGAACGGTCAGTCGCCCGACTCATCCTGCGAACTCCCAAAGTTCGGCATTTGGGGCACGCCGAACAAGTGCGTGAAGCAAGCACGCAGGCCACCGGCGGTTCCACGGCCATACGCACTGAAGGAAGTCGTTCCGCAGTAGCTGGCTCCGGAGTAACGCAGCAACAGAAGGGAACAGGCGGATGCCTGTTCCCTCTCTGGACGCGTTAGGCGGCAGTCAGGACCGTGTAACCCTTGCCGGCCCTCAGTATTCTCCCGCGTCGGAGTCCGAAGTCGCTAACCTCTGCGTAGCGCGATGGCGGCCAGCATCCTGTCGACCCTCGCGAATTTCATCCAGGTCCGGTCAGAACTGGCAACAAGCGCGGCTGCCATTCCGCACCCGAGATAAACAATGCCAAGTATGAGCAGCACCAGTGCTTTCACCGGCATGCTCCAGGGCAACCAGGCAAAGACCGCCACGTGGATGAGCAAGAAACCGGCAAGGGCGAGCAGCAGAGAGACCGCGAGGCTGAGCAGGGCAATGAAGGCCTGGCGGGCCTTGGCGACGCAGTTCACGTAGGCCGCGGCCACCTCGAACTTCACGATGCTTGTGGCCGTGTCGAAGAGGCGACCGAAGAGGCCCGACGCCATCCTCATGATGAAATTCATCGCCGGCTACTTGCGCCGCGAGACCAGCAGGCCAACGAGGAACCCGGTCGCGGCTGCACCACCCACGTAAGCCCAAGGGTAGCGCCGGACCGACTTGTCAACCGCCTGTGCGGCGCCGGCTGCTTCCCTGCCCTGTTCCCTGACCCAGTCGGCCGACTTCCGGGCGGCGCCGCCGAACGCGTCTCTCAGATGAGTATACTTCTCGTCAATCAGCTTCTGGATTTCCTCGCTCCGCTCTTTCGCGGCCTCGTTCAGATGGGCGAGCGCCTCGTGAAGCGTCTCGTCCGCTGCTCTTGCTGTACTCATGGTCGCTCCTTGTCTCACGGTGTCGTATTTGTGAAAGTTGCCACGCCGAGCATCGTGCCCCTGCACTCCGCCGGTGCGTCCTGCTTCCGGATTACGGCGTGACGGCCTAGTCAGACCCGCCAAAGTAATAGCGGAACCCAATCGAGCTGCTACCGTCCCACCAATCGTTCCAAGGCGTCAGATCGAATACCGGGACGACTTCAAAGAACAGCCCGAGCGGGAATGCTGGAAAGACGTACTCGACGCCGAGCGGAATCCGAACCCCAAGTCTCATGGGCCAGTTCGGGGCAGGCAGCTTGGCGCGCCCGCCCACGCCGATGTAGAAAGGGAGATAGCCGTCATCCTCATCGACCACGCTGCGGGTGTGCCAGAGCGCATCGGCATGGATGGACAGTGCCGTCCCGCGGTAGAAGTACGAGTAGCCCAAGCCGGCGTCCACCGCCGTGCGATACCCGGTGTAGACCTTCAGGCTCAGCCCGGCAGGGTCTCCGCCCATCAACCCGAGGCCGAAGCCATCAGGGTGGTCGGCTGCGGCAATGCTGATGCAGAGGACCACGGCTGCTAGCGCGACTACTATCTTGCGGTTCATCTGACCTCCTGTTTTGCATCCCCAACCAGACCCGGGAGGGCTCGAGCGAATCCGTCAGTGGGCCGTTTCGCGGCCAGTATCGGACGCTGGCCTCCCGGGTAATAGCACTGCTCTGACGTGCAACATACATGCCGAACCACAGCCGGCTTGTGCTCCATCGGGCGCGGGAATTCGCTTCAACGCCGGACGTGACAGCGCCCTGACTTGTATCATGTGAAGTTACACGTCTCCTGGTTCAGTGGCCAATCCGCGGTCGGCCGGAACGCTTGAGGTCGGCCGAACTGAGCAGGTGACCTAGCTAGCGCCGCTGACGGGTGGGCTTCCAGCCGTGCAACGCGGCGTTGCGGATTCGACAAGAAGCCTGGGCCTTGTGCTTCGTATCCGACATTCCTCTGACCTCGCCGCTCGCACCGTCAACAATGGCCCACCTGCGACCGCGCCGCTCAACGTGGCAGGGCATAACCCTTCCTATGTATCAAAGCGGGATCGTCCTCCCAATCATCGAGGGGTTCCGGCTCATGCCACAGCCATGCCCTCCGGCTGCGTCTCTTCTGTCGCAGCCGTGGCGCGGGCCCGCCGGTACCATCCTGGTCGGTCCAATAAAGCACGACCTCAGGCTTACCTGGTGCGAGACGCACAAGTGACTTCATAGCATTCTCCTGCTTACCTCGGCTGACCGCTGCAAGGCTTGTGCCAGGATGACTGTGTCCACACTGTGAGCCCCCTCCCGAACGCCGCCAGCGCCGGGCGGCTTGACAATGCGTCGTCGTCGAGCGGGCGGTTCTGCCGCCTAGCCGACTATTGTCCGCTGTTCTTACCCACTGCGCGGTCGACTCGACGCACGATTTTGGTCCCGCCCCTTTTAAAAGAGACCCTGCACTTGCCGCCCGGCCGGGTATTCAACGGTGAACTCGAAGTCGATGGTAAACGTGGCTTTGGTCTCAATCGTCGGCTTCCAGGTGTAGGTCCCTTTGTCCTTGTCTTCTTCGAGGAACTTGGGCTCGACCTTGGTGACCGTCACCTTGATTTCGCCCTGCTGCGAGACCGGCACCTGTTCTACCACCTTGATGTTGACCGGCTTCAGCGTGTAGTTCTCAACCGCGGTCTTGTACGCGAAGCTCTGTTTCACGGTCTTGGACATGAGTCCGCCCTTTGACTTGAAGCTCTTGACCAGCTCGCGCTTCACTTTGACGCGCTCATCGATACCGAAGCTCAGGAGCGTGGACTCCCCCGGCGCGACGTTCGGAAGCCAGGTTGAGCCGGTATACTCGTCTCCGACATAGGTGTTGCCGTTGCCGGCGAGGAACACGAAGTCGCTGGAGTTCACCATGTTGCCGGTGAGGTAGGCCTGCTGCCCGGAACGCGGAAGCGCGTAGTATTCGAACCCGGCCGGGAGCGCTATCTGCTTCAGCCCGAGCTTCTTCGCTTGCTCGCCCGACTTCAGGCTCACCCGGCCCGGGATAACGTACTGAAGCGATATGCCGGTCTCAACCGGCTGCATTGCCTCCCCATATTCCGCGTCAAATCCACCCGTAATAGTCTGGACACCTTCACGCAACGCGGCGCCGGGCGCCGGCAGCACCATTCGCTTGGCGGCCGCCCGCTCGGCTTCGACCAGAGACAGGTACCACGGATACGGTTGCGGCGCGGTGTTGCCGAGCACGGGCGTGGTCGTCGATAGCACGACGCGGACGTTGTCCCAGTCCTCTCCGGTACGCTGCGCCAGCTTGGCGAAGTAGGCGACACTGACCTTGGAGTCGCCGGGGTTTGCCCGAAGCTCGTAGTACGGGCTCCAGTCCGCGGCGTTTGGCACGGCATAGGTGACCTCGACCTCATAGGTGCCGGCGTTGGCCGAGTAGTTGAACGCGACTTCCTTCCGGTTCTCGATGGCTGCCTTGGCGTCATTGTACTCCTGCCGGGCTGCATCGAGCTGCTTCTGCAGCTCGTCTTTCTCGCGGGCGAGCTTCACCTGACGCGCCTTGACCTTCATCAGCTCGTCGCCGACAAAGGCGAGCGCACCGCGCCACGATTCGGTGGACACCTTGCCGTCCTGCAGCTCCTTCGAGATGATCTGCGGGGCGCCGAGCTTCACCGAGTTCAGGAACTCCTCCTTGGCTTTGAGCACCGCGTTTTCGTCGTCCAG
>CAZAKP010000124.1:0-9352 GCA_964485845.1 uncultured bacterium | reverse complement strand
GCGGCGAGAGAAAGAGCGGGTCGCCCCGCCGCAACTGCAGCAGGTGAATCAGCCGCAGGAGAAACGCAACCACGAAGATGACCGCAAACCAGACAGGCGAGGATTGCGCCTTTCCGACTGCCAGTCTCCGGTTGTTCTCCACTGGGGCGCTCCTCTACTTCATCTGCTCCAGGGCCTGCCTGGCCCTGGCGAATGACGGGTCGAGCTTGATGACCTCCTGCCAGCGGGCGCGGGCATCGGCGAGCTTGCCCTCGTAGTAATCGATGAGTCCGAGGAAGAACATCGCGTCCGTGAACGTCGGCCGTTCCCTAAGTGCGCCTTCATAGTAGTAGCGGGCCCTGGCGATGTCCTTGCGGGTGAGGGCGATGTTGCCGAGGTTGTTCCATGCGTCCAGCGAGTGCGGGTCGTGCGTGAGTGCGAGTTCGTAGTAGTGCGCGCCCGAGTCGAGACGGCCGGCAGTGGCCAGCACGTAGCCCAGGGCGCAGTAGGCATCGGCGTCCGCCGGGTGCAGTCGGACGGCAGCCCGGACCGCACTTTCGGCACTGGCAAAGCTGTCCATGCTCGCAAGCAGCGTCGCCTCCAGCTTGAGTACGTTGGTCGCGGAATCGGATGCGAGTGCCCGCCGCACCTCCACGAGCGCTTCGCTCTGCCTGCCCTGCTCGCGCAGCCCGAGCGCGGCGGCGAAGTGACTGTCCTCCGTGTTTGTCGGCCTTACGGCACGGACAAGGTCAGCGTTGAAGAGCAGGAACGAACCGACGGCAATCGCCAGTGCGAGGCCCCGTCCTGACACGTGCCCCATCCGTCCCATAAGTCCCATCAGCCCTGTCGCCGCCAGGATCGCCAGGATCGGGACCAGCGGCACCCGGAACCGGCTCGTCACGAAGAAGACTATGAAGGAAAGCGAGTACGCGACAACGAACAGGTAAAGCGGCAGGAGCCGGCGCCACTCACGGCGAAGCAGCCAGACGCCGGCCAGGGCCAGCGGCAGCAGGACGCCGAACGGGAACTTGAGAAACCGGGAGTCGAAGAGCAGGTAGTTGATGAACGAGTAGCGCTTGACGAGGTACATGTTGTTCTCGTTGCTGACCTCGTAGCCCGCGAACCAGAGAAAGGTCTTGCGGAAGAACAGGCCCAGCGCTTTGCCCGGCTGCTTCCGCCAGAACTCAATGCCCCTGGACATCCAGTACCGGTCAACCTCGGCGCCCTTGAGCGGCCGGCCCATGGCGCTCTCGGCCAGCCTTATCGCGTCGTCATATCCGCCCCACCAGTTGGGGCGCGTGCCCGGGATGAGCGCGGTCACCCCATCCGACGCCGGGTTGTTGCCCATGACGAAGTTGCTGCCGGCCTGCCAGGCAATCGGCACGAACTGCCGGCTTACCACATAGTTGCGAATCGTCACCGGCAGGATGACAAGCGCCGCCGCTCCCCACACCCACAGCAGCCGCGCCACTCCCATCTGACGAGTCAGACCGGTCCGACGAGTCCGACTACGCTCTACCAGCAACCAGACCGGCAGCAGCGCCACAAACGCCAGCACGTTCGGCCGCGTGACCGCAGCCAGACCAAACACAATCCCGGGCAGCCACCACTGCCGGTCAGTGTCCCGACTGCGCAGGAGAAGTACAAAGCCGAGAACCACAAGGAACGTCAGCAGGCCTTCAAGTAGAAGCTGGCTGTCGTACCATACCGCAAGCGGATAGGCAGCCATCACAAAACCGGCAACCACCGGGACGGATGAAGAGCGAAGAGTGAAAAGTGAGGGGTGAGGACCAGACTTGGTACCGGCCTGTGGCTTGGAGCTTGCAGCCTGCGGCTTCAAGAGCTGCCGCGCCAGCAGGTACACAAGACCGCAGCCGACACTGCCGATGAACGACTGGACGACCTTCACGGCCAACTGGCTCGCTCCGAAAAGCTTGTACAGCAGACCAAGGAAGTAAGGATAAAGCGGCGCGCGGAAGAACGCGTCGGCGATGAACTCGCGGCCGGCGGCGATGGCCTGCGCCCACTCGTGATGGTAGAGCGCATCCATCTGAGGCAGGAGGAACAGCGGGTCATTGTGCTGTAGTTGCAGGACGTGCACCAACCTCAGCAGGAACGCGACTCCGGCGATGATGATGAACCAGACCACGGCGGGCAGCCCGCGGTCGATGGCTGATGACGAGGGGTGCGCGGTCTTTCCGGGCATCGGATGAGTATCGGCAAAAGGAGAAGCGGGTCAAGTTGCAGGGGCCGAACCCGGCGAGTCAGGCACGTACCGAAGTCGGCGACTCGCGAACGCACGGCGGCGATCGGTACGTTCTGCCGGCACACGCCCCGAAGGCGGGCAGCGGCCTTGACCACAAGGGACGCGTCTCATATACTCCCACGGCCAATGTCCAGGAAACAACGCCCCAGCCGGGCAAAAGAGAGCACGCATCGTGACAGCCGGACATGGCTGTTCCTGGCGCTCGCGCTCACATTCTTCGTCCGCCTCTGGTTTGTGCTGAGCATGCGGGGCCAGCCGTTCTCGACCATGAGCCCGGTATACGTAGATTCGTACTACTACCACCAGTGGGCAATCGAGATTATCTCCGGCAACTTCTGGGGCTCGGACGTCTTTTTCCTGCGGCCGCTCTACCCGTACCTGCTCGCGATGGTCTACGCCGTCTTCGGCCAGCACATCCTCGCAGTGCAACTCATCCAGGCGCTGGTCGCCACCGCCTCCTGCTTCTTCCTGTACGATACAACCCGCCGCAGCTTCGACAATCGGTCGGCCGCATTTGCGTCGTTCGGCTTCGCTCTCACCGGCATTCTCGTGTTCTATACGGGAACGCTCCTTTACGTTGAAATCACGGTTCTACTCAGCCTGCTTTTCTGCTGGCTGATTCTCATTGCGGGCAGGCGTATCGGGCTTTGGATCGCCGCCGGCGTCTGCTTCGGCCTGCTCGTCATCTGCCGGCCGGAACTCCTGCTCATACTGCCAATCATCGCCGCCTGGCTGTGGAAACGGTCCCGGGGCCAGCGTCCTTCAGCCAGCGCTCCGGGCCCGAAGCCGGGCGTCCATGGGCCGTTTTCCAGGGTCCCCCGTACTGCGCCGGTGGCCTTGACGGTCGCCGCGCTGCTGGTAACTGCCGTCGTGCCGGTAAGGAACTACATCGTCGCCCGCGACCCGGTGCTGTTCACCGCCCATTCCGGCCTCAACTTCTACTACGGCAACAACCCCGCGGCCGATGGGACATGGCAGCCGACCGCCGAACTCGAACGGGGCCCCGGTTTCTCGCACGCCCGCCTGAAGCGCATCAGCCGGACAATCGATGGCCGGCAGTTGAGCTGGTCTGCGGCCTCGGCCTACTGGACCCGCCGGGGAATCAGCTTCATCACCGGCCAGCCAGGCAGATTCCTCCAGCTTCTCGGCCGCAAGTTCCTGCTCTTCTTCAGCAACTACGAGGTGCCCAACGACTACTACCCGGAGACCGCGCGTGCTGTATCCTTGCCGCTCCGGCTGGCATTCGTGAACTACGGGCTTGCGCTCGGGCTCGGGCTTTTGGGCATGGCCTGGGCCTGGCCGAGACGCCAGCAGGCGCTCCCGGCATACCTCTTCATCGCCACGTACCTCTTCTCCGCCCTGCTGTTCTACGTGCTTTCACGGCTACGGGCGCCGGTCATCCCATTCTTCCTGATGTTCGGCGGATTCGGGCTCAGCGGATTGGTTGACTATTACCGGCAGCGCCGGACCTCGCGCGCTGCCCTCGGCGTCGCCGTCGTGATTGCGGTCTACGTATGTTCCAGTTTGATACCGGTCCGGCGACGGACCTACTCGGCCCAGGGCTGGACCCAGGAAGGTGAAGCTTACCTGGACCAGCGCAAACCAGGTCCCGCCATCGCTGCGCTGCGCCGCGCGCTGGCGATTGAGCCGCACACCTATGCTGCGCGCTACGCCCTGGTTAATGCTCTCGCCGGCTCCGGCAGAGTGGCGGAAGCCGACGCCGAGTTCAGACAACTGCAGGCGGACGGAACTTCACCTTCTGCCCGGCCGCTCGTCCAGCAGGCGGCCGTACGCCTGGCCGCCGCCCACCGCGACTTCGCTCGGGCGGCGGCGCTGGCTCGCGAGGCCCTGGCCGCGAACCCGAACGACGACCAGTTGAATTACATGCTGGGACTGGTGTACATCAGCATGGACAGCCTCGCTCAGGCTCGCGAGTATCTCACCCGAGCGGCCGCGCTCGAACCCGGACAACCCGCGATTCGCGACGCGCTCAGGGCGGTTGAGGCGAGAATGCAGCGACAGCCACCGACGCCGGTGCTCAATCCGAAATGACAATTAGGCGCGGGAGTCGGCGCTCTCCAGTTGCCCGGACTTAGCGCCGGGCGTACGGGCCGACAGACTCTAACGACAATTGGCAGGTGGTGGCTCCGAAAACGGCGGAGCGGGCCCGCTTTCGGCTTAGTGCTCGGCTACCGGCCCGGGTCGGGCGATGAAATCGCCCGCGGCCTTCACCGCACAATCACGACCGGCACCGTGCCGGCGCTCGCCGCGGAAACGTAGTAGATACCCGGCCGCAGGCCGCGCAGGTCCAGCTCCGAATGTGCAGTGCCCGGAGTCACGACCGCCGACGCGACCAGCCGGCCGCAAACATCATGCACACTGATATCGCGTGCTCGGGTCACGCCCGGCAACTCAGCGTGTAGCACGCCCCGGCACGGACGCGGGTACACTCGCAGTGCGGCAGCCGTGACCGTGCCCTTGCGCTCCGTGACCGCCGGCGGCCCCTGCTCGGCGAGTTCGTGCAGATACAAAAGGATTCGGGTAAGTTCCAGTTTCTCCTGCGCCTCCGGAATCCAGGCCGGCGGGTCGCTCGGAGTATAGACCCGGTTCGCGCGGTTCATCACCGAGTCGTTGACCCGCGTGCCGGCGCTGATGCCGGCACCGCCGTACGCAACCGCCGTGGCGCTGTCGACTAACTGGATGCAGTGCCGGTTGTCCGGAACCGCTGGATTCCTGTCGACCGCCGTCTGCATCCGCAGGTAGGCACTCGGCACCTGTTTCATGAACCGGGCCGCCTCGCGTTCCTGCCAGAACGCGTCCGCATTCCCCGGTACCGGCACGTACCCGCCTGAGTCCTCGCAGGTCTGGGACCGGTCGGCCGGCCCCTCGTAGTCGAGCAGGAAAGCCACCCGCGGCTCGGCATACCGGGCGATCGCGCCCGACGCCATCGTGATGCCGTAGTGGCGGCTGTATATCCCCAGCCGGCTCGTGTCCACGTAGTCCCGGCTCGCAAGCAGCGACAGGCAGGCGTGCAGGCCGTCCTGCTGGAGGTACCCGTCGTAGTTTTCCGGGCAGGAATCGCTCAGGCCCCGGCCATCAGGGTCGAAGTGCAGGAATGTGAATCCATCCGACGCGATGGCATCCGGTAGTCCGGTCGTGTCGTAGGAGCTCCCGAACCCCGTGCCGCCCGGCACGAAGACCACTCCGGGCACGCGCAGGCTGGAGTCGGCATAGGCCGGCCGGTGAACGTGCACGTAAAGGCTGCAGCCCGAAGCTGGATTGACAACCTTTAGTGTTTCGACGACGACGGACACTGTGTTCGGGTACTGCCAGACGAGGCTGTCCTCCGGCGTCAGTTCGACCACCTGCGGGCCGGCCGAAACCAGCGTATTGCCGTTGGCCAGCCGCTGCGCCGCGAACGGCAGCGGCAGGTCACCTACGGCCCAGATCATCGCCCCCTGCTCATTCACCTCGACGACCTGGTTGTGTCGGGCATCGGCAATCACCGTGTGGCCGTCATCGAGCCGCTGGGCGCACCGGGCCCAGGACAGGCCGGTAGAGTACTTCCAGACGATCGAACCCGATGAATCTACCTCGAGCACCCGGTTGTTGTCGCCGTCGCAAACCAGCGTGTGGCCGTTCGCCAGCCGGCTGCCATTGTGCGGCAGATTGAGGCCGCTGTAGCTCCACACAATCTGGCGCTCCGGTGTCACCTCGATGACACGGTTATTGTTCCGGTCGGTGATGAGCGTGTTGCCGTTGGCCAGCCGAGTGGCGTCGTTCGGATACCAGAGACCGTCCTTCATCGTCCACACCGTGTCGCCCCTCGGGTTCACTTCCACGACCCGGTTGCCCGCACTCGACGTCATCAGCGTGTTGCCGCCGGCAAGCCGGCGCGCGGTGTGGAGAAAGGGGACGTCCGACCTGATATACGCCCAGACCAGCCTTCCGAGGCTGTCCACCTCCAGGGCCTGGTCGTTCTGGCTGTCGGCAATTAACGTATTGCCGCCGGGCAGGCGCTCGATGCCGAGCGGCTGTATCGGTACCGAGGCCGGTGCCGGCGCGAGGCCAGCCGCCAGGACAAGAAAAACGCAGAACCACGTCCGGCCGGGGGTAGTGAGAACCTCAAATACCTTGGTCATCGGGGACTTCAAGTATACACCAACTAAGGTACTAAAGCAATTAGCGTGCCTCAAAGGAACGAGCCGATGGCTCGAGGGAATTGAGCCGCGGGCGGCTCGCGCCGCGAAGGGAAGCGAGGTTTTCAACGCGCAGCCGCTGCACGCCGTCGCGAAGGTCTTTCACGCCAGTCGGAGATCGCCCGTCGTGACCCCCTGTGCCGAACGCACGATTGCATCGCGCAGAGCGCCACTCGTTGCCTGTCAGAAATACCGCCCCCTTCGCACATAGACCGGCGGGTGAATCCGGAAACAGACCCGCACGCAGTTCCGATAGCTATCTCGGCGGCAGTCCTAGCGACTAGCTCCCGGACTCACTGGAGAGCAGCCCGGCGGATCGCACCCGAGACTGCCCCTGGGATAAAGGACGAAGGACTCTCCGAGACTACCCACGGGACAAAGGACCAGGGACTCTCCTGGATTGCGTCCGAGACGGTTTCCGAGACAACGTCCGGAACCATCTGAGGAGCGATGTACGGTACAATTGTATCCACAACCTCCCCAACAACCTGAGGGGCGCGGGGGTCATTTCAGTCCGGTCCAACCTAACGCCCCAAGACTCAGATACATAGATCGAAAAATCGTCTTTCGCGCCATCCTACAACGCTGTAGAATTGTCGGACGGACAACAACAAGACCGGGCTACATCCCCGGCCGCCGACCCTGCACGAGTGTTGCGTCCTATCTCCGAAGTATTGCACTTCAGTCTGGAACTCGCGACGGCGCGGGGAGCGCCGGCCAGGACGTCACCTACAGCGGAGCGCCAGAGCGACCCTCCCGCCTCGGGCCGCTGGCACCTGGCAATCCCCCTCCGCTTGCCATGCCGGTCATGACCACCGAAGATGAGTGGAAGCAGCCAAGGAGCTCCCGCCCGGTCAAGGCATGCCTGGGATGTTGCTTTGACACCCGGCCAGGCGCCCCGGCTCGCCTTTCGTTAACCCCATTCTTCGCGTCCGCAAGTGGCAGACCGGACTATACCCCGGATAGTCCCGGGTAGGCCCGGGGGCCTACCCCTCTTAGCCGGTGAAGTGAACACGAAGGACTGCGGATCAGCCACTGATCTTGCGTGAGTTACGGGACTGGCTATCTCCGAATGTAGCAGTTTTCTGCTACACTTGCGGGCGGATTTGCGCCTTGCTTCTCCCAACGGCAGTGCTCCGTTCGCGCTATCTGTCCAGGCGTGGCCGGACCGGGCCGCGGAATTACTTCTCCGGGTCGGCAGCGGTCTTGAGTTCGTACAGCCCGAGCAGCCATTTGCCTTCCACCAGGTGGTAGATTTTCAGCCGATAGAGCTGGCGGAATTCGGGAAGCAGCCAGATTGCCGAGTCGCCGCGGAAGCACGGCTGGCTGTTGCCGGTGGCCGAGCCGAACTGGATGTAGTCCGGGCGCTGCGCCAGGACATACTCGGCATCCCACTTCTCGTGCCCGGCCAGACCCTTGCCCATCGGCAGCCTGAGGTGCGCGATGTGCACGTCGTTCAGGCCCAGCATGTCGATTGTCTTAAGCCCGGAGTAGTAGGGAATCGTGCCGGCGGTGTTGGTTGCGATAACCGCCCCCGGCCTTGCCTCCCGGGCAAGTAACTCGCCGGCAAGCCGACCCAGGTACGCGACGTGGTCGGCTGCAACCGCACGGAAGACAAGCGGAGACCGGTAGGTTGCGAGGAGATTGAACCCGACGAGCGCTGCGGTCAGCAGGACTGCCCCGGCCGCGCGGACGGCCGTTGTGCGCAGCCTGCCGACGACCGTCTCGATGCCGGCGGCGGCGAGCAGACAGATGAAAGGCGTGACCGGCGCGATGAAGCGGAATGCCGGCGCGTGGTCTCCGCCCACTGCGGCCACGTAGACCGCAGAGGCAAGCACGAATACCGCCGCGCTCCGCACCATCAACTGCCGCCACCGCCCGACTGCGCCGGCAGCCGCAAACAAAAGCAGCGGCAGGTGCGGCAGGGCGAACCAGTACAGGTAGCGGAGGCCGCGCGCAAGCTGCGCCAGGGAGAAACCAACTTTGGCGTAGTAGGTGTTGGGCAGAGGATAGCCGTAGTAGCTGTACCGCCAGATGTAGTAAGGAAGATAGCACAGGAGAAGGCCGACCAACAGCAGCAGCGCGCTCCGGCCGCGTTGTTGCCGTTCCGGGCGGGTCAGTGTCATTACCAGCAGGACACCGGCCGCCAGCAGCCCCTCGGGCCGGGTCATGGCGGCAAGCGCAAGGGCCGAGCCGGCGAGGAGTGACGCTCGGGCAGGCGACGATTCGGCCGCCGCGGTTTGAAAGAGGAGGAACGAGACGAGGAACAGGAAAGATAGAAGCATGACCTCCATCCCGCTCAGGCTCCACGTCGCGAACACCCCGAGCGAAGCCAGCAATGCCATGGGAACCAGGGCGGCGGCACCGGAATCGGGTGAGCGGTCGCGCCACGCGGCGTAGCCGGTTGCCAAAAGCGCCGCGACGCCAAACAGTTGACCGAGAACCCGCGACACGGCCACGATGTTCAGGCCGATGAGCCGGAAGAAAGCGAGCAGCAGGGTCCAGAGGAAATTCGTATAGCCCTCGACCCGGACGCCCGGGTTGTACGATAGGCCGTATCCGCGGACCAGGTTCTCGGCGTATCGGAAAGAGATGAATGCGTCGTCGTGCATCCAGCTCCTCGTTTGAAAAGAAAGGAGCACAAATCCGGCGATGCAGGCAAGCAGGCCGGGCAGTATCAATCCATGACCGGCGCGTAGACGCTTCGAGAGTTCTGACATGAGAGCAATCGCACCTCGACGGTGCCGGAGGATTCTACTCACCGAGTCGGCCATGGTCAAACAACTTGGTTGCTCCGGCGGGACAAGACTACTTGAATCAGCGCGGACGCCCGTCCTCGGAATGACAAGAAGAAGGGGCGGGTCAGAGACCCGCCCCTGTAACCGTTCAGTCGGGCTAGTGCTCGACG
>CAZAKP010000123.1:7279-9470 GCA_964485845.1 uncultured bacterium | reverse complement strand
CCATGTTCATGAACCCGATGAAGACGTAGCCGATGGTGATGAAGCTGACGATGTCCGTCGTCCCGACGAGCTTCTGCAGGTTGGGCGAGAAGCGGCCGCCGACCAGAGCGATGCCGTAGAACACGTAGGGCAGGAGGTAGACGACCGGGTCAACCAGGCTCCTGAGGAAGTCGAGCGGGTAGGTGAGTTCGAGCTTCCACTCTTTGATGTTCTCGGCCCACACGGCGTTGGCGTAGTGGCGCAGGCGCCCGAGCAGGGAACCAGGGATAGAGGGATAGAGGGACAAAGTGCCGGACGGCCCGCTCTCGATCGCTTGATCCCTGGACCCCTTGATCCCTCTCTTCATCAGTGCATCCCGATCGTGCCGTCGCGCCTCGTCTTGCGCTCAAGCGCGACGAACGTGTAGTAGCCGGCGACGAGCAATGCGGCGTCCATGGCCAGCAGGATGCCGGATATCTTCCAGAGCCCGACCTCATGCTGGTTCAGGAGTATGATTCCGCGGATCGCGACGAGCGCCCAGGTCAGGGGTATCAGCACGCTGACAAACGACGTAATCGGATTCACCTGCACCGGGTAGCGGATCGGCGAGAACAGGAAGAAGACCCACTCGAGCGTATGGACCCAGCCGTGCACTTCTTTGATGAGCAGCGTGAACCCCGCGAACGCGATGGCAAAGCCGTAGAACCCGACCATCAGCAGGACAACGAGCAACAGCACGGGCAGCACTTTGGCAGCCGTGAACGAGATGCCGAACGGGAGCAGGCTGATAATCGCCGCCTGCATGATGACGATGCAGGTCGTGATCGATGCCTCGGCCAGGGTCTTGCCGATGAGGACAATGAGCGGGTGCGTGGGCGAGGCAATGATGTACTCCATCGTGCCCCAGTAGGTCTCTTCGCGCAGGCTGTTGCCCACCCCCCAGAGCCCGGAGAATACGAAGTTCGACACCATCGCGCCGATGAGAATGAAGGCCATGTAGTTGCCCGAACCCGTCATCTGCTGGAACGCAGCGCTCGAGGTCGAGCCGACCAGTGCCTTGCCCTGGAACAGGAACGGGAAGACCCAGAGCACCGGGAAGATCGCCCAGTACACCATGATGATCGGGTAGGAGAAATAGATGCGGATCGTCTTGGCCATTTCGGCCCGGATGACGAACGCGGTCGCGGCCGGGTTCATTGGGTTTCGGGCTTGTTCTCCGCCGTGTCCGCGGCCAGCGACGTGCCGGTTTCGTACAGGAATACGTCTTCAAGCGTCGGCTGCTTGATGTCGATGCCAAGAATCCTGCCGCCCTTGCGCAGGGACTCGATTGCCTCGGAGAGCACTGCCTCGGCGCGCGGGGCCACGACGCGGAGTGTCGTCACGCCGTCCTTGAATTCGTCGGAAACCTGTTCGACTCCCTCAAGCGCCCGGATGGTAGCGACATCGGGCTGACCCTGCACCCGGATCTCCAGTACTTCGGTATGGGGGATGTCGCGCTTGTACTGCTCGGGCGTCTTTACATTGACAATCCTGCCCTTGTTGATGAATGCAATCCGCTGGCAGAGCTCGTCCGCCTCGTCCATGTAGTGCGTGGTCAGAAGAATCGTCTTACCCTGCTTTCGGTTCAGCTCTTCCCTGATGAACTGGCGGATGAAACGCGCGAACTGCGGGTCGAGCCCGAGCGACGGTTCGTCGAGCAGGATAAGGTCGGGGTTATGGAGGATCGCCCGCGCCAGGCTCACCTTCTGTTTCATCCCCGACGAGTAGCGCTCGAGCCGGTCGCGCTCGACCTCTTTGAGCCCCAAAAGCTCGATCAGGTAGTCGATCCGTTTGTCACGGGCTTTGCCGGTGAGCCCGTACAGCGCCGCGAAGAAGTTGAGGTTGTCGCGGGCCGAGAGTTTCCAGTAGAGCGTCCGCTCGCCCGACGTCAGGAGACCGATACGCTGGCGGCAGTAGAGCGAGTCCTTGAACGCATCGTGCCCCAGCACCTTGACTGTCCCCGCATCGGGAATCAAGAGGGTCGCGATGCAGCGCACGAGCGTGGTCTTGCCGGCGCCGTTCGGGCCCAGGAGGCCGAACAGCTCTCCCCGGTTGAGGGTCAGCGTCGCTCCGTCCACCGCCCGCGTTATCTTCTTCTTCAGTCCGCGCCCGCGGCGGAAGTTCTTCACTACCGACTGGACCTCGAGCGCCGGCGTTCGTTCTTCGTTCATCG
>CAZAKP010000123.1:0-7179 GCA_964485845.1 uncultured bacterium | reverse complement strand
GTGCCTCGTTTACCGTTTCCTCGATAACCCGCTCCATCGCGTCGGCCGCACCGTCCCACGTCCACTTCCTCGACCACTCGATGGCCTGCTGACCCAGCCGGGCGCGCAGCGTCTCGTCCGACAGCAGCCGCTCGAGCTTCTCCGCCAGCGCCGGGACGTCGCCGTACTCATACACCAGTCCGTTCACTCCGTCCCTTGACGAGTCGCGCAGCCCGGGCGAGTTCGCAACGACGACGGGTGTCCCGCAGGCGTTCGCCTCCATGACAATCAGTCCCCAGCCTTCTTTGACCGAGTTCTCGGCCAGCACTGCTGCCCGGCGATACCACCTCACTTTGTCCGCTTCCGGGATGAACCCGGTGAAACGCACCTCGGTGCCCAGCCCGAGTTTCTGCGCCAGCGCCTCGAGCCTCGGCCTGTCATCCCCATCGCCAACGATCACGGTCGTGAGACCGACGCCGCGGTCCTTCAGCAGCCTGGCTGCCTGCAGCAGATGGTCAGTCGCCTTGTACCGTTTGAGGCGACCCACATGCAGGACTATCGGTTCGCGCGGTACCGAGGCGTCCGGGCTGAACCGGCCGAAGTCGGTCCCGGGCGGAATCACGGTTATCCGGCCCGGGTCGATGCCGATGCGGGCGGTGTCGTGCCTGGAGCTCTCGGATAGCACGGCGAACCGGCAGCGCTTGTAGGCAAGCGGAATCATCGTCTCGGCCAGCCAGACATAGGCCGCCATCGGCGGCAGCGTTTCGCGGAAAATGCTGCCCCGGAACAGGTGCATCAGGATGGCAAGGACGGGCCGCCGGGTATGCCACGGCGAATAGAAGGGAATCTTGTTCAGGTCGTCGATAACGACGTCCGCGTTCAGGGATTCGGCGAGTGGGCCGACCATCCTTCCCGCGGTGAAGTTGAAGGTAAGGCTGCCGCCCGCGCGGATGACTCTGATGCCTTCGATGGCATCTTCCGGCTGCGACCCGGGAAAACGCTCGCTTAGCAGGGTAACCGAGTGGCCGCGACCGACCAGGCGGGAAAACACCTCCTGGAAGTAGACCTCCGCGCCGCCTGCCAGCGGGTTCTTGGTGCAACGCCAGTTCAAGACCAGTATTCTCACAGGATGCTCATATTATTGGCGGAGTTGAGGCGGGTCAAGGAAGCAGGGAGCGGGACGAGTGTTCACGCCCGGCCGTCGGGTCGGGAGAACCGTGGCCGAAGCGACGCCTGGGCGGCGCGGCAAAAAGAAACGCGGCGCACCGTGGGCTCTGGTACGCCGCGTCCTTTATCGGTCCCCGTCGACAGTGTTGACTGGTGAGGAGGGGACTTTATGAGCGCTTCCTTCCCCGGAAAGAACCTCAGCTTGGCTCGGTCTGACTCTCAGGGTCCACCGTTATCCCAACGCTAGACTGTGCAACTGCCATGCCAATCAGTCTAGCGTCGGCCTCTCCAGCTAGTACGTTGTAAATCAATAACTTACTCCATCCGGCGCCTGGATGCTGACAAACCACGTTGATTGTGAAGTCGGCAGGTTGCTTTAATCTGCTGCCGCAATATGCAACTGGGCTATGTTTAGAGTTGGTGTTCCGTCATCTTGCGACGGAGAGTATCCCGATGAATACCGAGAAGCTCGGCAGCATGAGTCTGGTTGTTGCCTGTCTTCTCAAGGGCTTCCTTGATGGCTCGACGCTCGATGTCCTGAAGATTGAGGGTGCCGACGAGGTTCTGCAGCGCGAAAGCATCCGGCGCAGACGCCTGGCTGGTAGCCGGCACGCTCGCACTGTCTTGCTGGCCGGGGGCGGCAACGCCCGGCCGTGGCGTCTGAGTGTTCAGGAGCCTGACCATACCGAGCGCGGGCATCACGTGTCCCAGGCCAATCTCGGCGCTGCCGTCGTACTGCGCGCGTTCGTAAGCGCGCTCGATGATATTCCGGAGCGTTCGGATGTTTCCATCGAGCAGGTCCTCGCTGCCGTCGACGTGTTGCTGTACGACCTGGCGGATCAATTTGATCGCGGTGCGCTCGATCCCGAGGTGGCGTTTGTGCCTGGGGCTGGCGTTCATTGTCCGGATTATGAACTGGGCAAGGTCCTCGATGTCGGCCTCGACGTTGTCGCCCGGCTCGTTTTCCCAGCGCTCCCGAATCGACGGCACGGGGATGCAGTGCTGCACCAATCGGCCGTAGAAATCGGGCCGGAAGCGCGTCTGCAGCTCCGGGACGGTACGGTTGGTGGCGGCAACGATGCGCATGTCGATGCTCATTTCATGCGAGCTGCCGATGCGCTTGATTCGGTGATATTCCATCGCTCGGAGGAGTTTGACCTGCGTTTCCTGACCGATGTCGCCGATTTCGTCGAGAAAGACGGTGGATCCCCGCGCCGACTCGAGGATTCCCGCTCGTTCACCGGTGGCGCCGGTAAATGCGCCGCGCTGGTGTCCGAAAAGCTCATCCTCAACCAGGTTGGAACTGAGGGCAGCCATGTTGACGGTCAGCGGGTATTCACGGCCGGGGTCGTTCTCGACGTAGCGGTAGCTGCAGCGGTGCAGTGCGTTGGCGACGAGCTCCTTGCCCACTCCCGGTCCGCCGAGCAGCAGGACCGTGGCGTCAGACGGTCCGATCCGCTCAATCTCGTAGGCGAGAAAAGCCATCTTGCGCGCACGGCCGATCACCATGCGGTGCTCTCCGCTCCAGTGGTTTCGCTGCTCTTCGGTCAGTGGCCGGATGGCGAGCGCGTCGATGGACTCGGCGATCTTCGGGTAGTACTGGTCCCCGACCGCACTTTCCGGTACGAAGGAGCAGAGCCCGTACCCGGGCCGGATGATGAATTCGGAGAACTCGCTGGTCGATTCCATCCCGATGCGGCAGGAGACGAAGATGACCGGCGCGATGCGGTCGATATTGTTCTGGCGGAGGTAGCCGTATATCAGGAAACCCTGCAGGGCCTTGATGTCGAGCGTGCGCTGCAGCGGTTTGAGGATGTCCGGATAGTCGACCAGCTTTCTCTCGTCCTGGATGTGACTGAAGTCCACGTCCTGGACTATCAGCGACACGAAGCGCGATCGGTTCCGGCTGTACCATTGCCGGAGCGTGGCGAAGCAGTCGAGGTGAATGTAATCGAACTCGCGGGCCAGCCGGCCGCCGTCGAACCGGCCGATGCTGCTGACCAGGCTTTCGTAACTGGTCACGAGGTCGTCGACCACCAGTATGACCGGCTTAGCCATCGGCGGGGATCCTAGTAGCGCTCAACTGGCTAAGTGTATGGAGCGGCGGCTGTAAGTCAAGCGACTGAAGCTCGCGCCCGGGCTTCCTCAAGTACCGCGACGTAGTCGGCAATCGAGAGCCAGAGCCTCTCCAGCGGACCGACGAGCGCACTCGCGTCACGCGGAATCTCGATTGCGGGCCGGAGCATGGATTGAAGCTCGCGCAGTTGGCTGGTGATGTGAGCGCGCGGGTCGGCGAACGGAACCACATGCGGGCTGTCCGACCGGAAGGAGATGAGCAGCCGGCGATTCCACTGGGTGTTAACCGTGTAGCTGGTGATGATGTGGGCCCACTTGGCTGAGTGTCGGATGTGATCGAGCACGATGTGTTCCAATGTTCCCCGCACTTCGGGGTTGGCGAAAACGCGGAACTGGCGCAGATATTCCGGCGATTCGTGGTTGGCAAGCGCAATCAGCCTGACACCGGGTCGGCGCTCGAGGCGCCGGAGTTCCTCCGGGGTAAGCTCAAGGAACTCGAATTCACTGCCGCGCGGCGAGCTTTGGGCCGCGTTCTGCACAAGATCGAAGAGCTTGAGGGTGGTAGTGGCGTCGATCAGCCGGGTTATGGCTCCGGCGTAGACGCCGGATAGGTGCTGGCTGCTTACGTGGCCGGTTTGACCAAGATCGCGGTCACGCTCCAGCCCGTAGCGGTTGCGGATTTCTATCAGCCGCTCGAATCCGGCCGGCCGGTTTCCTTTGGACATGAAATTGTGGTCAAGTGCGATGAGGTCCGCGGCCAGCGCCACGCGGTCCGCGATGAACAGCCGCTCGATCCCCTGGACCGGCGCGCGCCGGCGCCGCCGCAGCACCAGCCAGCCCAGGCCGGCGCTCAATATCGCAGCGACCAGGGCGCCGGAGTAGGCAAAGGCTGCGCGCCGTCGGGTCGAAGCCCGGTACCGGTCGAGAACGCTGCGCTCCTGGCTGACGTCGCCCGCGCCCGTCTCTCGTTCCAAATCCCGCACCCGCCGAACTGCACGCCGGACCGCGTCATCGCTCTGCCCGACGGCAGCCCGCAGCAAAGCCTGACGCGCCCGCTGCAACTCATCGCTCAGCCGCCCGGCCTCGTTGGCGAAAACGTCAATCCGCCAGCTCGCGTCTCCGGCCGTGCGCAGCACCACCAGGTCGGGCAGAGTGTCCTGGTCGACCCGGAGCTGAGTGACGCGCAGGAACCTGACTCCGTCGTACCCGGGCGAGTTGTCGTCCGTTCCGGTCAGCCCCGGAGCGTAGAGAAGCAGTTTGCCGGTGCCGTATCTGCTGACCTGAAGCATGGGCCAATCGCCGAGCAGGTCGAGAGCGCTGACTCTCGATCCGGACGCCACCCGAAGAAGCATGTGCTCCCGCACCGGGCCGGTCGCAGTCAGCCGCGCCAGGTAGCATCGCCCCAGAGAGTCGGTGCCGGCCGCGTAGGCTGCCGCGCCGCGGGCCGCGACCACGTCGGCCGGACCGGGCAGGCCTGAGGCGGAATCCGGAGTGAGTCGGCGCTGCTCGTCCCCGGTCATGGCATTGACACAACGGAGAGTGTCGCCGGTAACGAGCAACAGCACGGGCACCGAGTCGAACAGCGTGCAGGCGGCGCGCGGGCCGGCGTCGCTCTCCGTTCCGGGCAGCAAGACCGGCTCGGGTTCCGGCCACTGGCAGCGGAGCTCCCGCTCCTGCCGAATGTGGTAGACCGCAAGTCGGGCGCCGTCGAAGAACACCAGTTCGGGTGAATCGTCTCGATTGAAGTCGCATAGCAGCGCATCGCGCGGAACAAACCCCGGCCTGAGCCGCGTGGCACTGGCCGAGTAGTCCCAGAGCCGTTTGCCGACCTCGACCAGCCAGGGTTCGCCTCGTTGCCAGGCGCAGAACTCGGCCAGGTTCTCAGCCTCATCGACAAAAGAGAGGCTGTCGACTTCGGCCATCCCGGGAATCGGCGACCTCCAGAGTTGTTGCCCGTTGCGGTTCCACGCTACCAGGTCACAGCCCCCGGCAGTCCTTACCGCCAGGAACAGAGCAATGTCCGACGCGCCGAGCGGCGGTGTCGGCAGCGCTGCCAGCGCGGTAGTCCCGACCGGGGCCCGGCCGACATCACTGAGGCTGTCGCGCGCTGAAACCGCGAGGACGCGCCCGTCGCTGAGCAGAAGGAACAGCCGCTCGGTATTGTACGTACTCGCGCCGACCGCGGCGGATACGAACGCGGCCGTGAGTGGACGCGACCACTGGGGCACGAGGATGCCGGCGCGGGCGACGGCGAGCAGCAGAACGACCGCGACCAGGAACCGACCGGGTGCGAGCCACCGCCCGGCGGTCATTCCTGCGCTCCTGTGCTGCGTCATGCTTGTCTTAAATGTAGCCGGCCGGTTTTCGGGTGTCAACCCGGCCCGGTTCCTTCCTGCAAAACCGGATGTCCTCGGTTCCGTTGCCGATTTCCCGGTCGCTCAATCTCTCCTCTCTCCTCCCCTTGACTTCGTACGCATACGGGCTTGAATATCTCGGTGCGCAACGCCAGCGTCGTCGTCTTTTTCCTGGCAGCCGCGTCGGTCGCCGTCGCGGGGTTCTGGGGAAAGGAAACTATGGTTGACACCGGAGTGGTCTGCGCCGTGGACGCGACCGCCGACTCTTCCGGGATACTCTGGGCGGCGGTCGCGCACGTGGACAATACCGTTGGGCTCTTCCGCTCGCTCGACTTCGGCTCCACCTGGCAGAGCCGCGAGGTGCTCCACACCGACTCCTCAGTCCGGCAGTTGCAGCTTCTCTCCGGTCAAGGCGATTCCTCATTTCTCTACCTGTTCCTGCTCGAAGCCGGGAATGGCGGCGATTTGTGGCTGGCGCGCCTCGCCCCTGACTCCGGCGGATTCTCGGTCGCGCCGCTTGCCGTGGGTCCGGACACGGTCGACGACTTCTCAGCGGCGCTCGACCATGACCGCCACTACTACCTCTACTGCCTCTATGCCAACGAGCACCGAGCCGGCCGCACCGGCGCGTTCACGCGCTCGCTCGACTACGGTGTATCTTGGGAGGCGGGAACCGATTGGTGGAACGCCTGGGACCCGTGCGTTTCATACACTGACGGCTCGACGGTCCACTGCGCCTGGCGCTACGCGCTCAACGGCGGCGAAATTCACTACTCGTACAACCGCCACTACGCGATGTCAGGCTACTGGTCGACGTACCGGCTGGTGAGTGACAGCTTCGCCGGTCAATGCTTCGACCCGACCGTCGCGCAGGCCGACACCAGCCCCGAGTCCCGGGCTGCCATCTGGGTCTTCTATACGGCCGGACGCCGCGACACAGCGGTGCTCGACCTTGAATACTCGACAAGCCCGGACGGCGGCGCAAGCTGGCATCAGGGCAAGCCGTTCGGCAACTCGTTCCGCGATGAACGGCAGCCGTGCCTTGCCGCCGATCCGACCGGGCCGAATGACTGCGTCAGTCTCTGCTACAGCGCCGGCAACCGGAACCGCGGCGACACGGTCGCGGCCTGGTGGACGTGCGCCAATTCGCTCGACCCGGACGGCTGGCTGGAACCGGTCAGAGTCAGCCAGCACCCGCTGTCCGCGCTCCCGCCGAAACTCGTCTACGTACCTCGCTCGCCGATGCGGCTGCCGGGCCTCGTTTACAGCCAGCAGTCCGATTCGGGACCCTGGGGCGCCTGGTTTGCTGCTCCCTGGCTCACCTCATCCAAGACTCCGGCACCGGATTCGCAGTCTTCGGGTCCTTCCTCGCGGCCCAACCCCGCGGTCGGAATGGTGGAGCTCAACGCGACGGTTACCCGGCCGGGCAACTACTCGCTCGCAATCTACGATGCGTCCGGACGCCTCGTAGCGAGCGTGTTCCGGGGACCGCTCGATTGCGGCCGGCATTCCTGGCCCTGGGATCGGAAGCAGCCGTCCGGCGGGCGGGTTCCGGCCGGCACATTCTTCGTCCGGCTCAGCGGGCCGGGAACACGCCTCACCC
>CAZAKP010000122.1:0-9555 GCA_964485845.1 uncultured bacterium | reverse complement strand
CCTGTGACATTTCAGCTTTGCAGGGGGTATGACAGATTCGCTCTGCGTTGACAGCCGCGGCCCGTGCCGCCCCGGTGATCCCAATCCAGTGGCGCCGCATCCCACGCTGCCCCCGAACAAGTTGTCGGCTGGAACTCAGGGCTGGCGGACGGGTTCTTCTACTGCGGTCGGCGGAGCTGTTTCGACTTCCGGGTCTCTTCCCGGATGAACCGTTTCACCGGGCCGGCCTTCTTCGGGTTGACCTTCACCCACGCGGCGATGTCTTCATCCTGCAGAATGACCGTACGCGCAGCCGCATCCTGCCCGATCGCCCCGGCAAAGTCCTTGAGGGCCTGCGCCACGTCGCCCTGCCACAGACGAGCGACGCCGGCGAGGAGCCGGGCCGCGCCCTGCGCCCGATCCACGGCCACGCCCTCAATCTCGGCCGCATCGGCGAGCACTTTGCCGAACTCACGCTGACGCAGATTGGCGAGCGCCCGGCATTGAAGCGCGTGGAACCGCAGCCCCGGTTCGTCGGACGGACATCCCGCCAGCAGTTCGAGGCACAGGCTGTAAGCCTGCACGGCTGCCGGGTACTGCTGCCCGGCCAGTTTCTCATCGCCGTCTCGCACCGAGTCGACCGCCGCTGTCCGCCGGGTGACGGCTTCGGCCCGGACGGCTGCGGCCTCGGCCGCGCCCTGAGCCTGGACCGCGGACCTAACCAGGTCTTCAGCCGTGGCCCGTTCCTTGGCAGCGGCCTTGACCATGCCATCAATCCTGGCTCTCTCGGCGGCCACGGTCTTAACCAGACCTTCGACCAGTGCGCGCTCCTGCGTCGTCGCGACGGAGTGGTCGGCGACGGCTTCGAGGCCTTCCTCGGCCCGGTCGAGCCGCTCGCGCACCCCGACGAGCTCGGACTGCACCATCGCCACCTGCGCGGTCGCGGCATCGGGCTCAGCCGGGTGCAGGGCGGCCATGTCGGCCTCGAGTTTGTCGGTCCGGCTCTCCGAATCGGCGAGTTTCCGCTTCAAACGCAGCACTTCGTCGGCCGTCGCGGCGAACCGGGTCTCCCACGCCGCACGCAGGTCTTCCAGCCGCGTCACCTGTCGGCCCAGCGCCCAGATCCGCCAGACGGCGATCCCGGCCGCAATCAGCACGGCGATGATGACGGTCGTCAGCCAGCGGCCGAGGTTCCGGCTCGCCGTTTCCAACGCCTGCTTTGCCGCGAGCACGACCTCGGCCCGTGACACAGTATCCGGATCAGCGGGACGGGTCTGGGCCACGGCCAGCGCGCAAACGGCGACCATCAGCAGCAATGCGGCGCGCTTCAAACCGCTCCTGAACCGGGTCCTCTGACCATTGCTACTCAGACTGCCCCGGCCGGTCAAAACGCTTGACGTATACCCTGCTGCGCACGCGGTCAAGATAGGCCGCGAGCCGCTCGTTCAGTCGCTGTTGGTACAGGTAGTTACGGATGTTCTCCTGCAGTTCGAGGTAGGAGAGAGTCCGTTCCGGATGCTTGGCCGTTACCTTGATGATATGGCAGCCGTGCTCGGAAAGCACCGGCTCGCTCACGTCGCCCGAGTCCATGCCGGCGACCACCTGGTCGAACGGCGGGGCCAGGCCGGCCACGAGGAACTCGCCGAGACGGCCCCCGGAATCGGCGGTCACCGGGTCCTGCGAGTAGAACCGGGCGAGTGAATCGAACGGCGCGCCTTCCATCGCCTGGCGGCGGATCGCGGCGGCGAGATTCCGCGCCCTGGTCGTATCGCTCCGGGTCACCGGCACGCGGATGAGTATCTGCCGGAAACGGACGCGCTCCGGGCTCTTCTCCTCGAGTTGCACGGTCATGTAGCCTTCGCGGCTCGGGAACGGCGGCGAGATCTGGCCGGGTTTCAGCTGGGAGAAGACAATCATGAGCTCCGGCGGCAGTTCCGCCATATCCACCCAGCCGCGCTCACCGCCCCGGGCCGCGGTCCTGCGGTCGTCGGAGAACGAACTCGCCACGGTGGCGAAGTCGCCGCCCCGCGCCAGCACGTCCATCACCTCTGTCATCCGGCGCTGGCCGACCGAATCCGCGGTCGGGCCGGGTGTGAACGCAATCAGAATGTGAGCGAGCATCACTCGCCCCGGCACCCGGGCGATCGAATCTCGATTCTCGCTGTAGAACCGCTCGGCTTCGGCCGGTGAGATATAGATCTGGGTGAGCCCCTCTTTCTCCATCAGCCTGCGGGCGAGGAGCTTGCGCCGCGAGTCCTCTTGGTACCTCTGGCGCAGCGCCCGTTCGGTGTAACCTTCGGCCGCCAGTGCCTCCTGGAACCGCTCCTCGTCCCCGAAGCGTTCCTTCACCGCGGCGATGTTCGCATCCACCTCGGCCGCGACCTCGGAGGGCTCGACCTCGACCGACTCGCGCCGCGCCTGCTCCTCCAGCACGAGGTCGTCAACCAGCCGCCCGAGGACAATGTCCGCGACCACCGAATCCGACAGGACGGTGTCGGGCTGCGACAGCCGCAGGAAGTTGGCCGCCTGGGAAAGTTCGCTCGAGAGAATCAGCTCGTCGCCGACCACCGCGACGATGCTGTCGGCCGGCTCAGCCGCCGACGCCGCGGCCAGAGCGACAAGCACCAGGGACAAAGAACAGACCAGGCGGGAAAGGCGAAAGCGCGGGTACCCGCCTCCGATCTTCCCCTTTCCTGCTTCTCTGATTGCTTCGTCCTTGGTCGTTTGTACTTCTTACTTGCCTTCGGACTGGAAGTAGGCGTCCGGCTTCAGCTCGATCTTCGCCTTCTCGCGCAGCGACGTGAGCACGCTGTCGACCATCGCCTGGCTCCGGCGATAGGAAAGAATCGCGTCGATCTCGTCCTTCACCTCGGGGAAGGTCGCGTCCGCCTTCACCTTCTTCTTGTCAACCAGCCTGATGATCTGGTAGCCTTCCTGGCTCGGAATGACGTCGGAGACTTCTCCGGGCGCGAGCGCGAAAACGGCCTCGGCCACCGTCGGGTCGCCGCCCATCCGCGGGTCGCCGACGTTGCGGGCGAAGTAGCGCGACTCCTGGCCGGCCTCGAGCGTCATGTCCTGCGACCGCTCCCTGGCCAGCTTCGCGAAATCGGCCCCGGCCCGGATCTCGGCCAGGGTCTGCGCCGCCAGCAGGCTGTCGGCCATCACGATGCGGGTGATCTTCACCTCGTAGCTGAACTCTTCCTTGTGCTGGTTGAAATACTGCATCAACTGGTCCGGACCAACCTTGATTGACGAAGTCAGCCGGTCGAGCAGTTCATTGACGAGATAGTCGTGTTCGATCCGCTTCAGGTGCGCCTGCACCTGCGGTTCCTTCTCGATCCCGCGGCGCACCGCCTCCTGGTACATCAGCGTGTTCGAAACCCACTTGTCGAGGATCTTGGGCAGATTCTCGCGGGTGATCTGGTATCCTTCCGGCGAGAGCGAATCAAGCTCCGGCGCCGTCAGTCTGTCGCCGTTGACGCTTACGAGCACCGTCCCGCCGGGGGTCGGCGTGCTCTTCTGCTCGCCACAGCCGGCCAGCAAGGCCGCTGCCGCCAGCACCGCCGCCGGAATCAGTAGATATCGGTTTCTCATCGTTGCTCCTTATCGCTTGGGATTAACGCTTGCTGTCGCTTCCTTCTTCACGGCGGCGAGCGCCGCGTCGTCAATCGTAATCTTCGCCTTTGCCTTCAGCTCGGCCAGGTATTCCTCCATCCTGGCGTCGCGGCGCTCGGTCAGCAGCCGGCTGCGGATCATACTCGCGACCCGGTTTGAATCCGGGGAGGCGAAATTCTGTCGGTTCTGCCGGAAATAGTCCATCACGTCGGCATCGGACACATCGATCTTGTCGGCAACTTCCTTCTTGTACAATGCCCGGTACAGCACATCCTCGCGTTTGGCCGCGAGCTGGCGCACGATATCCGGTGCCTTGTCGAGGCCCATGCGCAGCGCGTCTTCGTACATCAGGTCCTCTTCGATGGCGCGGCGCACGGCGTACTTCTTCATCGCCGAGTCGAGATCAACCGGGAACCGCGCGGCGACCGGAAGGAGCCTGGCCACCTTCACGTACTTCGAGTTGTCCCGGTAGGCGACGGCGACGTCCTTGTCGGCCTCGGTGATCGAGTCGACCGGTTTGCACAGGACATCGAGCCCGGCCGGCTGGTAGGTGATGCGCTGCCGCAGCTTGGTCAGGTACTCGTTGGCCAGCTCCCGTCGCCGCAGCTGCTTCATTCGCGGCTCGAATTCCGGCCGATACTGCTCGAGCGGCGCCGGGCCCGGGTCGGCGGGTCGCGTCTCCACGAGCATCGCAACCTGCCAGGCATTGGCCACCGGCGTCGGCTCGGTATGCTGGCCGGGCTGCAGGGCCATCACCCTTGTTCGCAGCGGAGCATCGATGTAAAGCAGCGGCATGAAACCGGCGTCCCCGCCCTTGACCGCGCTGGCGTGCTTTGAGTATCTGCCGGCCAGCGACTCAAAGACCGCGCCCTGGTCGAGCTGGACCGCCAGCCGCCGCGCCAGGCTCTCGTCCGGAACCGAAATCAGCCGCAGGTGCGCCTCGGTCTGCAGCAGCTTGTAGGCGGCCTGCAGCTCCGCCTCGGTCAGCCGGTTGCCCGCAGCGGTAACCGTATCGTACAACCGCTGGTTCACGAGCGCCTTCTGCTCCAGTTCGACCTCGTACTCGGCATCCTTCTCCATGCCATCGCGCTTCGCCTCCTGGGCGAACAGCTTTCGGCCGATGATGCCGGAAAGCACCTGCTTCTTCACCGTATCGGCCCGGAGTGAATCGAGATTCCAGGGGAGCATCGCTTCGACGTCGGTGGCAGTGATTTTCTCACCATTGACGACCGCAACTACCGGCGGGCCGGATTTGCCGGAACACGCGACCAGCGCCAGGACGGCCAGAACGGGAACGATAAGATGTCTCATGGCGAGACAGACAATAGCTACTACCTCAGGAAAGTCAAGGTAACGGGGCGAGCGGCAGAGGTAAGAAGGCGCTCAACCCGACCGAGTGCTTCGGCCCTGACTTCGCCCCGTCCCGGGCTATTCCGGCTGCTTCGGCTGCGGCTTATCTGCCAGCTTCACCTTCAGCGTACTCAGGTTGGTGTGCTTGGCATTAAGTGAGACGCTCCTGGTGTTCTGCGCGAGGATAACCTCGCAGGTTCCGCCCGGCTCAAGCCCCGGAATCGCCAGTGCCCCACCGGTCGGGAACTCGAGCGGATAGACGAACTCCATGGCGGTGATGCCGGTTTCATCGTCGAAGTCGATGTCGGCCTCACGGATGACCGTATCCGACTGCGGCGGGCGGGCATGAGCGTGCCCGGCTCCGACCTGGTTCACAACATCGGTCGAATCGTCGGTGTAGTATCCCATTATCATGTTCGACTTGTCCATGGTGGCCGAACCGAACCCGATTGCCACCCAGCCGCGGCCCTTGGTCTCAAGCCCGACGTATATCAGGCTGTCGTCGAACCCCCAGTGAACGGTCAGACCCGACGCCTTGTCGGTGTAGGTGGCCGGGTACTCCCGCCCATCCTCATTGTCAATCACGCCGTCGGCCCCGACTCGGTCGACCATCAGCGAGTCGTACGGAATTACCGGTTGCGCCGCGGCCAGTGCCAGCGCGGCGCCGAGTAGCAGTGCGAATCGTTTAGACATCGTGCAATCTCCTCTTGGTAGAACGAGTATCTGGTCAGAGATTATAGACCACGGTCCACCCTTCGGTCAAGCCGCAGGCGTCCGCCGCGAATCCGATCCAGCCGGCCACGAAGGCACGAAAACGGAGTGGAACGGACATGTGGCATCCTGCACCCGTGCGTTTCGTGTCGTTCGTTCGTGGCCCCAATACCGGTTTGCTGGAACCCGTACGCGCAACCTGCTTCGCGCCCGGTTGGACAGAACCCGCCCGCCAGGCTGCTCTCGCCGGTTGCCCGGCGTCGGGTCGGCTAGACCCCGGCCTTGTCTTCGGCTTCCAGCGCGCTAAGGTGCCGCCGGATTCTCTCGACTGCCGCTGCATCGCGGTCGGAAGCGAGCGCAATGAACTGCCTATAGGCAGCAATCGCGTCCTCGATTCGCCCCAGTCGTTCATCGATGGCCGCCTTGGCATGCCAGGCCGTAGCGTACGTCGGATCGAGCGCGATGGCCTTCTCACAACAGGGGATGGCCTCCTCGGGCCGGCCGAGACTGGCCAGACAGATGCCCTTGTTGTTCCAGGCTTTCGCATTGCGCGGGTCGATTATCAATGCCTCATTGTAGCAGTTGAGTCCGCCCTCCAGCCGGCCCAGAGCGCAGAGCGTATTGGCCTTATCGTGCCAGGCGGTCGCGTCCCGCGGGTCGAGCCGCAGCGCCTCATCATAACAGTGGAGTGCCTCTTCGTACTGACCCAGGGCATTGCTGGCGCGTCCCTTGCCGGCCCAGCCGTTGGCGAGGCGTGGGTAGATCTTGAGCGCCTTGTCGAAGTGGGCGGTTGCCTCGTCGTAGCGGCCCTGGGCGTGCAACTCGTTCCCCTTCTTGAGCCAGGCCTGAGCCTCGGGCAGGCTGTGTATCACGGGCATGGAGTCATCGCCCGCGGCCTGCGGCCGGCTTGCCGCGCGAGCTTCGGGCTCTGGGCTGACCTCGGGCACTGCGCGAACCTCCGGTTCGGGCTCGGCGGCGAACTCGTCAAAGAAGTCCTCGTGCTCGCTCTCCTCGACTACCTCCGGCTTCGGTTCGGTTGCGTAGATGAGCGCCAGGACGCTGAAGAACAGAGTCCATGCCAGAGTCAGGACATAAACCTCTGCCCCAAGCGAAAGCGGCTGCGGGAGCCAGGAGTTTGCGATGTGGAGCGTGGTAAGAACTCGCGTAAGAGTCCCGGCCTCCGCTCCGAACGCAACCAGCGGCGGTAGCAGCGCAATGACGGCAAATACGGCGGCCTTAACCCAGCGCCTGAGCACGGGGACCTTCGCACCGAACTTGCCGATCAATTGGACCTCGCCGGTCTGGTGGAGGCGCGTGAAAACGGTTCCATTCCGAGTTCGCCCAGCTAGGCGCTGCAGCGCTTCCAGCTGAAATAGTGGTGTGAAATCATCGTTCCCTCAATAAGGATGTCCAAAACTGGCCAAGTGTCAAGTCGAGCAGGAAAGGCCGGAACCGGCGAACGCGGATGATCGGACAGATGATGAGGGAAGTGACAGCCTCGACCGTGGCCTCAACCTGGACCTGCGTCTCAACCCAGGCCCATCGCCGGACATCGTATTGTAGCTGTCACCATAGCTCACATCGTGGCCCACATCGTTTCTCACACCGTTTCTCAATCTGGACCTGAGCTTTGACCTCGACCAGTACCTCAACCTCGACCTCAACCTGAATCTCAACCTCTACCTGAACCTCAACCTGTTTCTGTACCTCCAGCTCAACCTCAACCTTGACCTCAGCCTGAACCTGACATCGTTCATCTCATCTAGGCCCGCGACAGCACTTGGGTTGAATCCTCCATCGTGTCTTCGGCTGGGTCGCGGACTACTACCCTCCGGGCAATCTGGGGGCAGACCACCCCACGGCAGAATTGTGGTTCGGGTGGGTGCTGGGTACAACATATAGATGGCGCATTCGGCCCTTCCGCCTTCTCCGAGCCCGAATCGCACTGGGAGACCTGCGCTGGGAACCTGCTGTGAAGACCGCGATGGGGACTAAGTCACCGAGCGACAACACCATCGCCCGCGGCAAACCCGAGGCCGGCAAGTGGCCGCGCTGCGACCTCCAGATTGTCTTCTGGCAGAACTGTCTACGGCCTACTTGTCTGCTGGCTGCTGCCTTCGCCCCGGCGGCCTGCGCTTCGGTGCCAGCGGCATGTTCCTAGCTTAGGCTTGGGGCTTGCGCTTGCGCTGCCGCTACGTTCTTGTCGCGGATTGCCTTGGCGCGCTCCGCGAATCCCTGCGCCTCGGCGGCGCGGCCGGTCTGTTCGCAGACCTTGGCCAGGCCTTCAAGCGTTTCCGCCACGAATGTGTGATTCGGACCGAACGCCTTCTCGCGAATCGCCAAAGCCCGGCGAAAGAGGGACTCGGCTTCCTCGTATCGGCCGTCGCGCGCACAGACTCCGGCAAGCTGGTGTGCAGTATCTGCGACGAGAGGATAATCCGGACCCATCACTCGCGTTCGCTTCTCCAACGTATCCCGGTATAGCGATTCTGCCTCCGTGTATCTGCCTCGCCTTTCTTCGAGCAGTGCCATTTCATGCAGTGACCCAAGCGTGAGCCGGTTCTCCGGGCCGAGTGCCTTGGTCCGGATTTCCAGGCCTCGGCGCAGGAACGTCTCGGCCTCGGCATAGCGGCCCTGACCGCTGAAAACGACGCCGGCGCGGTGCAGGGCCTGTGCCGTCTCCGGATGGTCCGGACCCCGCTGCTTCTCTCGGTCCTCCACCGCGTGCAGAGCCATCGGCTCAGCTTCGGCGTACTTGCCCTGCCTAGCCAGCATCATGATCAGGAAGTCGGCCGTCCTCACCGTTTGGACGTGATTCGAACCGAGCTTCCTCACTTGTACAGCCAGAGCGCGGCGACCCAGCGCCTCCGCCTCGGCATACCGGCCCCCCTCGAAGAGCAGGGCAGCGAGGTTGTTCGTGGCCATCGCCGTGTAGTTGTGTTCAGGGCCGAGGGTTTGCTCATAGATCCACAGCGCCCGCTGCAGTATCGGCTCGGCCTCAACATGCCGGCCGAGCCGGAGCAGGACGCCCGCGTAGCTCAACATCGCGCCCGCGACGGTCGGGTGCTTCTCCCCCAACGACTTCCGCCGGATTTCAAGCGCGCGACGGTTGAGTGGTTCAGCCTCGGAGTAGCGGGCCTGTTCGAAGTACAGCAAGGCGAGATGGCTTACGACAGTCGTGGTTACGTCATGCTGCGGCCCAAGCTCAGTCTCGCATCCCGCGAGCGCTCGCCGCAGCAGATCTTCTGCCTCATCATACTTCCGCTGGAATGTTAAGACCTTGGCCAAGCTGCACAGCGCGTCCGTTCGCCCGGCACCGTCCTTGCCCGGTTCGGTTTCGAGTCGCCGAACCGCGCGCCGGGACAGAACCTCGGCTTCCTCGTATCGTCCCCTTGCCCACAGCAAGTTGGCCAGAACGACAAGGATTTTCGGGCAGAAGGGATGCTCTGGCCCGTGCCCGGTCTCGACAATCGCCAGGGCGCGACGGAGCAACGCCTCGGCTTCATCGAAGTCGTCCATCTTCCTGAGCTCGTCAGCAAGTCTGAAGACAGCGGTCGCGATGTCCGGGTGATTCGTGCCGGGTTCAGCCTCAAGCGCCTGAACGACCTCTCGATAGAGGGGCGACAGCAGTCGGGGCTGGTGAGCCTCGCGGAAGACACGAGATGCGGACTCAAGCCAGGACCAGAGTTGCTCGGCGCTCCACGCGTGCCTGGCGTGATAGAAGGCCTCAACCAGGCCAGTCCTATGCTGGTCGGTGATGCTCTTGGCCTCCAGTCCTTCGAGCTGTTTCGCATAGTACTCGTGCAGGAACAAGTGTACGCTCCTGCGCAACTCCGGCGGCTGGCTCTCCTGCAGCGCCTCGCGCATGAGTTCGTGCATCGTCCGCGTTCCCGGCGCGGC
>CAZAKP010000121.1:0-9633 GCA_964485845.1 uncultured bacterium | reverse complement strand
GGCAGGACCCAGGACTTTGGATCCTGTTATGAAGGTTCGAGTCCTTCCGCCCCAGCCTAAGGTCCGCATAAGCGAGGTAACATGCAAGGTGAGCTCAAAATCTTCCACGGCCGGGCAAATACCCCCCTGGCCCTGAACATCTGCGAACACCTCGGCGTCAAGCCCGGCGCAGCCGAGGTCAGGACGTTTGCGGACGGCGAAATCCGCATCAATATCATGGAGAGCGTGCGCGGAAGCGACTCATTTGTCATCCAGTCTACGCAGCCGCCGGCCGACAACCTGCTGGAACTGCTGCTGATGATTGACGCGCTCCGCCGCGCGTCGGCCGAGCGGATTACCGCGGTCATCCCGTACTTCGGCTACGCGCGCCAGGACCGCAAGGACAAACCCCGCGTCCCGGTCTCGGCCAAGCTGGTTGCCAACCTGATTGAACGCGCCGGCGCTGACCGCGTGCTGACTATGGAACTGCACGCCGAGCAGATCCAAGGGTTCTTCGACATCCCGGTCGACCACCTCTATTCGACGCCGGTGCTGGTTGATTTCTTTCTGAAGCGCGGGGTCGACGGCTGCACCGTGGTCGCGCCCGATACCGGCCGGGCCAACCGGGCGCGCGGCTTCGCCCAGCGGCTGATGGACAAGATGCCGCTCGCGGTCATCGACAAACGCCGTTCCGAGCCCGGCAAGGCGGAAGTCATGAACGTCGTCGGCGAGGTAGAAGGCCTCGACGCGATAGTTTTCGACGATATGGTCGACACCGGCGGCACGCTGATTAAGGCCGCGCGCGCACTGCTGAAGCATGGCGCCAGGTCGGTGATGGCCGTCGCCACTCACGGCGTCTTCTCCGGGGACGCGGTGAAGAAGATTCAGGCTTCGCCGCTTGATGAGATGATCATCACCGATACGCTGCCCCTGCCCCGCAAGAAGCAGATTCGCAAGATTCGAGTGCTGCCCGTCGCGTCGCTGTTTGCGGACACAATCCTCCGCACCCACCGCAGCGAGTCGGTCAGCTCATTATTCATGTAGAGGAGAACATGGCATACACAGTCAAAGCAACCCAACGCACCGACACCGGCAAAGGCAAGGTCGGCCGGCTTCGCCGCAACGGGACTCTGCCCGCGGTGATGTACGGACACGGCGAACCCTCGCTGATGCTCGCGATGTCGGCCCACGAGTTCAACCGGCTGCTCGACCAGATCCGCGGCCACAGCCCGATTGTCGACGTGGAGGTCGACGGCGCGCCCGCGCAGAAATGCGTCATCAAGACCCTCCAGCGCAATCCGATGACCGGTGCCCTGCTGCACGTCGATTTTCAGCAGGTCCATCCCGGCGAGAAGGTCACGATGAACGTGCCGGTTATCGTCCATGGCGCGGCCGAGGGAGTCAAACAGGGCGGCATGCTCGATCACGTGCTCCGGCAGGTTCCGGTCCATGCCGCGATTGACGCGATTCCCGAGCGGTTCGAGATTGACGTCACCAGTCTCAAGATCGGTCACAGCATCCACATCAAGGACCTGGGCCGCCCCGACCTTGAGTACGCGCTGCCCCTCGACTCGCCGATCGTAGCCGTTCTCATACCGCGCAAGCTGACCGAGGAACCGACCGCGGCCGAGGCTGCGGCGGCGGCCGAGGCCGGCCCGGCCGAGCCCGAGGTGATCACCGAGAAGAAGCCGAGCGAGGAAGAGGCCGAGGGCGAGGAAGAGAAGGGCAAGGGCAAGGGCAAAGCCAAGGCCGAGGCCAAGGGCGAGAAGAAGGAAGAGAAAAAAGAAGAGAAGAAGAAGGAAAAGAAGTAGGTCGGTGACCATTGTCGGACTCGGCAATCCTGGGCCCCGCTATGCCCTCACGCGGCACAACGCCGGCTTCATGGTAGTGGATGCCCTCGCTGCCCGGCTCGGGTTCCGGTTCCGGTCGTATCCTGACCGGGAGGTGGCGCGTCGTCAGTTCTCGGGCAAGGCACGGTCCGACGGGGGCCGTTTCGGCCAACTGCTGCTGGTCAAACCGCTGCTGTTCATGAACGAATCGGGCATCGTGGTGAAGAAACAGCTCGAACGCAGGCCGGACGAACTGCTTGTTGTCTGCGACGACATGGCCCTGCCGTTCGGCCGGCTCCGCCTCCGTCCCTCCGGCTCGGACGGCGGCCACAAGGGGCTGGGCTCAATCATCGCCCAGCTTGGCCGGAGCGATTTCCCGCGCCTGCGTGTTGGCATCGACGCCCCGGCCCACAGCAGCGACGGAATCGACTACGTCCTTGAACGTTTCCCGGCGGAACAGGAAGAAGTGCTGTCCGAGGTACTCCAGCGCGCCGCCGACGCCTGTATCGCCGTGGTGACCCAGGGGATCGAGCGGGCGATGAACCGCTTCAACCCGATGGCGGCGCCCGACGCCGAACCGGAGTCAGCGGGATGAAAGTCGGCCTTGTCGGGTTGCCGAACGTCGGCAAATCATCGCTCTTCAACCTGCTCACCGCGGGCAGCGCGAAGGTCGACCTCTATCCGTTCACAACCATCGAGCAGAACGTCGGTGTGGTACTCGTCCCCGACGAACGTCTCGCCCGCATCGCGCGGATTCTCAAACCCGAGAAAGCAACGCCGGCGCACATCGAGTTCGTCGACATCGCCGGGCTCGTCAAAGGCGCCAGCGCCGGCGAGGGGCTGGGCAACAAGTTCCTCGGCCACATCCGCGAGGCCGACCTGATTCTCCATATCGTCCGCGCCTTCAACGCCGGCGATATTCCGCACGTGCTCGACACCGTTGACCCGGACCGTGACGTCGCGGTAGTCGAAGCCGAACTGGCGATTGCCGACTTCGCGATAGTGGACAAGCGGCTCGAACACGTGCGCAAGGAGCCGAAGTCGCCCGAACACGATCTGCTGCTCGGGGCGCTCGAGAGTCTCCACTCGGCGCTGGCCCGGGACGAGCGCCCGGCCCTCACCGCCGAGCAGAGCCACGCAACCCGCGAGCTCGGCCTCATCATGCCCAAGCCGGTCATCTATGCTGTGAACTGCTCGGATACTGAGCCCGCCGACCGGGCCATGTTCCCGGCGACAGCAGCCCGGACCAGCCTGCTCTTCTCCGCTGCGCTTGAGACCTGCATGAACGACTTTGCCGAACCGGACCGGGTCGAGCTGCGGAAATCGCTGAATCTCGACCCCGAAGGCCCGGCCGGCATCGTCACCCGCTGCTTCGATGCGCTCCGCCTGATCCGCTTCTACACAATCAAGGGCGTCGAGTCGCGCGCCTGGGCGGCGCCGGCCGGCATCACCGCGCTCGACGCCGCGTTCATGATTCACACCGACATCGGCCACGGGTTCATCCGCGCCGAAGTGGTCAACTATCGTGACCTCGTCGCCTGCGGCGACTTCCACGCCTGCCGCGACAAGGGCCACGTCAAGGTTGAAGGCAAGACCTACGTCGTGCAGGACGGCGACGTCCTGCTCGTCAAGTTCAGGTAACATGCCAAGGATCGTCCCCAGTAGAATCGCCAACCGTTTTCCGCCAATCCCTGAGGAGGAAGTTTGAACAACTACGAACTCGCAATGATTGTCAGTCCGGACCTTGCAGAGGGTGACGTCAAGAAACTCGCCCAGGACTCCAAAGACCTGCTGGCCGCGAGCGGCGCGACCGCTGTCGCCGACGAGCAGATTGAGCGCCGGGCGCTTGCCTACCCGATCAAGAAACACAACGAGGCCAACTACCTCTACATCAACTTCTCGGGCCCGTCGACGATACCCGAGAAGTTCCGCCACGAGATGCGGCACCGTGAAGGTCTGATGCGCCTGGCGTTCATCTGCAAACCGTTACCCAAGCCACCGGCCGCGACCGAGCCCGCCCCGGCGCCCGAGGCGGCCCCGGAGACGCCCAATGTCTGAGCCTGAACGAACCCAGCGCACCCCGGGCACGCCGATCCGGCTGGGCAGCCTGAATTACGTAGTGCTGCTGGGCCGGGTCACGATGGACCCGGACTTGCGCTACACGCCCTCAGGAGCAGCCGTGCTGGGATACCGGATCGCCGTGAATCGCCGCTGGCTGGACAAGCAGAGCAACGAGTGGAAGGAAGACACTTCCTTCTTCAACGTCAATATCTGGGGCCAATCGGCCGAACGCCTGAGCAAGACGATGAGGAAGGGATCGGCCGTGCTGGTCGAGGGCCAGCTCCGCAGTCGCTCGTGGGAAGGCAAGGACGGAGAAAAACGCTACGCGGTCGATATAAACTCGACACGGACCCAGGTCCTCGACAAACCCGATTTCACGCCGGGGCCTGCGGCCGGACCGGTTGAGGAAGAGCCGGACATCCCCAAGGACCAACTGGACGACATACCGTTTTAGGAGCAGGGATCAGGGGCTGGGGACTAAGACCGGGATTGGGGCCGGGCTCGGGCTTGAGCTGGCTTGGACCGGACTCCGTCACTCGCCTTCGGATATCGAGCTTCCCGCCTGGCGGATCATGGCGGTTCGGTCGGGTCGCGTGCCTGGCGGACTGAACTGGGCAGGGTCTTGTCTTCCTTGAACTGGAAATGATACGGTAGCGGGAACCAGACCCGCACCGGCTGTCCGTTGTGCTCGGCCGGGGCAAACGAGCTGTGCAGGGCTGAGGCGCAGGCCGACGAATCGGCAGCCCCATAGCCCGAAGACCGCACAATCCGGGCTGCCAGAACCGCGCCATCGAAATCAACCAGCGCCTCCGCGCCGGCCGTACCGCTGAAGTTGTACTGCTTCAACTCCTCCGGATAGCCGGCTGGCTCCAGCGCAATCGGCTGCGGCGGCTTCTGCACCTTGTAGAAACCCACCGTGTTTTCGAAGTCGCCCAGCAGGGGGATGACCGAACGATTCCAGTAGCAGAGTATACCCGGATGGTTGAAACTCAAGACAACCGTATCACCCGCCCGAACCACAGCACCCGAATCCGGCGATTGCGACGTAACGACGAATAGCGACGCCAGCGCCGTATCGACTGCCACCTGTTCGAACTCCGACACCAGCCCGAGCTTCTTGAGCGCCCGGTGCGCATGATAGATGTCCTGACCAACCAGCGCCGGCACCGACAGAGAGTCGGCCGCCGAACCGACTGAAGCCAGGACAAGTGCGACCGACAGCAGTATCGTGAGTCTTGTGCCCATGATTCAGCTTAGTCGGCCCGCGCCCGCCTGTCAAACCCGATAGTAAGAGGGCGCCCGCCGAAGCGGGCGCCCCGCGCGGAACATGACTGGAAAACGGGGGCCGTCCCGCGCGTTCTCGCGCTCCTCGGGACTGTCCCCGTTTTCGCCGGGTTCTAGCCCAAACTCTAGCTACCTGGTCAGCGTCAGCTTCCCGGTGGTCTGCCGGCCGTTGAGCAAGTACCGGTACAGGTACACGCCTTCCGACAACGGCGCTCCGGACTCGGACCTGCCGTCCCAGTTCACGCTGAACCGGCCCGGCTCGCTCCGGCCGCTCACCAGCGTCTGGACGTTCCTGCCGGCAGCGTCGAAGATGTCGAGCGACACGTTGCCGCGATGCGGCACCGCATAGGTTAACCGGGTACCATGGCTGAACGGATTCGGCCACGCGGCCGCGCCCATCAGCGCCGGTTTAACATCCTTCTCCTCTGCCACCGCGTACCACCACCTCGTCTCAACGCCCGTCGACAGCTTCTGAACCACAATGGGGTTGGGACTCGCCGGACCCTCGGACGGAAGCGTGCCGGCGGCCACATAGAAGCCCGACACCGAATCGTCCTCGTAGACGACCCATACGGTATCCGGGTCCGAGCCGCCTTCGACCGCGAGGTCGATAATCGACGGGAACCGCAGCGAATGAGTCCCGGCCTCGGTCAGCTTGAAGCCGTCTCCCCAGGTGAGCCCGTTGTCGTGTGAACCACTCCCCCAGATGTCGGCGCGGGCGCGCGAGGTGGTCGGATCGTAATTCAGCGTGTCGAACTGCTCCCAGACGACGTACAGGTTGCCGTCGTCATCCCCGCCGATGCTTGGACGGCAGGCCAGTGCTGCATTCGACGTTATCGCGTAGAGGAAGTCGTTGGGGTCGACCGCCGCCGTGTATATGTGGCTCCATTGCGGCGTGTTGTCCGGACAGTAATGCCAGATCGCTGCCGGGAAGATGTAGCCGGTATCGTTGATCATCGGCATGAGGTTGGCGACCAGGTGGAACCGATCCTGCCGGTCATACCACGGGAAGAGCGACGTAATATAGCAACTCGTCGCGGTGTCGCCGCCGAAAGCCACCGGCAGGTCGAGCAGCGTCGGTCCGTTACCCCAGGTCGCACCGCCATCGGTGCTGTAGTCCACGTACGCATCCTCCGGGGTATTGGTCGAGATCTCCCAGACTAGCGCCACCTTGCTCGACACTCTCGAAGCAGCGATATTGTGGCAGCAGAAGCCCGGACTGGGGACAATCCCGGTCAGCGGCGTCGAGAAGTTCGGCCAGTTGCCGGGCGCGATGTTGCTGTAGCTCATGTCGTACGCGTCAGTCATCGGGAAGATGTGTATCCTGCCGTCCGGATTCACCGCAATCGGCGGCCACTGGCAGACCCCGAGCACGGGCTCTCCGTCGGCATATTCAAAGATGCCGGCGCCCGGAGCCGCATCTCTGGCGGTCCGCGGTACGACGTTGCTCCCGCTCACGACGTGGCCCCCGACAATCGCGTTCCCTGCCGTGTCGACATCAATGTCGCCATAGCCTGCCCGCTTGTCGAACACGTTGACGCCCGACTGCATGTAGTCCGCGTCAAGCCAGTTCCAGGCGTGAGTAGCGTAGTCGTAGAAGTTGTAGCGCATGTTGCGGTCAGGGAAATCCTGGCCGGTGGTTGCGGCCGAGTACATCCAGACGACATGCACACCCCAGCCCGGCGCATTTGCGATCATCCTGTACACCGGGCCGTTCGCCAACCAGTCGTAGGTTGTGCCGCCGACTGTGTCCAGCGTACCGACCAGCGCCCGCGGCGGGATACTCGGCTCCTGATTCGCCGGTGTCGGCGACGTCGTCACTTCCGGTGTACCGTTCTCCGACACCATCGCGGTTACCGGCTGTACCGTGGCTGCCGCCAGCACCAGTGCCGGCGCGAGCAGCGCAAGACATAGGACACTGCGCATCGGTCTCCTCCTTTATCGCGGTCCGGCAGCGTTGCCGTCGGCCGGTTGCTCGACGGGCTGCTGCCATCACTCCATCGTTTCCGTTCTCCCCTGCCGCAGCGGGAATCAGGACGGAGGCAAAGACCGACGCGCTCACCGCCCTGCCGGCTGCGCAGTGGGTACAATTTCGACTCAAGCCGCCCTTGGCATGCTGGCCGAGTCATGCGTTCTCCCGGATTCCGTACACCCCTGCACGCACTTCAATCTAGTAGAGTATCGCCTCCTTGTCAAGTCCTAGGATGACTCCGGAGCCGACACCCAGCCAAGCGCAGACGGACATTCTGACCTGCGTATGCGACGCACGACGGGCGCTCTGTGTTTCAACGCCGAAATCACGGGCAGCGGAGGGCGCCCGCCGCAGCAGGCGCCCCCCGCGGGACATGTCTGGAAAACGGGGCCTGCCCCGCGCGCCCTCGCGCTACCCGGGGCTGTCCCCGTTTTCGCCGTCTCTAGCCCAAGCTCCCCGCTATCGGGTCAGCGTCAGCTTCCCGGTAATACTCCGGCCGCTGAGCGAATACCTGTAGAGGTACACGCCTTCCGACACCGATGCTCCGGACTGTGACCTGCCGTCCCATGTTGCGCTGAACCGGCCCGGTCCGCTCCAGCCGCTCGCGAGCGTACGGACGTTCCTGCCGGCCGCGTCGAAGATCTCCAGCGATACACTACCGGGCTGCGGCACGGCGTAGGACAGCCGCGTGCCCCGGCTGAACGGGTTCGGCCACGCGAAGGCATCGAGACTCACCGGCACGGCTCGCCGCTGCTCGGCTACTGCGCCGCTCCCCTTTGGTATCTCATTGCCCGGTATCTTCTGCACGACCACCGGATTCGGAGTAGCCGGGCCTTCGGTCTGGATGTAGAAGCCGGCGATGGAATCGTCCAGGTACAGGATGCAGACGGTATCCTCGTCAGAGCCGCCGTCTATGGCCAGGTCGATCATCGATGGGAACCGCATCGTGTGAGTGCCGGCATCGGTGATCTTGAGTCCCTCGCCCCAGGTGAGCCCGTTGTCGTCTGATCCCGACACCCAGATGTCGGCACGGGCGCGTGAGGTCGTCGGCTCGTAGTTCAACGTGTCGAACTGCTCCCAGGCAACGTACAGGTTGCCGTCGTTGTCCTCGCCGATGGTCGGACGGCAGGCCAGCGTGGCGTTGTAGCCTATCGCGTAGAGGAAGTTGTTCGGGTCAACCGACGCGATGTGAATCCGGCTCCACTGCGGAGAATTGTCCGGGCAATAGTGCCAGATCTGAGACGGCAGGATGTACCCGGTGTCATTGATCATCGGCATCAGGTTGGCCACGATGTGGAACTTGTCCTGCGCGTCATACCACGGGAACAGGGACGTGAGGTGACAACTCGTCACCGTGTCGCCGCCGTAGGCCATCGGCAGGTCGAGCAACGTCGGGCCGTTGCCCCAGGTCGCGCCGCCGTCGGTGCTGTAGTCCACGTACGCATCCTCGATCCCCGTCGTCTGGCTGATCGACCAGGTCAAGGCGACCTTGCTCGACACTCCCGAGGCCGCGATGTTGTGGGTCGGGAAGAGCGGGCTCGGCACTATCCCGGTCAGCGGGGTCGAGAAAGTCGGCCAGTTGCCCGGCGCGATGTTGCTGTAGCTCAGGTCATACGCGTCGGTAATCGGGAAGATGTTGATCTGGCCGTTCTGGTTCACCCCAATCGGCGGCCACTGGCAGACACCGAGCACGGGTTCGCCGTCGGCGTATTCGAAGATACCGGCGCCCGGGGCCGCGTCTCTGGCAACCCGGGGGACGATGTTGCTGCCGCTCGTAGTGTGGCACGACACAATCGCGTTCCCGGCCGTATCCGCGTCGATGTTGCCGTAGCCCGCGCGCTTGTCGAACACGTTCACGCCCGACTGCATATGGTCCACGTCAAGCCAGTTCCAGGCGCGCGTGCTGATGTCGTAGAAGTTGTATCGCATGTTCCGGTCCGGGAAGTCCGTGCCGGTGGTCGCGGTCGAGTACATCCACAGAGCGTGCACGCCGTACGCCGATGAGCCCACAATCGAAGTCAGCCTCGGTCCGTTGGCCCACCAGTCATAGGTCGTGCCGCCGATTGTGTCCAGGGTACCAATCAGGGCTCGCGGCGGGATACTCGGTCCCTGGTTTGCCGGTGCCGGCGTCGGCGACGGCGCCGGGGCTACGTTCGGTGTGCCGTTCTCCGGCGCGAGTGCCGTCATCGGCTGTAGCATGCCTGCCAGCGCCAGCATCGGCACCAGCAAAGCGCAGCATAGAACGTTACGCATAGTTCCTCCTTGTGCGTTTTTCGCGGAATTACACCACTCAGCCGGACAAGTCCGGCTCTATTTCATTGACTGATTCTAATGTCGGGCCAGCGACTGTCAAGCGCACGGACCCGGACATCCAGCGATTTTGCAGCTATCGCAGATTAGGGCTCGCGTCTCCGAATCAACTCCGCGCGACCTTCCGGTCCCGCTCATTCTGGATTCTGCACTCTGGTTTCTGAATTCTGAACTATCCGGTCCCGCCCCCTGCCCCTC
>CAZAKP010000120.1:0-9665 GCA_964485845.1 uncultured bacterium | reverse complement strand
ATAGTTGTTACCGGAGGGCCCGCTGCGCCGCTGAGCGTGGACACGTTGTCCGTAACCGCGGATAAGGACGGCCTCGTCCGGGTCGGCGACCGGAGCTACCGCGGCCGCCTCCTCTTGTTTCCGTCCACCGACGGCGACCTTGCCGTCGTGAACGTGCTCGGAATCGAGGACTACCTGCTTGGCGTTGTCCCCTGCGAAATCGGCCCGATAAACGCCCACACACTCGAAGCCGCCAAGGCCCAGGCAGTGGCGGCCCGCAGCTTCACGATGACCCGCCTCGGCCGGCGCAAGGGGCTCGGACACGACCTCTTCGATTCCTACCTGCGCGACCAGGAGTACCGCGGAATCGAGCGCGAGACCGAGTTGTCGCGGCAGGCGGTAGCGGCGACCCGGGGCGAGGTGCTGGAATACCGCGGGGACGTCTGCGAAGCGCTCTACCACGGCAACTGCGGCGGTGTGACCGCGAATGGGGCGAAGCAGTACCTGAAGAGCATCCCCGACACGCCCGGACACGTGCGGGGCCGCAAGGCCTATTGCGCGGGCAAGCCGAATTCCTCCTGGCAGACGAACATGAGCAGGGACAGCCTCGATGCCGTGGCCGGCAGGTTGTCAGCGAAGAAGTGCCATGTGCGTGGCTGCAAGGTTGATATCGACCGGTCCGGCCGGGCAGAGTGTGTCGAGCTTACGACCGACCGCGGCAAAGTGCGCGTCCCGGGACCCGATTTCCGCATGGCGATGGGGTTGAAGTCAGCGGTATTCACGATGACGATACGCAACCGGTACGTGTCCTTCACCGGTCGCGGCTGGGGCCACGGCGTCGGCATGTGCCAGGATGGGGCAGTCGCGATGGCTGAGGGTGGCGCGAACTACCGGGAGATTCTCAGACAGTACTACTCGGACGCGGGCCTGGAAAAGCGCTACTAGCTAGCGGCGAGCCTGGCGCCCGTTGTCTTCCTCTACGACCTGTTCTTCCGGGATGTGCGTAATCAGCACCGCCGCGGCGACGACCGTCGTCCAGAAACCGCTTTTGTTGCCGATTGCCGACTGGGTGATGTTCTGCGTGCGGACGATCTCGTTCGAGATCTTCCAGATTTCCTTGCGCTGGTCATAGCTCGTGTCGGGATTGAACTGAACCCCGAGCGTTGTTGCGAGCATCTGGGCCGCCAGGTCTTCGGCATAGTCACCGGCGCTTTCTTCCCGCTGGCCGAATGAGTGGTACTCGGAAAGGTAGCCGTACTTGGTCGGATCCTTGGGGATGGCCAACCCGACCGATGCCGAAATCAGCCGGTGCGGTTCGTTGGTGGCGTTATCGCTGATGACCGCAAACATGACCTGGCCCGGGGTCAGCAGCCTCTGCCCCCGGGTGCGTGAGATGATGCGGCAGTTGGGCGGGAAGATCGATGAAACCCGGACGATGTTGTACGCGGCAATCCCGGCGTCGCGCAACGCCGCCTCGAAGCTTGCGAGCTTCTCACGATGGACGCCGGTGCCTTTGGTGAGAAAGACGTACTTGGGAAGGATTACCATGGCGCCTCCCTGTGAAGAACTGACGATTGACGATTGGCGATTGACGATTGGGGAGTGAAAAGCGACGGCGCTAGAGAGTGGAGCAGACCGGAGTTGAACCGGCGACCTCCAGAGTGCGATTCTGGCGCTCTCCCAACTGAGCTACTGCCCCACGCGATTTCAGATTTCAGATTCCAGATTGCAGATTGCGGATCCGGTCTGCCCGGACCCGCGCTACTGCGCCGGTCCAACGTTGACCAGAATGCCGTTGCGACGGCGCTCGATCCGGTCGAAGTCCTCCGGACTGAACTGGAAGGTCCCGATGACCACGACCGGGCTGGCGACAACCGGCGTGTCGCTCGTGCTCTTGGGCGTGCGGCCGAAAAACAGGCAGATGTCGGGGCCGTCCGGCCAGTAGGCGATGTCACCGACCTTGACCTCGGTCACAAGCCCGGGGTCGTCGAACGTCAGGTCCACCGGGAAGTAGACCTCCTTGCCCCAAGTCTCACCAATCGTCTCATAGGGCAGAAGGCCGAGCAGCTTCTCGGTGAGAGGTGAGCTGTTCAGCGCTCCGACGAACTCGATGCCGCCGACGTTTATACGGATATTACTCAACTGCGGTTGAATTGTAGATAAGCCGGCTCCAATGTCAACACGTGGCGCCGGAAAAAGGTGCGACGCCGCCGGGCCCCGTTCTAGCGGCGGGCTTCGTCCCGGGCCGGCGGCGGCTGGTTCAGCGTGAGCCAGTAGACGCCAAGCTGGCGGATGGCCTCAACGAACAGCTCGGACTTGACCGGCTTGCGTACGTAGCTGTTGACGCCAAGCTGGTAGCTGCGGATCAGGTCCTCCTCGAGTCTCGATGACGTGAGAATCGCGACGGGCATCAGTCGTGTCCGCGCATCACCCCGGATCCGTTCGAGCACGGTCAGCCCGTCGACCTTCGGCAGTTTCAGGTCGAGCAGGGTGATGGCCGGATAGTCGGCGGGGTCCCGACCTTCGTAGTCGCCGCGGCCGAAGACGTAGTTGAGGGCGTCGGCGCCGTCGCGGCAGACGACGACCCGGTTGTTGATGCCGCACTTCGCCAGAGCGCGCAGGGTCAGCTCCTCGTCGTCCGGGTTATCTTCAATCAGCAGAATCACTTTTTCGCGTTTATCCTCCACCTTTTGTCTCCTTTGGTGCCGGTTCCAGTGTGAACCGACAGATAGCACCTTTGTCCACCTCAGCCTCAAACCAGACGCGGCCGCCGTGTCTCCGGATTATGCGCTGGACGATGGCGAGGCCGATGCCGGTACCGGGGAAATCGTGTTCCGGGTGCAGCCGTTCAAACGGGGCGAACAGCTTGTCGGCGTAGGCCATGTCGAAACCGACGCCGTCGTCGCGCACGAAGAAAACCCGCTCGCCGCCATCGTCGGTCGCACCGAGCTCGATCCGGGCCGTCGGGTGCCGGGACGTGAACTTCCAGGCGTTGCCCAGCAGGTTCTGCAGGATCATCGCCGCGAGGACGGGGTCCGCCGGCGCGGTCAGACCGTCGGGGACGAGAACGTCCACTTTGCGGTCCGGGTCAGTCTGCCGGAGTTCGGCGGCGATGCCCCGGGCCAGTTCGCTCAAGTTGACAGCGCTGCGCTTGAGCGGCAGGCGGGCGATCCGGGCGAGGTCGAGCAGGTCGTCGATCAATTCCGCCATCCGTCGGGCCGCGGCGCTCACCCGGTCGAGGTCAGCCCGGCCCCGCGCATTCAACCGGGTTCCGCAGTCTTCGATCAGCGCCTGCGTGAAACCGTCAATCGCCCGCAACGGGGCGCGCAGGTCGTGCGAGACCGAGTAGGAAAAGGCCTCCAGTTCCCGGTTCGCGGCCTCAAGCTCGGCGGTCCGGCTCCGGACCAGCTCTTCCAGATGCTCGCGGTACCGCTCCAGCTCGTCGGCGTCGCGCCGGTGCTGAATGGCGATGGCGGCCTGATTGACGAATGCCTCGACGAGCCCCGGGTCGCGCAACGGCGCCTCTTCATGCATGAGGATGATGACTGAACCGAGTACTCTCTCCTGCCAGTAGAACGGCATGGCGTAGATCTCACCCAGCCCGAAGACGGAATCGATTGCCTCGGTGACCGCCGCCGGCAGCCGGCCTGACGCCAGGGCCGGCAACCCGCCGTCGAGTCTCATCAGGCCTCCGCTCACGTACTTGCGGAGTTCCTCCGGGGAAGGCCGGAACGTCATCCCGGTCGGCGGAGGGCCGACCAGCCTGATCGCGGCCTGGGCGTCGGCGCCGATGCTCTCGATGGCGCGGACGCGGAATTCGCGTCGGGCTTCCTCGTAGGAGTTGACGACGACGTAGGCGTCGCCGGCGAGCTGAGCCAGGCGCCGCGCGACGTAATGGTAGATGTCCGCTTTCGGGTCAAGGGTGATGAATCCGAGCGCGGTGTCCCGGAGCAGGGCGGTGTCCGCAAGGTGCTGCAGATCGCGTTCCTCGACCCGCCTGCGCTCGGTGATATCGCGAACGATGCTGATGACGATTCTGCCGCCGGCGGACTCGACTACCCGGGCGTGGATCTCGATCGGCAGGCGCGAACCATCGCGGCGGCAGTGTACCGTCTCGAACGCCGCATCATGGCCGGCTGCCAGCGAGTCCAGGTGCATCAGCGCGGACTGCCGCTGCTCCGGCGCGACCAATTGGCGCAGTGTCATTTGCTGCAGTTTCTCCCGTTCGTAGCCGTGCGCCCGACAGGCAGCCTCGTTCACGTAGACGATGTTGCCCTCAAGGTCGTGGACAATGACGAGGTCGGTTGCCGCATCGAGCAGTTCGGCCCGGAGCGCTACTTCAGCTTCCATCCGCCGGCGTGCGGTAACGTCGCGCATGAACACGAGCCGGGCCGGCCGGCCGTCGTCGCCGGTGACCGGCACATCCTGGATGTCATAGGTTACGCTACCATCTTTCGTGGTGTACTCCCGGTGGGTGGACCCGCCGGTGAAGGCCTGCGGGTTGGCACAGTTTACACAAGGCTCGGTTCGGCCGTGGAAATAGTCATAGCACCGGCGGCCGTCGACGGGCCCGCCGCGCGCCAGCAGTGCCGGGTTCATGTACTGGAGCCGAAAGTCCGGTCCGACCATGTACACACCGTCCGGCATCGCGTCGAGGATTCGCCGCAATCGGTCGCGCTCGGCTCGGGCCACCTGTTCGGCCTTGCGGTGCTCGGTGATGTCGCGGAAGATGCCGAACGAACCGATGAAGCTGCCGCCGGCGTCGTGCCGGGGAGACGCAGTGACGAGGGCGGTTCGCTTCGTCCGGTCCGGGCGCGTGAACTCGACTTCATACGTACTTCGCTCACCGGTGCGGCGTCGCGCCGTCTGCCGGCGGACGACTTCCGCCTGGTCAACGTCCAGGAACTCGAGCAGGTTCCGGCCGACAAGGCCGCCGGGGGAGACGCCGAACAATTCCTCCGCTGCCCGGTTGGCGAGCAAGAACCACTCCTCGGCATCGGTTTCAGTGATGCCCTCGCCCATCTCCTCGACAAGCCGGCGGTAGCGTTCGGCGCTTTCGCGCAGCGCGGATTCGCTCTGCTTGCGGTCGGAGATGTCGCGCACGGTCGCCTGCAGTACCCGCCGGCCGCGGAAATCCAGCGGCGTGAGCAGCACGTCGGCCGGGAAGACGGCGCCGTCGGCTCGCTGATGGAGCCACTCAAAGTAGTTGCGACCGGTTCGGAACGCATCCGCGATCTTCTCGTCCGCCGCCGCACGCGATTCCCGGCCGTCGGCCTGGCGGGGCGGCGACACGTCGGAAGGGTGCTTGCCGAGAAACTCCTCGCGGCTCGAGCATCCGAACGTCCGCAGCGTAGCTCCGTTGCAGTCAAAGAACCGTTCCGCATCGAGCAGCATGATTGCGTCGTTCGACGACTCGAATACCTGGCGATACTTCGTCTCGCTCTCGGCCAGCGCGGCTTCGACGCGCTTCCGGCGGGTTATGTTCCTGATGAACGCCGTCAGGCCGGTGACCTTGCCGTCCTGAGCCCGGATCGGACCCCAGTCGAACTCGTACCAACTGCCGGGTTCGGGCTGGTGCTCGATTGTCGTGAAACTCTCCCCGGCCAGGGCCCGGTCGAAGTTCCGCTTCATCGCCTCCTTCAGTTGCGGAACGTCGATGAAGCTGAGCGGGCGCATGCCCGGCCGGATTTCCACCCCGTAGAGTTTCTTCATCTCTCGCTGGTGGCTGGTGTTGAACGACGTGTAGCGGTACCGGCGGTCCAGCGCAAGGATGTCGGTGTCGGTCGGGCTCTCGACCAGCGCCTTCAGAAGGGCGTCCTGCCGGCGGAGTTCCTGCTCGGTCTGTCTCAGTTCGGTGACGTCCCGGGCGTGGATGAAGGCGGCATCGTGGTCGGGCCTGACCTGGATGTCCTCCTCAAAGATATGACCGTCAATCCGGACCTCGCGCCGGAACGAGGCGGGCCTGCCGTTTCGGAGATGGGCGAGGATCGACTCCATGTCCGCCGGGAAGAAGTCGCCGGGCGACGGTCTTCGGCTCGACGGGCCGAGCGCGCGTTCCGCCGCGTCGTTCGCGAACGTGACCCGGCCGGCTCCGTCGACGGCGATGAGAGGGTTCGGGCTGAGCTGATGGAAAGTGGCGACGAGCTGCCGGCGGTCCGACGCCTTCGGGCTCCCGGCAGGGACTCTCACCGGCACGGCGACAGCTTTCGGGTCCGGTGCCGACCACCGGGGCCGCAGGCAGTACGAGAATCGTTCATCAGAGCTGTTCCGTTGAACGACTCAGGATAACGACCCGCCGCAACCGTGTCAAGCGATTAAATACGGGGACGGCAATCTGCCTGCCGGAGCTTGACCCGGCCGGGCCGGCGAGCTACGCTACAGCATGCGAATCGCGCTGATGCTGCTGTTTGCGGCCCTTCCGCTCGCGGTGGAGTACGTCGAGCTGGGTTCGGGCGGAACCCTGCTGATGAACGTCCCCTTCTGCGGCGGCTGAAGCAACGCCGAGCGGTACCAGGTACTGGTACTTTCCGACGAGCTGCCGGGAGCGTGCACGCTCGACAGCTTTCAACTGCTGTGCGGGAGCGACGTCTACAACCATGGTGTCTTCCTGAACGCCGGCGTCTACGCCTGCCACACGACGGTCACCGAGCTGGACAGCGCGTGCGCGGAGAACTACGCCGGCAACAAACCAGCCCCGTTGATGCTATGCGATACGCTGGACTTGAGCTGGAAGAACGGCGCGTGGGAGGGACTCGGATTCGACAATCCCTTTAGCTACAACGGCAGTGACAATCTCGTGCTCGAGTTCCGCTGGCAGGGTGACAACGACGGTTCGGTCTATAACATGGGCTACTACACTTCCGGCAATCGTGCGGTTGATGCCAAGTCCCTGACCGCCGAGTACGGTACGCCCCGCAACTACATGCCGCGCTTCCGTATCTACTACTCGCAGGCGGGCATCGCCGAAAGCGGACCGGTCAGAGCCTCGGGCAGTCTGACCGCCGCACCGAACCCGTTCCGGTCGGGCGTGACTCTGAGTATCCCACGAACCGGCGGCTCGGAAGCGGCCATCTACTCAGCGACCGGTCGTCTGGTTCGCGTGCTCCGCCAGTCGTCAATCCTGCGGTGGGACGGCTGCGACGCGGCGGGCCGACCAGTCCGTGTCGGCGCCTATTTCTGCCGGCTCGGCGACGGCAGGGCCGTGCGCCTTGTCCGCGTCGACTGAAAGCGCGAATACTTTGTCCCGGTTTGGAGTCTAATTCTTTCCGCTGGGTCTGATAAGCTATAATCTGGAGGCAACCATGTACCGATATGTCATGACTGTCGCGCTGCTTGTGACGTTCGCCGCGCCTGCATCCGGCTCGTGGCTCAATAACCCGGACAACTCCTTTGAGGTCAGGCTTGTCCCGGAAATGGGGTTCATCGGCGTGCTCAAGCATACCATCCAGTTCGGCAAGCAGGGCACTAAGTTCAACTATGTAGCCGACGGCGGACAGGATGTTCTCTTTCCGTTTCGACGGACGTCGGCCGAACTGCACCTGAAGCCCCGACACACCATCATATTACTCTACCAGCCGCTCGACATCCGGACCGAGACCTACCTGGTTCAGCCGCTCGTGCTCGACACCGACACGTTTCCGGCCGGCACACCAATGAACCTTCGATACGGGTTCGACTTCTACCGTGTCAGCTATCAGTACGATTTCTGGCCTCAGTCTGACCGCGAGCTTGCAGTGGGGCTTTCACTGCAGGTCCGGGATGCGTCTATCTCATTTGTTCCGAAGAACGGTAGCAATGCCCGTGTGTACAATGACCTCGGACCGGTGCCGATTCTCCGATTCCGCGGTCGGTTGCCACTCGCCGGCAGTTCGTGGGTCGGTACCGAAATCGACGGGTTCTATGCACAGGGCAAGGTCGTGACCGGCAGCTCCAACGTCGAGTCGAGCTTCCGCGGCGCGATTTTCGACGCCTCGCTGCGTTACGGTCTTAGCCTGAACGAATCGGTCGATGCCTTCATCAACGCCCGTTACATCGGCGGCGGTGCGTCCGGACAACAGGCCAAGCCCGAATACCGCGGCGATGGCTATACCGATAACTGGCTCGGTACTTTCGCGCTCTCGGTCGGCATGTACATCAAGTAGATTCCTCAGGAAAGACCAACGGGCAGGCGTCGTGCCTGCCCGTTTCGCTTACGAACCGCGGACTTAGGACAACGATTATCCGGGAGCGAAAATGGGTACAGCCCCATCGGAGCCGCGCATCAGATGCGCCGCGGTACAGTCCCCATTTTCGCCGTCCCGGACCCTTTTACGGCGTTCATCGGCGTGCATCGGCGGCTATCCCGTCCGCATCGTCACCCCTGACTTCTGACATCTGGCTTCTGACCTCTGACCTCTGACTTCGTCTGGTTCTCTAGACAGCTTCGATCGTCGTCGGCGGCTTGGCCGTGACGTTGTACGTCACGCTCACGACCCCCGGCACTTCATCGGTAATCCGCTTCGCGAGCTTCTCCAGCGTCTCATAGGGGAGATGAGTCACGGTTGCAGTTACCGCGTCCCTGCTCTCAAAACAGCGGACTTCAATCTGCAGCCCGTAGTCCCGCTTCCCGTTCCGCATGCCGGTGACCTTGTCGTTGTGGAGAATCGCGAGATACTGAAACGCGCTGATGCCTTTGAGCTCGGCTTCGAGAATCGCTGTGGCCTTGCGGACGACTGCCACGCGCTCGGGCGTCACTTCGCCGATCACCCGCGCGGCGAGCGCCGGGCCCGGGAAAGGCGGCCGATTGTAGATCTCCTCAGGCAGGCCGAGCGCCTTGCCCACGACGCGGATTGATGTCTTGCGCAGTTGCAGCACCGGCTCGAGCACCTTATACCCGAACACCTTCTGGGTGTCGATGCCGAGTTGTTCCAGGATGTTGTGCTGGCGCTTCACCCCGGCGACGGTTTCCTCGACGTCGGTCCAGTTCGTGCCTTGGAGCAGGAACCTGGCCCCGCTCGCTCTCACCAGGTCGCCGAACACCTTCTTATAGAACGTTTGGGTGATGGCCTCGCGTTTCTCCTCCGGGTCGGTCAGACCTTTGAGAGCACCGAAGAACGCATCCTCGGCGTGGACGAGCTCGACCGGCACGCCGAGCCCCTTGAAAATCTTCACGATGTACTCGGGCTCGCCCTCGCGCATGATGCCGTTGGCGATGAAATAGGTCTTGAGCTTCGGGCCCAGGGCCTTGTGGCCGATCATCGTCACGACCGACGAATCCACACCGCCCGAAAGCGCGTTCACTGCCAGCCCGTCGCCGACCGTTTTGCGCAGTATCTCGACCTGCCTTGCGATGAACTGCTCCACGTTCAGCTCCCCGGGCGTTATCTCTTTCACATCCATGTTGCCTCCATATTTCTGTCATTCCGGTCCGCAGGTCGGCGTTCGGCTCTTGGCAGTCGCCATTTCCTCTGCGGGTCGCTCAAGCCTACCCCTGCAGGTCGCTTGGTCAAGCTGCGAGCCCAGCCAAAATCGCCGTCGCTGCTACTTCGGCGATTGGCCGTGGTGCCTGACGCGGCGTCGCTACCCGCCGACCTTCCGGAGCAGTTCGGGAATGCTGCCGACCCAGAACCGCCGGTGGAGTTCGTCGCTCTGCGCGGCGTTGCGATTGTAGCAGAACGCCTGCACGGTAGCCGTGACGCCCTCATGGG
>CAZAKP010000119.1:0-9674 GCA_964485845.1 uncultured bacterium | reverse complement strand
GCACTCCGTCTTGCACTTCTCGGCGCACGGCTCCGCTGCCTTCGCCGGCAGGGCGAGCGCGAGAACCGCGGCCAGGGCCACTGCATAGTACCTCACACTACCTCCTTTGTTCGGTATGTGGTGCTCTGCACAGAATTGGACGTTCGCGCCCAGTGCAGGGTTGCCCATGCGCCCGTAGTCATCGGTGTCGGTCGTTTCCGGATTCGGACTGCCCGGTTGCCCGAGTCCGGCGCGGCAACGTTGACAACGGCGGCGTTCCCGCCGCGCCGGCTGCCGCGCAACAGCTTGACAATTCCCGGCCGACGCCGTCTAATAATGCGCTTGCAGCAGTGGGTAAGTGCAAATCGCCGGGCATCCCCGGCAGGGAGGTAGTATGACTCGTTTGTCGGTCGTCGTCTGCCTGTGCGTCGCGGCCGCACTCGCGGCCGTACCGGGCCCAGGGTCTGCCAGCAGGCTCTGGACGCAGTTCGACCGGATGGCTCAGGCCGAACGAGAGAACGCGGTGCTGTCGCTCGAGCCAAGTCCCCAGGCTCTGGCCGGCGCCTGGGACGAGAGCCGCGAAATCTGCCGGCTCTGGAACGCGGGCGACTTTGCCGCCGCTCTTGAACGCCTGCGCGTCTACTATCGATTCGACAACCCGTCTCAGGTAACCGTGGGGATAAGCTGGCGCAAGCCGGTCGAGTACCCGCGGCAGACGTTCGACGCCGCAGTCCGCATCGGCACCCGCGACAGCCTCGCCGACTTGATGATGGACCGGAGTGCGGACGGGACACTGTGGGCGTGCACGCCTCAGTTCGACAGCGGTGACAGCCGAATGGTAGTCTACAAGTCCACTGACGACGGCAGCTCCTGGAGCGAGGTATCCTACTTCTGGAGCAGTGAGGACAACGACTACGGTGCGTGGTGCGCGGTCTGCAACGGCGCCTACTACGCGGTCTTCTTCGCCCGGCGTGCCTACTCCACCAACGTCGTCTGGACCCACCGCCTCCGGATGTCGGACGGCCAGTGGGTTCGTTACTACTCGGGCGATTCGGGCTCGGTGACCGGCATCCGCGCCACGCCGGGCGATACCGTCAAGGAACTGGCCGCCTGCAGCCAGGAGGACACGCTGCCCGGCTTCCGCGTCTACCTGTTCGGCCGGGCCAGCGGCCGACTGCTCTACGAGAGCTGGGCCGACTCGGCCTGCGGCCCCTGGACTCCGCATTCAACCGGCGTCACCACCTGCGACAACGGACTCGACTGCACATTCAGCGAGGGTTCGACCGAGCGAAAACTCTGGGCCTCGTGGATCACCTACACCGGCGCTGACTCGGCCTATCCTGCGTGGGGATACTACACGACCGCGGACACGCTCTTCCACACCGGCGGCTCCGTCTATAGTGAGACCAGGCGCCGCGCGTTCGAGCCGACGTCGATAAGTGCCTGGCACGACACGGTCGGGATCGCCTACACTCCGCCTTGGGGACGCTGCCGCATCCTCACGACCCCGAACGCGGGCAACTCATGGTCGGTAGGCGACCTCACCCCCTATGAACCGGACACGGCCGAGTTCCCGGAGCTGACCGGGCGCGACGGCGGCGGGTTCGCGGCCGCCTACCGGGTTCGAACCACGCCCGCCAACTGCTGGATTGACGTGATTCACTCCGACCTTGTCGGCGGACCGTACTCCGCGCCGGACACGGTGAGCGACAATAGCCACCGGCCGTCGCCGACCGCGCACATCCGCATCGTGCCGCTGGGCTCCGGCTCCTACGGCGTCGGCTGGATAAACTGGGACGACGCGGTCAACGGTGGAGCCTGGTTCGCGGTGTACACGCCTTCCGGCATCGCCGAGCGGCCGGCGACCGCACCGCTGCCATTCGCCTTCCACGCCCGCCTGTGTCGGGGGGGCGCCGACCTCTGCTTTGATAACCCGGCTCCGGGCCCGGTGCGCCTCCGTGTCTTCGACCGCACCGGCCGGATCGTCCGGGCCGAGAATCTGACGATGGCTGCCGGACAGCAGTCAGTCAGGTTCCAAGCGCCGATCTCCGGCGTTTACGTCGCGGTCCTCGAAGCCAAGCGAAAGAGCGTCTCTACTCGCTTCGCCGCGGTCAGGTAAGGCCGGACCGGACGGCACGCGGGGCAGGTCGCTTCCTGCCCCGCTTCTCCGCGCGGCGGTCGCTGCCGCCGGATGCAGAACCGGGACTCGACGCGCATCGCTCCGGCTGCCCTATCGCGTTTGACAAGAGCCGGTTAGAGGCTAGAATCGAAGTGTGAGCAGAGTAAGTATCGCCGTCCTGGCATCCGGTCGCGGGACCAACTTCGAGGCGCTCGTGCACGCGACCCGGCGCCCGGAAACGAACGGCGAGGTCCGGTTGCTTATTGCCAACGTCCCGGACGCGCCGGTGCTGCGGAGAGCCGAGGCCGAACACGTACCGGCCGCGGTCATCCCCCACCGTCAGTTCAAGAGCCGGGCCGAATTCGAACAGGGACTGATCGCCGAACTCGACCACCACAACATCAACCTCGTCTGCCTGGCCGGTTTCATGCGCATCCTGTCACCGATGTTCATCAACGCCTTTGAGAACCGCGTCTTGAACATCCATCCCTCGCTGCTGCCGATGTTCGCAGGTCTGCAGGGGATGCAGGTGCACGAGGCGGTGCTCGCCGCCGGCGTGAAAGTCACCGGCTGCACGGTCCACTTCGTGAACACCGACGTCGACGCCGGGCCGATCATTGTCCAGCGCGCCGTGGCGGTTCGCGACGCCGACACGGCCGACTCGCTCGCCCTGCGGGTACTGGTCGAGGAACACCTGGCCTATGCCGAGGCCGTGAAACTGTTCTGCACCGGGCGGCTCCGCATCGAAGGGAAGCGGGTCCGCGTCCTTGAAACCGGAGAGACAACCCGTGCCTGAGCGCCGGCTGCGGGTGGCGGTCGTCGGGTGCGGGACCCAGTCCCAGCTTGCCCACATTCCCGCACTCAAACAGAACCAGTCGGTCGAGGTTACCGCGCTCTGTGACACCGACGCGCGGAAGCTGAACCAGCTCTGCGCGATTCACAAGATCGAGAAGCACTACGTCGACTTCGACGACCTGAAGGAAGACCCTGCTATTGACGCGGTCGTCATCGCTACCCCGAACCACTTGCACGCGCCGATGGCGGTGGCGGCGATGCGCTACGGCAAGGATGTGCTGTGCGAGATGCCGCTGGGTCTGAACGCGGCCGAAGTCCAGCAGATGATCGGCTGGGCCGAACGCGAGAAGCGGAAGCTGATGCCGGCGATGAACGTTCGGCTGCGGCCCGACATCCAGACTATCCGCCGGTTCGTCGAGGGCGGCGAGCTGGGCGACCTCTACTACTGCAAGACCGGCTGGCTCCAGGGCCGCGAGTCGTGGTCGCTGTCCGGTTGGCGCGGCGAACGACTGCGCGCGGGGGGCGGTGCGTTTCTCTCGCTGGGCACGGCCCTGCTCGACGCCTCACTCGCGCTCCTCGCCCCGCACAAGCCGGTTTCGGTAATCGGCGCGGCCCACCATCGGTCACCGAGTTCCGAGGTTGAGGATACGGCGTTCGCGATGATTCGGTTCGAGCCGGACGTAATGCTCACGGTCGAGGTCGGCTGGTCGATGCTGCAGGAACGGGACCTGACATTCCTGAACCTGTTCGGCGACGCCGGCGCCGCCCTGCTCAACCCGACCCAGATCCACAAGGAAATGCACGGGCACCTGGTCAACGTGACGCCGCAGATCCGAGCCAGGGACGTTCAGCAGACTTCCTGGCGGATGCTGGCCGACCTCTGGGTTGAATCGCTGGTTCGCGATACGCCCGTGCCTGTCGATCCTTCTGAGGCGCTCACCGTCAGCCGACTCGCCGACGCCTTCTACCGCTCCCGGTCAACCCACAGCGAGGTTCCGCTCACATCCGTAGAGTCCTGATTTCGGCCGTCGCGGCCGTCTGCCTTGGCGCGCTTGCCTTCGCGCCGTTCCCGTTGCGCTTTGTGGCCTTCTTCGCGCTGGTCCCGCTCTTCTGGGTCACCCGGGTCACGACACCCGGAAAGGCATTCCTGTGGGGCTGGCTGTTCGGCGGGCTGCTCTTTGCCGCTCACCTCTGGTGGCTCTGGTTCCTGGTAGTACCGGTCGAACCATTGACTCGCACTCTGCTCAACATCGGCGTCGTCCTGCTCTTCGCCTACCTCGGCCTCTATGTCGGCGTGTTCGCCTGGCTTACCCGGCGCTGGGGTCTGTGGGCCGCGCCGCTGATCTGGCCGTTGCTGGAATTCCTCCGCACGAAATCCCAGATCGGGTTTCCCTGGGGCCTGCTCGGCTACACCATGACGCCCTACATACCGTTCATCCAGCCCGCATCCATCGGCGGAGTCTATCTCGTATCGGCATGGGTTGTGCTGGTAAATGTGCTGGTCTACCGCCTGGTCATCACGGCGAAGCAACAGGTCCGAACTCCAGCTTCGCTCTTTCCGCGAGTGGCATGGCTCGCACTTGCGTTCGTGCTACCGACGGTGTTCTCCGCGTTCTACATCCGGCCGCTCAAACCGTGGTTCAATGTCGCCATCATCCAGCCGAACGTCTCCCCGTTCGACAAAGGCGACTGGGATTCGCGCGCGACCATCCAGTCGGACCTTGTCCGGCTCACCCGGCAGTCAGCCGCGACTCACCCCGACCTTATTCTCTATCCGGAAACGGCCACACTCACCGACGTAACCCGGTCGGAGACGATGGGCCCGGCCATCCGCGGCCTGGCCGACTCGCTAAATACCGAGATATTCACCGGCACACCCCTTTACGACGAACGCCGGAATTCCTGGCACAACGGCGCCGTGCTCATTCGTCCGGGCGAGCAGCCGGTCAGGCAGCGGTACTACAAGATCCGGCTCGTACCCTTCTCGGAAAAGATACCCTATGCCGACGAGCTGCCCGTCATCCGCCGGATACTCGGCACCGCCGACATGGGCGACTGGACCCGCGGCCATGACTACACCGTGTTCAACTGGTCACACGGCACGCTTTCCGCCCTCATTTGTTTTGAGGCCATCTTCCCGGACCTGACCAGAGAATTCACCCGCCGCGGGTCGCAGCTCCTCGCGGTCGTCACCAATGACGGCTGGTTCGGACGCCTGGTGGGTGCCCAGCAGCACGCGGAGCTCGCCGTCCTGCGCACGGTCGAAAACGGAGTGCCGATGGTCCGCAGTGCGAACAACGGGATCTCTTTCATTGTCGACCCATACGGCCGAATCCTGCGGCGGACGCCGCTGTTCGTCCAGACGATTCTCACCGGCCCGGTTCCGCAGCCGCTCGCACCAACCATCTACCGCCGCCATGGCGACTGGTTCATGCTCGCCTGCCTGCTCGGACTCATCGCCGGGCTGGTGCTGCTACGAGTGAGAAACCAGCGAACCGGCTAGCCCACAAAACGCAAAGCCCGCGCCCCGGGTCCGGGGCTGCGGGATCCGGAAGATGCGGACCTGACTGGCTTGACTTCTAGCTCGGGCTCTCCCTACTTCGTGTACGTCCCCATCAGGCTGGCCTGGGCCAGTACATGGCCTTTGACCGCGGCAAGCAGCCGCTCGGCGGTCGCCGACTGGTCGAGCGCCGGTCTTGCGTCCAGCGCGTACAGATCAAAGTAGTATCGGTGCGTGCCGCCCGGCGGCTTGGGCCCGTCGTACCCGATTCGACGGAAGCCGTTCCTGCCCTGCATGCCGCCGAGCGGGAGCCTGGCCTCGCGCCCCATCCCTTCCGGCAGACCTCGCTCATCCTCAGGCATGTTGAACACCACCCAGTGGTAGAAAGTGCCGCCCGGCGCGTCCGGGTCCCGGCACACGAGGGCGAAGCTCCTGGTGCCTTCGGGCACGCGGTCCCAGGTCAGGTCGGGTGAGATGTTCTCTCCGTACAGGCTGTAGCGCGCCGGGATCGATTCGCCGGCCGCAAACGAGGCGCTGGCGAGGAACATTCCGGTCGAGTCCGATTGCGCGGCCCCCGCGCCGCGCTTGGACGGTCCGGCACAGGCCAGTACCATCGCAACTATCAAACACACGCATAAAGCCGACAATCTCATGGTTCCACCTCCACCTTCAGACTAGCCCGATTCAGACGGATGTCCAGTGCCGCCTGAACCGAGATGTTGACCGCCGACCGAACGGGGCTATAGTCAGGGACGATGAAAAGACTAGTGCTGGCCGCCCTGCTTGCGACCCTGTCACCGGCCTCGGCTCTGCCCGGCCTCACCGACACCATCAGAATCAGCGAATGGCTCGCGTGCGGGCCGTTCCCGGTCGGAACCCGTGAGGGAATCACCGGCGCCGTCGATGACCCGTTGAACTTCGAGCCAAAGGAAGGCGACACATTCCGCTCCGCCCTGGTCCAGGGCGGAGTTACCTCCTGCCGCAAGATCCGGGTCGATACCGGCGGCTGGCTGAACACCGACTACCAGGGCGTACGCTGGGATACGCTGCAGGAATACTACGGCAATGTGGGCGTGGCCTGCGCCGGGTTTGCCTATGCCGAGTTCGATTGTCCGCACGCCTGTCAGGCCCTGGCGCTCGCGCCGAAACTCGGCGGGTTCGTGCTCAACGGGCGGGGCTACACCGGCGACATCTATGGCAACGGATGGTTCCAGGTGCCGGTGCAGCTCGATTCCGGTCCCAACCGCGCGCTCCTGCGCATCTCGGGATACGGCGACCAGCAGGTGCGCTTTCTGCTCGTGCCACCGTCCGGGCGTTTCCGGGTGGTGTCCGGGGACATTACGGCTCCGGACGTCGTTGCCGAGTCCGGCCTCGTGAGCTGGCTCGGCGTTCCGGTCTTGAACGAGACCCCGGATGTGCTCGACACCGTCGCGTTGGCGGTGCTCCTGCCCTCGGGAGACACCGCGGGGCAGACGCGCGTCGCGGCAGTGCCGGCGTCAGGCGCCCTCAAGGTGCCGGTGCGGATCTCGATTCCGGCCCGGCCTTACGACTCCGCCGGCCTCTTACTTACGATCAAGTCCCGGTGCGGGGACGACTCGGGTTCGGACACCATCCGCCTGCGCATCCGCCGTCCCGAGCAGTCGCGGAAGGTGACGTTCATCTCAGCAATTGACAGCTCGTGTCAGTACTACTCGGTTCTCTACCCGAAGGACTACGACCCAGCCAGGCGCTATGCGCTGATCCTGTCGCTGCACGGAGCCGGCGTCGAGGCATCGGGGCAGGTCGACGCCTACAGACCCAAGGGCTGGGCGTTCGTGGTGGCCGCGACCAATCGCCGCCCGTTTGGGTTCGACTGGCAGGACTGGGGCAGGCTGGACGCAATCGAAGTTCTGAACCACGCGCTGACCGACCTGCCAATCGACCGTGACCGGGTGCTGCTTACCGGCCACTCGATGGGCGGACACGGCACGTGGCACGTCGGATTGACGCATGCAGACCTGTTTGCCGCCGCCGCGCCTGAAGCGGGCTGGCCCGACATCCAGCTCTATGTCCCGCTGTTCCTCCAGCGAACGGTCACCTTCGCCGACCCGACTCAGGTTGCGATTCGCGACATGGCGATGCGGCCCGACGTGACTCCGGCTATGCTGGCGAACGCCCTCAATCTCCCGTTCTACATCCTCCACGGCGGGGACGACGACAACGTACCCACTTATCACGGCCGCAACTTCGCGGAATGGCTGCGGGAGTTGGGTTACCGCTTCACGTACAAGGAAGTGCCCGGTCGTCCTCACTGGTGGAGCTACGAAAACGGACTCGCCTGCGTAGACGACACCGACTTGATGGCCTTTCTTGAGGGACAGAATCGCGAACCCGGCCCGCGCCATGTCCGCTTCCGCACCGCCGACCTCGGCCAGTCGAACCGCAGCTACTGGGCGGTGGTTGAGCGCGTGCGCACCGTCGGCCGGGATGCGGACATTGAGGCATGGGCCTCAGGCTCATCCATCACGGTCAGCACCGCGAATGTCAGCCAGTTCAGCCTCGACCTGGCCGGTGAGCCGTTCTTTACCGGCCCGATTGGAGTCGAGATTGACGGCACGATGGTCGGGAGACGCTACAGCCTGCCTGCCCGCCTAACGTTCCACTCCACCGACAAAGGATGGACGGCCGGGCCCACCCGTGCGGCAGCGGTCACCAAGACCCCCGGCCTCTACGGCCCGGCGAAACAGGCGATGATGAGCCCGTTCTTGCTCGTGTACGGCACGAGGGACTCAACGCTCGCCTCATTCCTGCGCCATTCGGCAGCGCAGGAGGGGATGCGCTGGTGGCTCATCGGGAACGGACGCGCCCGCATCGTACCGGATTCCGACGTCACCCCTGAAGACATCAGCCGCTGCAATCTTGTATTGTACGGAGGCCCGCAGGAGAACTCGGTCACGAATCGTATTGCCGGACAGCTGCCGATTCGCATCAAAGAAGGAAGGCTCAGTTTCGGCGCCCGCGACCTTGGCGACAGCCTCGCCGCCATGTTCGTCTATCCCAACCCGCTGAACCAAAACCGGCTCGTGTTGGTGCGGTTAGGAACCGATGAGGACAACACGCGGTTGTCGCTTTTCTGGGGTGTGGCATCTTCCGGTGCGGGCGTGCCGGACTTCATGGTGTTCGACCGCTCGGTGCGTCGCTATGGCTGGTCCGGAGTCAGGGCAGCAGGTTTCTTCGGCCCGGACTGGAACATCGACCCGGCGTCGATGTACCTGGAGAAGTAGGTAGCAGTGGACTCGCTGGTCCTGAAGGCTCACGCCAAGGTCAACCTGGGCCTCTGGGTCGGCAGGAAACGTCCCGACGGATTCCACGACATCGTCACGATTGTCGCCCCCGTCGCGTTTCATGACACGGTCAGCATCCGGACGGCACCCCGCAACATCGTTCTTGGCCCCGCCGGCGCCGGACCGCAAGTCGCGCGCGGCAACCTGGCTGTGCCATGGGATTCGGGGAACCTGGCATACCGCGCCGCCGCCGCGTTCTTCCGGGCCGCGCGCATCCAGGCCGGGTGCTCGATCCGCATAACCAAACGCATCCCGGTCGGAGGTGGTCTTGGCGGCGGTTCCGCGGACGCGGCTGCGGTGCTTGCCGGCCTGAACCAGCTCTACGGTCAACCACTGAGCCCGCGACGGCTCAGTCGCATCGCAGCATCAATCGGAAGCGACGTGCCCGCTCTCCTTAAGGGCAGGCCGTGCATCGCCCGGGGCCGTGGCGAGAAAATCCGCGCCGTCCGGCTTCCCCGGCTGGAACTTCTGCTCTGCTTACCGCCGTATGCGGTAGCGACGGCCTGGGCGTATCGAGCGGTTGACCGCCTGCGGACCGGCGGGCAGGGTTTGACACGGCCGACCATTTCTCCTAAGATACTGCGCGCCGCACTGCGGCGCAACGAACTGGACGGGCTCGCCGCACAACTCAGCAACAGCTTCGAGCCCGCGGTCTTCCGGCGCTTCCCCGCGCTCGGCCGTGCCAGGAAACTACTGCTCCGGCATGGCGCACTGGCGGCTTCCCTGTCCGGTTCCGGCAGTACGGTCTATGGCCTGGTTCGAACGAAAGGCTGGAAAGACCCGATGGCCGCCCTGGCCCGGCGTGGATTCCACTGCGTCAAAACCAGCACCGTACCGACTGCCGAGTGACGATTGCCGAATGCTGCCTTCTCGGCCATTCGGGAATCGCCAATCGTGATTCGAGATTTCGTTTGGGGCGTCGTTCAACTGGCAGGACCCAGGACTTTGGATCCTGTTA
>CAZAKP010000118.1:0-9788 GCA_964485845.1 uncultured bacterium | reverse complement strand
GCGGCGAGTTCGAGAACCGCCTGAAGGCAGTGCTCAAGGAAGTTGCCTCGTCCGAGGGCCGCATCATCCTGTTCATCGACGAACTCCACACCGTGGTTGGGGCGGGCAAGGCCGAGGGCGCGGTGGATGCGGGCAACATTCTGAAGCCGATGCTCGCAAGAGGCGAGCTGCGCTGCATCGGCGCGACTACGCTCGACGAGTACCGCCAGTACATCGAAAAGGACAAGGCGCTCGAACGCAGGTTCCAGCCGGTCTACGTGGACCAGCCCACGGTCGAGGAGACCATTTCGATTCTGCGTGGCCTCAAGGAGCGCTACGAGGTCCACCACGGCGTCCAGATAACCGATGCGGCACTGGTCGCGGCGGCGACGTTGTCCAATCGCTACATCGCGGACCGGTTTCAGCCGGACAAGTCGATCGACCTCGTGGATGAGGCGGCGGCCAAGCTGAAGATGGAGATTACCTCCAAACCGGTCGAGCTGGATGATGTTGACCGGAAGCTCATGCAGCTTGAGATGGAGAAGCTCTCGCTCAAGCGCGACAAGGACGAAGTGTCGCAGAAACGGCTGAAGGAGATCGAGAAGGAGATTGCCGACCTCAAAGAAAACCAGAAGCGCCTTTCGGCGCAGTGGGAGACCGAGCGGAAGGAAGTCGAGGCGAGGCAGAAGCTGCAGGAGGAGATTGAGAAGGTCGCGGCCGAGGTGGACGCGGCCAAGCGGAAGTACGACCTGAACAAGGCGGCCGAGCTCGAATACGGCAGTCTGGCCGAGATGAAGAAGAAGCTGGCGAAGCTTGCAGCAAAGGAGAAGGGCAATCGGCTGCTGCGCGAACAGGTGACCGAAGAGGATATCGCCGAGGTCGTGGCCAAGTGGACCGGAATTCCGCTTGAGAATCTTCTGGAGTCAGAACGGGAGAAGCTGCTTCGGCTCGAAGATGAGATCCACAAGCGGGTCGTGGGCCAGGACGAGGCGGTGAGCGCGGTAGCGAACGCCATCCGCCGCGCCCGGGCCGGAATCGGCGACCGAAAGCGGCCCATCGGCAGTTTCATCTTCCTGGGGCCGACCGGCGTGGGCAAGACCGAGTTGGCACGGACTCTGGCCAAAGTACTGTTCGACACCGAGGAGGCGATAGTCCGTATCGACATGTCCGAGTACGGTGAGCGCCACACCGTGTCGCGGCTAATCGGCGCCCCGCCCGGATACGTCGGTTTCGAAGAGGGCGGGCAATTGACCGAGGCGGTGCGCAGGCGGCCCTACCGGGTGGTGCTGCTCGACGAAATCGAGAAGGCGCATGCGGATGTCTTCAACGTGCTGCTGCAGATTCTCGACGATGGCCGGCTCACGGACGGCCACGGACATACCGTGGACTTCAAGAACACCATCATCATCATGACGTCGAACCTCGGCACCGAGCTTGCGCGGCAGGGGCGGATCGACCGTGATGAGCTGATGACCTTGCTCCGCCGCAGCTTCCGGCCCGAGTTCCTCAACCGCATCGATGATATCGTGGTCTTCAATCCGCTGTCGCGGGAGGACATCAGGAAGATTGTCGACATCCAGTTGGCCCGCGTTAAGGATATGTTGACAGAGCAGGGCGTGGGTCTTATACTTAAACCGAGTGTTGAGGATGTACTCGCACAGGAAGGCTACGATCCAGATTACGGCGCGCGGCCGCTCAGGCGAGTCATCCAGCGTCTGCTCGAGAATCCGATTGCGGAATTGATTCTCAGGACCAGACCTGCGAAGGTCTTGGTGTCGGTCAAAGACGGCAAGATTGTTCTTTCACAATCTGGAGATTGAGTCTCATCCAATGGTGAATAGATGGGCTAAGCCCGGCAGATGAATGACATGGGTGAGACGTGAGATTGTCGGGAGCGGGTATCCCTCCTTCCCAACCCACCAAAATAACCCCCTTGTTTCCCCGCTCCCGACGCCAATTGAGACCGCTGGCGGCCTGAAGACCTAGGCTCAGGCGCATGGCAACCCGAGGACAGGGTCCTTGAGGATTGCCGGGAAAGACGAGCATTTCTCAGCGGTGATTGTTGAACCCTGATGCCCGCCGGTTTCCGGCGGGCATCGCTTTTCGGTCAGGTACCCGCCCGGAACACTAGGTATCGAAACCGGACGAGGCGGGATTTCAGCCGCCAGGCCGGAAGGCGGAAGTTGTGCAGCTCCGCCGGCGCCCGACTAGCGCCTGGAGATGTGGCGCAGGGTTGCGATGCCGCCGACCAGCGCGCCGAGGTAGAAGCTGAAGAGCCGCCAGAGCACGACGTAGACCCCCAGCATGGGCTTGGGGCAGACCGCGGCGTACAGCCCGGCGCCGCCGGCCTCGGCGACACCACTCGCCCCCGGAGTGGGCACGAACAGGAGTACCGCCGTGAGCAAGAGATTCAGCGCCATCACCCGCGGGGCATCGGTCTCCACCCCGAGCCCGGCCAACAGGGTGGCGCTCATCGCAAACAGGGCGACGCCGCAAACGACGGTAACCGCTATGCCGAGAACGAGCCAGCCGAGGTTCCGAACCCGGCGGAAAACATCAAGACCATCCACGAAACCATCAAACTCATCAAGCGCCCAGAGCACTCCGCGTCGTATCAGTCCCGGCTTTGGCGCTTGCGACAACTGCTGGTGCCACCGGCGGACCCGCGCCGGGAAAGCCACGCTTGCCAAGACGAGGGCCGCGCCGGCCGCGACGATCAGTCCGATGTAGCCGGCCAGAACCTTGACGATTGCAGTCGAGGCGTTGAGCCGGACGGCGACGACGGGGGCCGCCGCAAAGAGCAGGCCGTAGAACAGCACGCCGCGCATCAGCAGCAGGGAAGAGGCGCGGCCAGGCGAGATGCCGCGGCGGTTCATGATATAGAGCTGGAGCGGCAGGCCGCCGACCTGGAACGGCGTGACGGCGGCCATGAAGTAGCCGACGAAGATGACCTCGATCGACGCCCGCAGCGACAGTCGGTGTTCGGTCGCACGCGAGAGAACGGACAGGCGCAGGCCGTCGAAAATGGCGGCCAGCAGCCAGAGTCCGCAGGTCGCGGCCAGCCAGTACCACCTGACGCGGGCGAGTCCGGCGAGGGTCTCGCGGCTGGCGGTGAACGCCAGAACCGCGACCGCGGCGACGACCGCGATGAGCACGAATAGCCGCACGCCGCGCGCGATGGCGCGTCGCGTCAGGCTTGGTGCGGGTACGGTTTGCTCGTTCACGTAGGCAGCGGCAGCCGCAGACACGACTGCCGCTCGTGCATCCTAGCCTCAGCCGACGTCCGGGTCAATTCCCGGTGTTCCTGGCCTGCGGCGGGAATCCACGTTCGGCTATTTCAACCTGCGTTCCGCCTTCAGCGCCTCGACTTCGGCGCGAAGTGCCCGGTTGTCTTCATACAGCGCCTGCACCGCGGCGAGCAGTACACCATCCGCGTCTTCCATGTTTATCGCCAGGTTTGACTCGCCGAAGGTAGAGCGTATCTGCCACCGGCACGCCCAACGTGTCAGTCAGCCTGCCCTGGTAGGACAGCAACCGGGGGATCGTGACTGCCTCAGTGTGATTAGCGGCTGGCGATTGGGGAACGGAGATTGCAGATTGCAGACTGGGTGCTTGCGCCGGCGCAACCACCGCGTTGCCGGCGGCGAAAGTGAAGGCGCACACGAGCGCCACCAACATGGTCATGGTCTTCATTGAGCCTCCTCGGCGTTGAGACTTCCCGTTCTCGTGGCGCACAACGAAGAGCACGGGGCGCCACCCACCCGCGCTTAAGCTAGTTATAACTTCGGCTGCCCAAGTGTCAAGTTGTGTCAGTTGACCGTCAATCGACGCGCTCCCCTGCCGTGCGAAGCACTCCAGGACGAAGGCCGGCGCGAAACGACGACTAGCGGAGGGGCTGGTTCAGGACGATGACTTCTGGTCGGGTTCTACCTTCGCCAGGTAGGTGGTTGCGGTCAGGCGGGCAAGACGGCGGACACGGGCGATGTAGTTCTGGCGCTCGGACACGCTGATGGCGCCACGGGCCTCGAGCAGGTTGAAGAAATGCGAGCACTTGATGACGTGGTCATAGCCCGGATAGACCAGCCCGAGTTTGAGCAGGCGCTGGGCCTCAGACTCGAACTTGTCGAACATCTCGCGGTAGAGCGGGACGTCCGCCTCCTCGAAGTTGAACTTGGAGAACTCCTCCTCGTTCTGGCGGTAGACGTCGCCCCAGGTCAGGTGCTCGTTCCATCTCACCTCGAAGATGGAGTCCACGTTCTGGACGAACATGGCAATGCGTTCAAGCCCGTAAGTCAGCTCGACCGGGATGACCTTCAAGTCAATCGAGCCGCACTGCTGGAAGTAGGTGAACTGGCTGATTTCAATGCCGTTGAGCTCGACCTGCCAGCCGAGTCCCCACGCACCGAGGGTCGGCGACTCCCAATCGTCCTCGGTAAACCGGATGTCGTTCTTCTTTAGGTCGATACCGATGGCCTCGAGGCTCCTTAGGTACAGGTCCTGGATGTCGGCAGGAGCTGGCTTGAGCACCGCTTGCAGTTGCCAGAACTGCTGAACCCGGAGTGGATTCTGGGCGTAGCGCCCGTCGCGCGGCCGCTTGGAAGGCTCGATGTAGACCACGTTCCACGGCCTTGAGTCGAGCACTCGGATAAACGTGGCCGGGTTGAACGTACCGGCGCCGACTTCGGAGTTATACGGCGCCACGACCGCGCAGCCGCGCTCGGCCCAGTATGTCTGCAGTCGGCAGATGATATCCTGAAAGAACATCAGATAGAAATCATAACCGCCGATGGACGCCGATAAACCTTCGTGATGCGGCCGAGTTCGATACGGCGTTCATCTGCGTTCATCGGCGGTTGCATCTACAGTCCGAGGTCGGTGGCGATGCCTTGCATCGAGGCCACGCAGATAGCGGTGAACTCCTCGAGGGACAGGCCGAGTTCGGAACAGGTGGCAATCTGCTCGCGGTTCGCTCCGGCCGCAAACTTCTTCTCTTTATACCGGCGGAGGATGAACTCGGCGTCCACGTTCGCGAGCTTCTTCGTCGGGTGCATGAGCGTGGCGGCGACAATCAGGCCGGTTATCGGGTCGGCGGCGTAGAGCGCCCGGTCGAGCCTGGACTCAATCGGCACCGCGCAGACGTGCGCCTTCACCGCCTGGATGATATCCGGCTCCACGCCTTTCTGGGTGAGTATCTCGGCGCCGACATGCCCGTGCTTCGAAGTATCGTCCTTGGTCTGGTCATAGTCCACATCGTGGAGCAGGCCGGCAAGTCCCCACTTTTCCTCGTCCTCGCCGAGTTTGCGCGCGAGCCCCCGCAGACACGCCTCGGTGGCAAGCATGTGCTTGAGGAGATTGCGGTTTGTGACCATAGAGGTCACGAGGTCGAAGGCTTCAGTTCGTGTCATGATGATTCCTGCGGAATTATAGGGACGTGACCATCCAAGTCAAAGAGTAAGGGATGAAGCGGGAAAGGATGAGGGAGGAAGGATGAAACAGGAAGGAAGAAGGAGGGAGCATGACAGAGGGCCGAGGAGCAGACGTGCAGAGAGGGCTAGGAGGCGGAGCCAGACGAACAAGAGCGTTGTTTGACCTTACGAGCACAAGTGACGAGGATGGACATGAGTTCGTCGGCTTCTGCCAACAACTCACGGACTGACTCGGGGATGACCGAACCTGAGTCTCGCCGGAGTTCGAGCCAGTAGGTTGTTTCGTCCAGCTCCTGGATGCCGCATTCCACTTTGCTGATGAACTCGGCATTCGACCGGCTGCGCCGAGCTTCGCGCCAGTGCGCGCCAACTGAAGTTCCGGACCGGATTAACTGACGCCCGATGGACCTGGCGGCCAGGTTAGACGGAAGGTGATTGCAGAGTCTGATCATCCGTAGCGCGAATTCCCTTGTTCGTTCACCCAGGTCTCGGGCTTCCCTGCTTCCCGCGGTCGTCTCCTCCTTCATCCCTCCTCCTTCATCCCTCCACCTTCATTATTCAGTCTTTCCAGCGCCTTCTGCAGCCGCTCGATGGCAGAGTGATATGTCATGTCGAGGTGGAGCGGTGTGACCGAGATGTAACCGGAATAGACCGCCTCGAAGTCCGTACCCTCCTTGCCCTCGAATGCCATCTCACCGTCGATGGTCCATGACACGCCGCCGTCGGGCAGCCTGCCTCGGATCGCCATGTCGCGGTAGATTCTCCGGCCGAGGCGCGTGACCTTGATTCCTTTGACGTCCCCTTCGGGTATGTTCACGTTCAGCAGGGTCTTGGGCGGCAGGACCCCGTCGAGGAGCAGCGGCACGAGCCGGCGCAGAAAACGGATGGCGACCGCACGGTTCTCGCCGGTCTTGATGTACGAAACGGCGACCGAGGGCATGCCGAGCATTGTGCCCTCGATTGCGGCGGCGACCGTGCCGGAGTAGAGCACGTCGTCGCCGAGGTTGGGACTGTCGTTGATTCCCGAGAACACGAGGTCGATCTCGCGCTTCAGGATTCCGTGGTGCGAGACAAGCACGCAGTCGGTCGGCGTCCCGTGCACCGCGAGCCAGCGCGGCCGCAGCCGCCAGACGCGGATGGGCTTGCGCAGGGTGAATGAGTGGCTGGCGGCTGATTGATTTACAGCCGGCGCCACGACCCACAGGCGCCCGAGTCCCCTGAGCCCGGTATGGAGCTCCTTGATGCCCTGCGCCTCGATACCGTCGTCGTTGGTAAGAAGAATAAGCGGTCTTGAGCCGGACTTGGGCATGGCCAAGTATACACACGAAAGTACGGAGGACAAATTGGCAAGGACACCCCAGAACCGAGATTGATGGCCACGAAAACACGAAATCGAAGTGAAATGGGCAGGTGGCATTCCGCACCTATTCGTTGAACGTCCTTGCGCCGGGAGCTTCGGGTCGCAGCCGTGGGCTGCCAAGCTCGGGTCCGGGATTGGCGGCGGCGAGAGGTTCGGGGCGGAATCCTGGGGCCGCGAGGCGTGAAAATGGTTGACGCATGCAGGGGGCGTGGGTGATATACGCTCTACCTCTGTCGTGGGACCACGGCGGACTTCCGCGCTGACCGCAATAGTCATTGACATCTCCAAGCGCCCGCTCTACAATGGAGGCGACGGAGAGGGCGTGGCGGTATTGGGGCTGCCATGCAAAGGTGTGACCTCGACGCCGATTTCGCGCAAGAACCTGTTTCTCGTAAAGGAGGCAGCGTTTGGCAATCGGTGCGCTCAATGGTTCGCGGATCGGCATTGTTGTCCATTCAACCGTGCGGCTATCGACGATGCTCATGTGCGTGGTGGCGATGGGCATCGGCGCGAGCATCGCGTCCGGCCAGTACCTCGAGGCTGTCATCAGACTGCCTGACACTCTCGGTCCGCTGAACGGACCTTACCATCTGGCCTGGGATGAGAATCCGGCGCATCCGCGGCTGTACATCGGGGGCGAAGCCGACAGCGGCGGCGTCATCGTCGCCGAGGCCATCACCTGCAAGCGACTGGCTCGCGTCTCAACCGGTCCGGTAAAGGCGCTCTGCCTCGTTCCGCCGGAGCGAAAGCTCTATGTCGCCAGCCTGAACAGCGACACCGTCCTGGTTGTGGACTGCGCCACGGACCGAGTTACGGCATCTGTTCCCACTGCCGGTATCGTGTCGGTCATGCAGTACAACGCTCAGAACGACCGTCTGTACTGCGGTGGCGACTCGATAACAGTGATCGACTGCGCCGGGGACACCGTCGTTCACACGATTGCGGTTGCTGCAACGTCATTCGCCTACGATTCAGCTGCGAACAAGTTGTACGCCGGCAGAAACGGACCGCTCACAGTGATAGACTGTTCTACGGATAGCGTGGTGGTTTCCTTGTCCGAGGTCAGCAGAGCCACGGCGCTCTGCCTCAATCCGACCGCGGCGAAGGTCTACGCAGCCACGGTTGATACGCTCTTCGCCGTTCGGACCGATGGCGACAGCGTCGTGGCCCGGCTTCCGTTCGACAGCCTCGGGCCGTTGCTGGCGTGCGATCCGCAGCGCAACCGAATGTACTGCACGTGGTCCCATCGTGATTGGGGCCATTGGGTGAGCATAGACTGCTCGTCCGACACAGTCCTCCTGACGCGACTGACCGACGTGCCGTTGACTTTCCTGGCCTGTAATACTGCGCGGGACCTGCTCTTCATTTTCCCGAGGTCTTGGTACGATGAGGTCGACATGTACGACGCCTCCACCGGCCAATTCTTGACCAGAGCCAGGCTGGACGGCATTCCGCCCGGCGGTGGCTGGAGTCCTGGCCTTGACCGGCTGTATGGCCTGCCGATGGTCTACCCCGAAGATCTTGGCTACAGCTGCTGTTTGCTCTCGGCGATCGACGGTACGGGAGACAGCATTGCGGGGATCGTGCCGCTGACGGTGAAGGCGGAGAACATCGTCCTCGACACCGTGCACAACCGGCTGTACTTCACGTATGGCTCGACTGCCTGCGGCTGCGTCGGGATTGTCGATTGCTCTCGAAACATCGTCACGGGCTACCTCTATGGCGGCCAGAGCGCGGGCGCGGTGTGCTACAACCCCAACAACGACCGGCTGTACTGGAATTGGAGCACCGCGGCGTGGGGCGGACAGGGCAGTTCGATGATTGCGTATGACTGTTCCACCGGCACGGTGGCAGGCAAGATCACGACGAGCGGCGGGGTCCGGGCCAGTCGGCTGAATTTGAGTCTGAACAAGCTGTACGCCTACATACGCGACACGCTTGGAAACTATGTCATCGACGTCATCGGCGAGAGAGACAGCGTTATCAAAGTAGTGGACACTCCCTATGAATCATTCTGGGAGTTGCTGCTTGTGCCTGAAGACAACACGTTGTGGTGCTTGGGCGTCTGGTCTGTGGTGGTTATAGACTGCCTGAGCGACAGCGTCGTCTACGCTGCGTCTGACACGCTTGGGTCGATCAATGACGCCTGCGCGTGTCCAGAGGACCGCAGGATCTACACAGGCGGGGAAGGAAACACCGTTCGAAGTGTGAACATGGACAAACCGGCCGAAGTCGATACCCTCCATGAACGGATACCCGAGAGCGGCAAGATGAGTTTCCTGAACATCCCTGGAGCACACAAGGCCTACTGGAGCTATGCCTACCCCAGCCACTGGCCCGGCAGTTCGCGTGTATTCGCGATCGATACCAGGACCAGTACGCTCGTGGATTCCTTCTGGGTGGGACAGATGATAGCCGACATGTGCTTGGACCATACCGGCAACTTCGTCTACTGCGCTGCCATGTCCGATTCAGCTCTATTGGTGATTGACGCGCGGGGCGACAGCGTGGTCGCGACGGTACGACTGCCACCAGCGACGATGGAAGCCGAGAAGAACTCTCTCGTGCTGAATCGCGCCACAGGCAGACTCTACGAGGCGCAGACCGACGTGTATAGGTACGGAGATGTGATCCCAGTGATACGCGACAGCATGCTGACCGGACTTGAGGAGCTGAAGACGACCAGTCCGCCGCGCTTCGTTGCTCCCACTCTTTTGAGTCGAAGCTTGCCAATGATAGCCCCGACGCCGACTGATCTCTTCGACGCCTCCGGCCGAAGAGCCGAGGTCCTCAAACGTGGCCCGAACGACATCAGCCATCTGACGCCGGGAGTCTACTTCCTCAGAGGACCGGGCACCGACGACGGAAGACCGGGCGTCGTCCGCAAGGTCATCATCACCCGCTAGCGCGGCCGCGTGCAGGAAAACACTTAGCAGGTTCGGCCTTGCCCGAACGAGTAGAAGACGAACGCAAATCCGCACCGTGAGTGTAGCACAAACTGCTACATTCAAAGGATGCTTATC
>CAZAKP010000117.1:0-9871 GCA_964485845.1 uncultured bacterium | reverse complement strand
GGTCCTTGATGTCGGCACCGATGACCGAGCCATCCGCTATCCTCGTCGAGTCAACGGCGTTGGCGGCGATCTTCGCCGCCGTCACGTTCCCGTCGCCAATGTCCGCGGTCTGTACCTCCCCATTGGCAATCATCCCAGTGGTGATGGAATTTGCCTGACCGGTACGAACGAACCCCGTCGTGTCCTTGCCCTGTAGCGACTTGGCATTCCAGAGCGCCGCGGTGTCCTTGCCTTGGAGTGTCTTGGCGTTCCACAGGGCGGTTGTGTCCTTGCCTAAAAGCAGGTGGGAATTACCAGCAACTCGGGCACTGTCTGAGGCCGGCGCCGAACTCGCGTAGTCGGCGGTGTCGGAATAGGGGGCTTTGAAGCTGGCGGCTACGTCCCCTCGCACGATAGTGCCGTTCACGATCATCGCGCTGGTTACGGAGTTGGACTGGTTGGCGCGCACGAAACCAGCGGTGTCCTTCCCTTGAAGCGTCTTGGCATTCCACAGCGCCGCAGTATCTTTGCCCTGTAGGGTCTTGGCATTCCAGAGTGCGGAAGTGTCCTTGCCTTGGAGCGTCTTGGCGTTCCAGAGCGCGGTGGTATCTTTGCCCTGCAACAGGTGAGAATTGCCGGCCACCCGTGCACTGTCTGAAGCCGGCGCCGAACCAGCGTAGTCGGCGGTATCAGCATAGGGGGCTTTGAAGTTGGCCGCCACATCCGCCCGCACGATCGTGCCGTTCACGATCATCGCACTGGACACCGAGTTAGCCTGGTTGGTCCGCACGAAGCCGCTGGTGTCTTTCCCCTGGAGTGTTTTCGCGTTCCAGAGGGCGCTCGTGTCCTTGCCTTGTAGCGTCTTGGCATTCCACAGCGCAGCAGTATCCTTGCCTTGCAGCGTCTTGGCGTTCCACAGGGCAGTCGTGTCCTTACCCAGAAGCAGGTGGGAATTGCCGGCCACCCGCGCGCTGTCTGAAGCCGGAGCCGAACTCGCGTAGTCAGCGGTGTCGGCGTAGGGAGCCTTGAAGCTGGCCGCTACATCCGCCCGCACGATCGTACCATTGACGACCATCGCGCTGGTTACGGAGTTGGCCTGGTTGGTCCGCACGAAGCCGCTGGTATCTTTCCCCTGGAGTGTTTTCGCGTTCCAGAGGGCGCTCGTGTCCTTGCCCTGCAGCGTCTTGGCATTCCAGAGCGCCGTAGTGTCTTTGCCTTGGAGTTGGTGAGAGTTGCCAGCGACCCGCGCGCTGTCAACAGCCGGTGCGGTCTTGGCATAATCGGCAGTGTCGGAGTAGGGAGCTTTGAAGATCGAGGCAACGTCCGCTCGCGCAATCGTACCGTCGAGTATCTTGGCCGAAGTCACCTTGTCGGTGGCGATCGTCGGGTTCGGGTAGTTGCCAGTCAGGTCGCCACCGGCCGTGCCACCGGTGCTGTCGGTCCGCGGAGTCCACGCGCTGCCGTTCCACTTCAGGACCTGACCATCATTGGGAGAGGCAGCGGAAACCGGGTTACCCTGCAGTTTGGCGATGGCTGGGTTCGGGTAGTTGCCGGAAAGGTCGCCACCGGCTGGACCGCTGGGCGCCGCGCCGAGAATTGTCGTGTCCGAGGCCGCGGTGAGACGGCCAACGGAGTCAACCGTAATCCGTGCAACATGGTATCCGTCACCATAGGTCCCGGCCGCGACGCCGCTGGTCGCCATGTCTGCCGACGTAACGGTGCCGTCCTTGATATCGGAGGTAGTGACGGAGTTGTCGGCGATCTCGTTAGCGGCAACGGCGCCGAAGGCGATTTTGCCTCCGATCACCGCCGAGTCCCTGATTTGCACCGTACCGACGGCGGAGTCGCGGATCATGGTACTCGCGATAGAACCAGCCTGTCCCTCGTTCACATACCTCGTGTCGAGTGCGGCTGTGTCCTTGCCCTGGAGGGTCTTGGCATTCCACAGCGCGGTGGTGTCTTTGCCTTGAAGGAGGTGGGAGTTGCCGGCCACGCGCGCGCTGTCCGCAGCCGGCGCGAGTTTCGCATAGTCAGCCGTATCGCTGAACGGCGCCTTGAATCCGGCCGCGACGTCCACCCGCACGATGGTACCGTCTACGAGCATCGCGCCGGTCACCGAGTTGACCTGGTCGGTGCGGACGAAGCCGCTGGTGTCCTTGCCCTGCAGCGTCTTGGCGTTCCAGAGCGCAGTCGTATCCTTGCCTTGGAGCTGGTGGGCGTTGCCGGCCACGCGTGCGCTATCGGTGGCTGGCGCTGCCTTCGCATAGTCGGCGGTGTCGGCGTACGGAGCCTTGAAGCCGGCGGCGACGTCGCCACTCGCAATCGTCCCGTCGACTATCATCGCGCTTGTGACGGCGTCGGCCTGACTGGTGCGGACGAAGCCGGTGGTGTCTTTTCCCTGGAGTGTCTTGGCGTTCCACAACGCGGTCGTATCCCTGCCCTGAAGCTTGTCGGAGTTGTCGGCCTGGAAAGCAAACGGAACGCTCGCAATCCTCTGACGGCGGAACTCCTGCGTCGAAGGAAGGACTCTGACGCCGAGGTAGCACCCACCCTGCGGGACGGAGTCAGCGGGGATGGGAACGCTGCTGCCAAGGAGCACGTTGAAAAGTCCACCTTTGGTTTCGACCGTCTGGGTCTCATGCCAGAAAGAACTGCCGGTGGAGTCCGCGGAGAGCGAAAAGACCATCACGTAGCCGCCGTCGTCGACCGGCCTTCCCGTGGAATCCGTGAGTTTTCCCTGGTAAGCGATGAGCTGGGGTATTCGCACGTCCAACTGCGTGCTTCGGTCCGGGGCCGCGGTGCTCCGGTCCGCCTTGGCGGCGGGCTGCCCGTTCGCCGGACTCGCCCACACTGCAACAGCCACAACACAAGCGAAGACAAAACGTTTCACTTCTTCTCCTTGTTCACTCTGAAATCTCCGGCACGTCGGAATTCAGCACCGCTCCACCGGCCGAGCCCGCCCGTCCGGCATTGACATGTGCGCACTTCTACCTCACCGTCACCGTGATACTGCGGTGGAAGTCAACGTTGTTGACCGGGTCACTGATCGTAAGGTAGATCCCGGTAGTTCCAACGGAGTCGCTGGCTCTCAGCCTGAGCATCTTCTCCCCGGCCGAATCCACCACCGAGCACTCCGGCAGCCAGGCTGGATCGCAAGCCGGCGAAGCCCAGATGAGTCCGTCCTTCAGGGTCGGCCGGTAGTCGTATTCCAGGACCGTGTTTGCCACGCTGTTCGGACCCATCGCGACTGAATCCAGTGGCATCAGGAAGTCAAAGACCACCATCGGACAAGTCCGGCTGGTGCTCAGGCCACCCGGGTCTGTGGCAGTGAAAACGACGTAGCTCGAACAGACCTGGTTAGGGACCGGCCCAATCTGCGCGGTGTCACCGTGCAGCTTCACCGCGAGGTCCGGACCCGGTGAGAGCGACCAACTGATAGTCGAGTCCGCGTCGTCCTCGTCCGCAACGATAGCATCGAGGTCGAAGGCCCGGCAGCCGTTCTTGCTGACGTACACGGCGCCGGAATAGGGAAGCGCCTCGATCAGTCGGGCCGTATCCGAAACCGGGGCGACCACGAGGCGCGGCGGAAAATTCAGCCCAGACCGGCAGGCACAGATGACTAACACAAAAGCGACCAACAATCCCGTAAGCGGGACGAGGACCCGTCTTACCATATGCTCCTCCTTATGCCGAGGGAGAGATTCAAATTCCTGTCCAGCGAACAGCAGACTCTGATCGGGCTGTCACCGTTCAGAAAAGAGACGTTGGCGGGCAGGGCACGCTCTGACAGCTTGAGACCAAGATAGAACCCCACCGCGATGAGGGGATACGAAGAGTAGTAGAAAACGTTACCCAGGGAGTGATACTGCGACGCCTTGGCCTTCAGCTCTTGAGCATCGGCTGAGTCGCCGGCCAGCGTGAAGGCCCTGACCTTGTCCGCGGCCATGTTGTCAAACAGCACCGAAGTGAAGTACGACGCCAGACCGAGGACGGCCCCTCCTGACGCCCCTGCCAGGTAGTTGCCGAATTGTGGTTCGACATACACCGGGACCTTCACATAGACGCTTTCGGTGCTCGGCCTGGGCTTTGAAGCTGGCGACGTTTTCCCCGGAGGTGTCAGTGCCTCCTCGACCGGCGCATTGGGTTGCTCCTTTGCCTGCTGCCGGACAAGCTCAAAGCGGTCCGTGAACTCCTCGGCGCCCGGCGGCAGCTTCGCGCCGGCATCCCGCCGGACTATCATCCTGAAGTACCGGTTTCCATCGTCCTGCTGCCCCAGCTTGAAGTAGGAAAAACCCAGGTAGAAGTAGGCACGGGTGGAGTCTTTGGTATCCAGGTCGTACTTCAGCGCTTCCTCAAGACTCGCAATCGAAGACCTGAACAGGGCACTATCCTGATATTGGGCGATGCCTTTCAGCACCAGCGCCGGGCCACGCCCCGGTTGAGCCCTCGCCGTACCGATTCCTGAAACCAGCAACAGGATGAAGAACGCGAACGGCCACCTGCGAAATCCGCCACCACGCTGCTTCTGATGCATGCCTACCTCCTGTCTTCCTTGCGGTCCTGAAACGCCATCTTCACTCGCCGGTTCGCCGGCAGGTCCGACCGCCTGCGAGCGGCGGACACTTGCCTGATAGCGGTCCGGGCTGTATGCGACGTCTGAAGAGACATGGCTGAGGCGAGAAGGATGGCCGCAGACGCAGATTGCTGATGACCGCTGCCGGCCTGAACTGGAGTTCTCGCCCGGTGATGCAAACTGAGTGCAGCCCTCTGAACGAGGGCCGGTTGTCGCGGCTGTCCTGAATGCGAACCGGTCTTCTCGATGTCACCTTCTTCAACCAGATCGGGTCCCCGCTTCTCCCTGACATCGTCTGTCGGCGACCCGAACGTACGGCTCACATCGCACGCGCCTTCGCTCCGGCAGTAGCAGAATCCGAATATGTCGGATACGGCTTGGATTTTACGTCCAGCCCAAGTTGTTGTCAATCGGACGGCGAAGCGAGATGCAAAACGCGAAGCCCTGCGTCAACCCGAGCCCGATGCGCTGAACCTGCACAGGAGTTGACCTCAGAAGCCCGCGTCTGACGTTGTCCCACCGTGACACAGCATGGGCCGGCCGCGCAAGCAGCAAAAGGCAAACGCCAGCAGCCAAGAGTCGAGGATGCCGGACGAAGGAGGGGTAGAGTGGCGGGCGGTCATCTGCCAGCGGCCTCAGTGGTCACGAGGTCGAAGATGAGGAACGACGGGAAGTCTCGGCAGTCGTCGAGCTGGGGCTCGCGGGCCACATCCTCAAGCGTCGGTCGCGGCTCGTAGACGCGCCGGATGAGGAACCCGGCTTGCTCGATTGCCTGGCTCCAACCCTCAACCGTGAACCGCACAATCGGCGTGGTCCAGTAGCGGTTGAGCCGGCCCATGGTCCAGTGGCAGACCGTCAGCCCGGTGTCAAAGTAGCGCCCCAGACGGTATATCACCTTGCGCCCGGCCGAGTCGCGCTCCCAGCCGCGCAGTGGCGCATCCATGACCGGGTGCGAGGCAGAGAACACGCACCTGCCGCGGTCTTTGAGCATTCGCCTCGCTGTCTTGAGCGCGGCAGCCGGGTCGGCCATGTCGTGCAGGGACATGCACGCGGTTACCAGGTCGAAGCTGCCCGCACGCCACTGCCCGGCAACCGCAGCCGCATCCAGGACTCGGTACTCGATACCCAGCGGCTCAGTTTCCTCATGTTTGAGCGCGTTGGCTATCTGCTGCTCCGAGATGTCGACAGCACTCACCTTTGCCCCGGCCCGTGCCAACTGGCGGGTGAAATATCCCTGGCCGCAGCCGAGGTCGAGCACGCGCACGCCCTTCACGTCGCCGCAAGCGCGCAGCAAGGCCGGGCCGTGCAGCCCATGCCGGTACCAGTCCTTGCCCGACTCGACGAAATCCTCCCAGCTCGCGGCGGCCTCATCCCAGGATGCGCGCACCCGCTCCGTGCCGTCGGCCGATGCTGCCGGACGGACCCGCCAGAAGTGCACGACGTCCATGTCCTCAGGAGTATCATCACCGTGGTCGCCCTTGCCCTTCACGGAATCGAAGTGCGCGCCGTGGTCGGATACAAACACAAGTGCACGGTCGTGACCGGCCCATCGCTCCTCTGTTGCCTGCCACAGCCGCACGAACGTCTCGACGTGACGAGCGGCAGCGGCCACCGCCTCGGGACCATCATGCCGGGTCGCATGCAGCGTGTCATCATATTCCTGATTGTAGGAGACAATGAAATCGTGCTGGTCCGCTTCGACTAACAAGAGCGTCCGCTGAAGAACGGCCGCGTCATCTTCCTCGGTGAAGTAGTCAATCGGCCGATTTCGGAAGATGATGTCCATGCTGCAATCCTTCACCGCGACGATGGCAGCCCTCTTGCCCGCCCGCGCCTGCGCGTCGAAAAGAGTGTCGCAGGTGAGCACCGGCCGCTCGTACTTCCTGATGCCATGGACCTCGGGCAGCGCGCCGGTGAACATGGAGGCAAAGCAGACCGGCGTCTTGGGCGGGAACACGGCGCGGAGTTCCACCTGAACGTCAGAAGCCGCAACCAGCCGTTTCTTCAGGTCAGGATGTTTGTCGAGAAAGATACGGCCGATTGCGTCCGCGCCGTAGACGAGCACGCACTCAGCCCGAACAGGCCCAAACGCAAGCACAGGCTCAAGCGGCGGAGCGGTGCAGACCTTCGGCGGTTCGATGCCCATCAGCCGGCAGAGAGTCGGGGTGACTGAGGCAATAGTGTGCATGCGGTCAAGTGGGGAACGCCAGGGATAAAGGGATAGAGAGCCACAAGAATAGAGTGGCGCGCACGGACAAGATTGTCGCGAATGCGGAGCCGAGGGTCAAGCGCTGCCATCCGCGGCACCGTGCCTGTGCCTGGCCTTCCCTGCATCGGGGATGAATGAACCGGGTCTAATCAGCAAGGAGACTCGATGGCAACAATGAAACTCAAAGTTGGTGACAAGGCACCCGCGTTCTGCCTGCCTGATAAGGACGACAAGCAGGTCTGCCTGAAGGACTTGAGCGGACGCTGGGTCGTCGTCTATTTCTACCCGAAAGACCAGACGCCCGGCTGCACCAAAGAGGCGTGCGAGTTCAGCGAACGGCTGGGTGACTTCGTGCGCATCGGAGCCACAGTGCTCGGCATCAGTACCGACTCAACCGCCAGCCACCGCAAATTCGCCGCCAAGTACAAGCTGACAATCGACATCCTGAGCGACCCCAAACACGAAGTCATCGACCTGTACGGTGCGTGGCAGCCCAAGAAGATATTCGGCAAAGAACTGATGGGCACCGTTCGTTCGACGTTCCTCGTAAACCCGATGGGGAACATCGCCTACATCTGGCCGTCGGTCAACCCGTGGGGCCATGCAAAAGAAGTAAGGGAGAAAGTGGCCGAACTCAGCGGCGCTCGTCCCAAACCCGAGCCCAGGGTAGCTGAAACTCTCCCGCCGCCCAGCCTGACCTAGCCCGGGCAAAACGGGATAGTCCTGGTCCTGATCTCGGCTTGGGACACGTCCTTGATCGCCGGGCCGATCCGGGTCATGCCCCCGGGTAATCTGCGGGCGCACTTTCTGTGTCCGCAGTTCTGACTTCTAGCTTCTAGCTTCGGCTGCCTTCCACTAGAACCGGCGGTCCCAGTACTTGGCGATTTTGGCGCGGATTTCGGCGTCGGTCGGCGGGCCTTCGTGCACCTCTAGGGACGTGCCGCCACGCGCGTCCATCAGCTTCTGTACGCTCGCGGGCGCGAAACGCGTGAGCTGCGCGTAGGAGTGTTGGTCCCCCATCGGGTACTTCTTGTAGTAGTAGCGCAGCGGGAAGACGACGTAGAGCCAGTCCTTGGCCCTCGTTACCGCAACGTAGAACAGTCTCCGTTCTTCTTCGACGCTGTCGTCGTCATCGGTCGCCATGTCCGAGGGAATCATCCCGTCGGCAGCGTGAATGACATACACGACCTTCCACTCGCAGCCCTTGGCCGAGTGCATCGTTGAGAGCACCAGCCAGTCCTCATCCTTGTACGGCGGCCCGGCGATATCCGCAGTCGTGTCCGGCGGGTCGAGCGTCAGGTCGGAGATGAAATTCGCCCGCGACTTGTAGCGTTGAGCAACTGCTTCAAGTTGTTCCAGGTCCCGTAGCCTCGGCTTCGGGTTATCATAGAGCGTGGCGAGCAACGGCTCGTAGAACTTCCTCAGCCGTTCTACCTGCGACGCCACAGGTAGTTCTTCCTTGCGCAGGTCAAGCAGGGTCTGAGCCAGCGCCTGGTACTGGTCGTGCGCGGCCGGGGGCATCGTTATCTGTCCGATTACCGCAAGGTCGTAGGTTCGCGCCTCAAGGTCGGCGACAAACCGCTCCGCAGTGCGCGGGCCCACGCCTTCGAACATCTCCAGCACCCGGAACCAGCTCATGTCGTCGCGCGGATTCTCGAGGATGCGCAGGAACGCGAGCAGGTCCTTCACATGTGCGGCTTCGAGGAACTTGAGCCCGCCATATTTGTGGAACGGGATGTTGCGCCGGGCGAGCTCGATTTCGAGCTGGTCCGAATGGTGCCCGGCCCGGAACAGCACTGCCTGCTGCTGCAGCTTGATGCCCTGCTCCAGATGCTCGAGTATCTGGTCACAGACCACCGTGACCTGCTCATCCTCATCCCGGCAGGTGACCAGTATCGGCTTCTGCTTGCCCTCTCGCACGGCAGTCAGATTCTTGGTGTATCGGTGCGGCGCGGGTTTCATCACCGCGTTGCCTACGTCGAGAATCGGCTGGACCGAACGGTAGTTCTCTTCGAGCGTCACCACGGTCGTGCCGGGGAACTGGTCCGGGAAGTCGAGAATGTTCTTGATGGTGGCGGCCCGGAACGAGTAGATGGACTGCGCGTCATCACCGACCACCGTGATGTTGTGGTTCTTCTGCCGGAGCCGCTGTAGGATTTCGGCCTGGATGATGTTCGTGTCCTGATACTCATCCACAAGGATGTGGTCGAACCGCGCGGACATGGCATCGGCCACTGTGCTATCCTCCAGCGCGTGGTTCCAGAAGAGCAAGAGGTCATCGTAATCGAGCACCTGTCGCGCGCCCTTGCGCTTCGTGTAGGTGTTGAAGATGGTCCGCAACCCCTCTTCTGCCTCGACGCACCACGGGTAATCCTTCTTAAGCACTGTGGCCAGAGGTTCCCTTGAGTTCACTACCCGCGAGTAGATGGCACGGATGGTTGTCTTGCGCGGGAAGCGCTTCTCTTTGGAGCTCAAGCCCATCTGCGCTCGAATCAGCCCCAACATGTCGGCCGAATCCGACTCGTCCATCACGGTAAAGTCCGGCTGGATCCCCACAACGCGGCCGTAGGTCCGAAGCAGCCGGTTCGCCATCGAATGAAAGGTCCCGCCCCAGACTTTGGCGGTCGCCTGCTTGCAGACGGCCTGGGCGCGGTTGAGCATCTCCTGTGCTGCCCGCCGCGTGAACGTGAGCAAGAGGATTCGACCGGGCTGAACGTCCTTGTGAATCAGCCAGGCCACGCGGTGTGCGAGGGTGTTGGTCTTACCCGTACCCGCGCCCGCAATGATCAGCAGCGGCCCGTCACCGTGGGTGACGGCTTTGAGCTGCTGCGGGTTCAGTCCGGATAGCCAGTCGGGAAGATCAGGCACGCGGGAACAAGTATACAGGAATCAGCAAACCGAATACAGCTTCGAAACGGGCGACGGGGCATGCCGGCGAAAATGGGGACTGTACCGCAGCACGTTCGACGTGCTGCTCCGTGGGACTGTCCCATTTTTTCGCCCAGTCGCCAGTAGGCATTCGCCAGCCAGCGCTTGACATTCGCCACCCGCGCCTTAGCCTGTCCCGAGACCATGCGCCCTACACCCGGCTCCGCTCCCGCCACGGATCC
>CAZAKP010000116.1:0-9881 GCA_964485845.1 uncultured bacterium | reverse complement strand
CCAACGAGCATTCGGTCATCGCCGATATGGTCGGGAACGCCGCGGTGTATGCACACCTCATGGGGCAGAAGCCAGCCTAAGCCCGAATACCGAAGCTCGAAACTCGAATCAAACTCGAATGCAGCAAATCCGGATGGAGGGATTCGGGTTTCAATCGTCATTCGAGCTTCGTGTTTCGGATTTCTGTCGTCTGGGGGTCGCCCTTTCTTGACTCTGTCCGCCTCCGCCGGTAGATTTTCTGCACATGGACCCATCTTCACTCACTCTTCTGCGTCAGTACGTGGACGTTGACAGCGCCGAGATCGTCGACGCGCGGGCGACCGGCGGCGAGGTCATCAGAATTCCGTTCCGGGAAATGGCCCTGCCTGCCCAGGCGCTGAGCGTGGTGGCCGACAACCTGGCGTGGTTCATGGAGCAGTTGACCGGCCGCGGCTACCAGAAGGCGGAAGAGGTATACGGTGCCGGGTACACAGTGCGCGAACCCGGGCGCAATGCCTACGGCCTGAAGGTCGCCGCCGAAGGTCCGCTCGTGATTATCGCCCGCGTGTCCCTGCTGGAGGACGAGACTATCTTCCAGCGCTACGTCAACTACCTGCGGACCGGCGTCCTGCTCTAGGTCGCCTCGTCCGTAGTCCCTCGTCCGGGGTCACCAGCTACAACGAGAGCAGCGCAAGTTCGGCGGCGAACGCGAATGCCGCGAGCCAGAGCAGAAGCGGGGAAAGGTCCGACGATTGGCGATCGGCGATCGGCGATTGGCGATTATCCCCGGAAGACCAGACTTGATAACCTTGTTTGCGAACCATGTCGGCCGAGGCCGGGGTGAGGTCGCCTTCAGCCGCAAGCACATTGACAACGTAGGGCCGGTCTCCGACTTGATAGATGCCGGGTCGGCCGGTACGCGTGAGCACGATTTCGGGACGGCCGGCCGCCGGCTGCGGCTCCAGGACAATGCGGCCGCCCGGCGTCGAAACCGTCACGGGGCCGGAACCCGCGACCGGCGCATGGATTGTGTCGCCAACAAGGTACTCCTGACCAAGGCCTCCGCCGGCAAGGTAGAGCAGGGTCCGATGGAGCAGCGGCACGAACGCGGCCTTGAAGACGAAGTCGGTGAACTCGGGGAGGGTTGCGAATGCCCATGTGACGAGCCGGCCGCCTTCCGCGTCAATCATCAGCGGTTCGCCGTCCGACAGCCGGGCAAGGACCCGGCCGCCGGCCGGGTCGAGCCGGGCGTGAGCGAAGAACTTCGCCGTCGACAGGTCGGCCGGCTTGAGGATGTCCAGAACCGGGTGAGTCGTGTCCACCGCGGCAACCGTAACGAAGCCGGACGGCCGCGAGAGGCCCCGGAACCGGATGCGGCCGGCCATGAGGAGAGAGTCGGCCGGAGGATTCCCGAACATGACCAGGGCTGAACCGCCGGACTGGAGGAAGAACCCGAGGCGAGTCCAGTCGGCGCGGCTGAGCGCGGCGGCGTCGGTGACGACAACGGTCGAGAACCGGCGCGGGTCGTAGCGGCCGAGTTCGGTGGCGGCGATAGTCGTCAGGTTGAAGACCGAAGCGGAGTCCGCGCCGAGGGCGTCGGCGAGATAGGTGGCCGGGACCGCCGGTGACTCCACCACCAGTACCGCGATACGCCGCGGCTGGTAGAACGCGAGCCAGCGCGCGTCATCCGCGGCCAGCGAGTCAGTCCGCAGTTCGACCTCCGCCACGTGATGGCCGGAGTCGGCCGACACTGCTTCAAAGGTCACCGTCGCGGCGGCATGCGGCTTGATGGTGACGGCCTGCTCTTCACGCCGGCCATCGAGGGTCAGGATCGCGGCTCGCGTTGCCGGATGAGGTCCGTAGTTTGCGAAATCAGCCTTGACGCGCGTGGCCCGTCCGGCGACCGGGAACCGGTCTTCAGTGTAGACCCGCGTTACGCCCGCGTTGTCGCCGTCGGGCGAGCCGACCGAGACGAGCCGGACCGGCACGTCGGTCGGCGGCTGCCGGCCCGCCGGAATCGCTCTTGCCTGCAGGTCGGTAACGACGGCGACCTCGGCGTGGGCCGGCCGCGCCAGTTCAACCGCGCGGCTGAGCGCGGGCTCCAGTACCGCACCGGTGTATGATGGCTCGAGTGAGTCGAGCAGAGGAAGGAGTCGGCCCGGAGTCTGCCACTGCAGCCGGCCAACCGCAGACTGGTCACTCGTTGTGGCCAGTGCCGCCCGGCGGCCGGGACCAAGCGAACCCAGAATCGCTCGCGCCACCCCAAGGGCTCGCCGCCACTGCCCCGGCTGCTGCATGCTGTAGGAGTCATCGAGCACAACCACCAGGTCGTTCGCGCGGCCGAGTCCGGGCAGGCGGTGACGGACATAGGGCCGGGCCAGGGCGAGGAGCAGCGCGAGAAGGGCAAGTGTGCGGAAGATGAGCAGCAGTAGTTCCTTGATCCGCAGCCAGGAGAACCGCTCGCGTTTGACGGCGTTGAGCAGAAGCAGCGACGGGAACTCGGCCCGCTTCAGCCGCAGCCGGCTCAAGATGTGGATGGCGATGGGAATCGCGGCGAGCGCGGCAAGAGGAAGAAGCGAAGGCGCTGAGAAGCCCATTGCTCAGGAAAGGACAAAGGACAAAGTAACAAGGACAAAGCAACGCGGAAACAGAAAAGCATCAAGGTAGAAGCTCCGACTTTCGGCCTTTAGCTGTTGCTTAGTCCTTAGTCCTCTGTACTTCGTACTTCGCTCCTAGCGTATCCTGCTCCGCCGCTCCAGGTACGAGAAGAGCGCGCGGTCGAACGGCGTATCGGTCGTCACCCGGTGGTAGTCAATCGCGGCCTCGCGGCAGCCGCGCTCGAACGTGGCGAAGAAGCGGTCGAAGTCCTTCTGATACTGCTCGCGCAACACCCGCGGGTCCACCGTCATCTCCCGTCCGGTCTCCATGTCCCGGAGAACCACCGGCGTGCGGAAGGCGAACTCGCGTTCGTTCGGGTCCTGGACGTGAAACACCAGCACTTCATGTTTCTTGTGCCGGAAGTGACGGAGGGCAGTCAGGACGGCTGCGGGCTCGTCCCACAAGTCCGACATGATGATGACAAGGCCGCGGCGCTTCACCCGCTCGGCCAGTTGGTGGAAGGTTCCCGCGATGTTCGTGTCGCCGCCGGGTTTCACGATTGAAAGCTGGTGCAGAAGTGAATTGAGGTGAGCCGGAGTGCTTCTCGGCGGCACATAGGTGTTTATCTTGTCCGAAAAGGTGATGAGTCCGGCCGAGTCCTTCTGGTGCAGCAACAGGTAGGCGAGGCTCGCCGCCAGCATGCTCGCGTACTCGAGCTTCGAAACCTTGCCGGTCGCGTATGACATCGAGCCGGAGGCGTCGAGTACGAGGTAGGCGCGCAGGTTTGTCTCTTCCTCGTATTCCCGGATGACGAACCGGTCGGTTTTGGCGTAAACCTTCCAGTCAATCCGCTTCGGCTCGTCACCGGGCAGGTACGGCCGGTGCTCGGTGAACTCGACTGAGAAGCCCTTGTACGGGGACCGGTGCAGGCCGGCAAGGAAGCCCTCGACCACGAGCCGGGCCTTCAGGTCGATGCCCTTGAGCTTGGCGACGACTTCGGGTTTGAGAAAACGGGTCGAGTCAGGCACGGACTTCCAGTCTACCGGCGAAGCGCCATTCACGCAATCACCGGCTGTTGTCCCTAGACCCGAGATTGAGGCCACGAAAGCACGAAAGGCACGAAACGAATGGGCGCAGGACGTCACAAGTCCGTTTCACCCCGTTTTCGTGCCTTCGTGGCGTCATTGTCTGTTCTGCGGGGCCCGCGACCGCTTGACACCGGCGCGGTGGTCGGGATGATGTAGTCGCAATGGCAAAGAAGCGAACCGTGAAGACCGACCGGCCGGGGCCGCGGCTGGTGCTCGTGGCCGCCGGCATCGCGGCGCTGGCCGGGCTTCTGTACCTGCCGACGTTGAACTACGGCTTCGTCTCGGACGACATGACGCTCATCGTCCAGAACCAGGACCTGCAGGCATCGACGCCGTTCGGGTACTTCGGCCAGAGCTACACTCACTGGCGCTCGACGCAGGGACTCTCGCCCCACGCCTATTACCGGCCCCTCGTGATCTCGAGCTTCTGGCTGGACCTGAAACTTTGGGGCATAAGGCCGCTCGGTTTCCACCTGACCAATGTGCTGCTCAACTGCGCAGTCGGTGTGCTGGTGGTGCTCGTACTGATTGAGATGCTGACCTCGTTCTGGCCGGCGCTCATCGGCGGGCTGGCGTTCGCCTGGCATGCTGCGCACGTGGAATCCGTGGCTTTCGTGTCCGGCCGCACCGACCTGATGATGACACTCTTCGTCCTGCTTGCCTTCCTCGCCCTGCCCCGCTTTCGGCGCCGACCCACGGGCGTGCAGCTCGGACTGACGCTCGTGCCCTTCGCCGCCGCACTTTTGTGCAAAGAGACGGCCATCCTGTTCCCGGCACTGGCTCTATTTGTCCTGCTGCCCGAACTCCGCCAACCTGCCCAGCGCCGACGCGCGGGGCTGCTCGTCGGCACGATGGCGGCAGTGGCGGTCGTCTATCTGGTCGCAAGGACCGCGGTACTGACCGGCCCTGCTCCCGGCTGGGGCGAAGTCGGCCCCGGGCTCCGCTTCATGCTTCCGGTCAATTCGTTCGGCCGATACGCGCTTATGTCGCTCTTTCCCTTCGAGCGCCGCGTCTTCTTCCTCGACCCGGTGGCGCTGGGCGCGTTCGGCTGGCCGACCATGGTGGCTGCGGCCGCGCTTGTCGTAGCGGTCTGGGCGGCGATTCGGTATCGGAGCACGCCGGTCGGAATCGGCAGCCTCTGGTTTCTTCTTGCCATCCTGCCGGCGTGCGACCTGCTCCCGCCCGGCCGGTCATTCCTCTCGCAGCGCATGCTCTTCCTGCCGACGGTCGGGACCGTGCTCGCCCTCGCCGCGCTCGCCGCTTCGGCCCGGCGCTGGCGAAAGGCCCTGGCCGCGCTCGCGCTGCTCTACGCCGCTGCGATGGGGTCATTTGCAGTCATTTCCATGCCGGCGTGGAGGAACCAACTGAGCCTGAGCAAGGCCATGGTCGCCCAATTCCCGAATGACGCGGTGGCAAGATTCGAACTCGCCCACGACCTGCAGCTTGCCGGCGATTGGCAGCGCGCGGCGAGCGAGCTGCGCCGCTGCCTTGAGCTTGTCCCAGCCGACACCATTGCCTGGGCCAACCTGGGCGACGTGTTGATACAGCAGAACGACCTGGCGGGCGCGGCCGAGGCCTTTCGCCGGGCGCTGGGCCTTGACCCGAATTCGGCGCTGGCTCACAACAGCCTGGGCGTGGCGCTGCTCAAGGCCGGAGACCTGGCCGGCGCCGAGGTCGAGTACCGCGCGGCACTCAGGTTGCGGCCGGACCTCTCGATGGCCCGGAGCAACCTGGGACAGGTGCTGGTGCTCAACGGCAACCCGGATTCAGCCATCGTCGAGCTCGGTCGGGCGCTGGCAAGCCGGCCGGACGACGTGGCGGCGCGGTACAACCTGGGAGTTGCTCTGCAAGCATTGGGCAGGACCGAAGAGGCCAGGGTTGTCTTTCAGCAGGTGCTGAGCCAGGACGCGCGCTTCCCGGGCGCAGTCGAGCGTCTCCGAGCCCTGTCCCAGGAAGGCTCGCGCTGAAGTCGGACCGCTGCCACTCACCGTCCCAGACCGCGGGTCACAGCGTGCGGCGAGGAGGGATTTCGGATGCCCCCTTTGACCGGGCACGCCCGCATGACTGCTTACCGTACCGTACAAGTGATTTGATTTCAGTTGGTTATGTCCATGGGGGGGGGCATGACAGCAAAGCTTGACAAGGGCATGTCACGACTCTAGAATCGAGCCGACGGCGAGAGGGCACGGCGGATACCAGGGCTGCCGTGCAGTGCAGCGTGCGCCTCTACGCCGATTCGCGCAGGACCTGTTTTCGTGAGGAGGCAGAGTCTGGCAATCGGTATCGTCCGCAATCCGCGTACTGACCGTCGGCGGGGAGCGGGCGGTGCAAGCGCAATCCCGACCTAAGGTCGTGAGACTCAGAGGTCGTCAGAAGGAGGATAAGATGAGAGCAGTCATAGCAGTAGTCATGGTGATCTCGACCAGTATTGCTTCGGCCGCATGGATGCAGGTCGGTAAGGGTACCGGACCTGCGAAGGTATCTATCGGTGCAGCAAGCGCATCCGGCGCCACCGTCACGGTCGAAATCCCGGGTGTGCAGACCGAATCGGTGGCTATCGACGGCGTAGAATACGTGAAGCTGGCCATTCCCGGGGCGGTATCAGCCGTATTGGACGTCGGCAAGCCGGAGGTGCCAGCCGTACCCGTGCTCCTGGCAAGGCCAACGGGTTCGGCCGTCACGCTCACGGTACTCAGCATCAAGACCGAGACGCTCGACGTGGCGAGGGTTTACCCCATGCAGCGCCCGCAGAACTATGGCGAGCAGGCGGAACCTCTGACGGTCGACAACGCGTTCTACGCCAGTGACGTCGAATATCCAACCGACCGGCTAAGCAGTCCCCGGACCGCCACGTGGCGAGACCTGGATGTGGTCAACGTGCATGTCTATCCCGTAGCAGTTCGGCCCGCACAGCATCAGGTCATTGTCACGTCCCGTATCAAGTTCAGGGTCGACTTCAGTGGCGGACACTATCCGAAGACCGTCGCAAGCTGGATGGTGCCGATGTACCGGCGCCTGGTTCAGAACTACGACAAGCTCGGGCTGACCACCACCGCTCAAGCGCCGCCCGGCACAAAGTGCCTGGTGTTCTGCGATACTGCCTACACAACCAACCCAGCCCTGGACAGCCTTCTCAGGTTGATGACCGTACTCGGGGATAGCGCTGAGACTATCTCCGTATCATATAGCTGGGAGCCTGAGAGCATAAAGAAGGTGATAATCGACCGATACGACACCAGCCAGGTCACCCATGCTCTCCATTGGGTTTTCCTCGTCGGGAGATACGACCAAATTCGTCCAAAACCCGGCTGCCCGGGTACGCCGTACTACAGCGACTACTGGTATTCCGACCTGTCCGGCGACTCACAGGGTCCACTCGGATGCGATAACTACCCCGAGTTGGGGATTGCGCGGCTGTCGCCGGACAACAGCGCAGATCTCTCCCACCAGATTGCGAAGATAAGAGACTACATGCTGGGAAAGGACTCTGCCGACTGGCCGAACAGGATGACCCTCGTTGCGCACCGTGACCCGGAGCCAGATGCTGTGGTCAGAGCGGTCGCTCAAGCGCAAGAGACAATGCACTTCTACCACTACACGATTGATACGATCTTCGGTAAGTCACCAGGGCCGGGGGTCTACTACAATAACGATTCCATAGCAGCTAGCGTCAACACGGGCACCGGGGTCCTGATCTATCTCGGCGAGGGCGGACCCGACCGGTGGGACGGTTGGTACCAACAAGAGTCGTCCTGGACGAATGTGCATGTTGACGGCCTCCAAAACTCACACACGCCCGTGGTGTTCAACCTGGCTTGCAATTGCGGCAATGTTGACTCAGGTAGCTTGTCTCAGAAGTGGATGAGCACGTTTGGCCATTCCAGGAAAGGCGCGGTTGCCAGCTTCGCCTGCTACTCCACAGCCAACAGACCCGCAGCCGATGCCCAATGCACCGTTGCAGTCAGCGCGATAGCTAACTACTATACGGCGACTCAAACGCCGAGGTATTACGGGGCTCCAGTATTCGACTTGGGCGGCATCCAGATGCTCATGGATGCTGATATCGCGCACAAATGGCCAACCGACACAAGCAAGCTAGGCAACATCTACAGCTTCTACTGGCTCGGCAACCCGGCGATGCCGGTCTGGTCAGGTGGAATACCAGAGGCAGCGACCGTGAGCTATCCGTCGCTGATACCGACGGGACCTCAGTCTTTCCATGTCAGCGTCAGAATCAACAACCAGCCTGTCGAAAACGCACAGGTCTGCGCGTACAAAGAAGGCGACTTCTACGCCGTGGGTACGACGAATGGTGCTGGCGATGTCTGGCTATCTCTGACTGCCGAGGATACGGGCTCATTCTCCGTGTCGGCAAGCAAGGGGCACGTGTTGCAGAGCAGCCCCGATCAGACGCACACTCCTATGCTACCATACTTCGGGACGTCAGAAGTCAGCGGCGACACTGCGTTCCCCACGTCGGAGATGACGTATCCAAACTGGAGCCGCAAGTTGGTCCGTGACCCATACACTGGCAGGCTCCATGTTGTTTACACCGACAAGGACTCTGTCTTCTACACGCTGTCTACCGACGCCGGCTTGAACTGGTCTACGGCTGAGCCCATCGGCGCGGGTGCGTACCCGTCCGTCGTCCTGAATGCGGGTGCGGCGGGGCTGGGTCCATGGGTAGCCTACGTTACTTCTGATGGCAGCATCGAACGCGCCATCAGAAACGCCCAGGGGACCTGGGACAAAGGCACCATCTTCCAGAGCACTGCTGGTGCAAGGGCCGGCGCGCCATCCTTGGCCGCAGACGTGTCGCCAATCGACTGTCCCAACGCAGGCGTGGCGTACCCCGTATCCGTGTGGCCGGACAACAACTTCGTCTATTACAGCGTGTTTCTGTCCTCGGGCGCAGAAGCACAGGCAGAGACACTAGATGCGGCGGGACCTACATCATGCTACGGCGCGTCGATAGCCGTCACCCCGTGCCCCTATGTTCACGTCGCGTGGATAAGGGGCCAGAGTGTCTTCTATCGCCAGCAGTATTGCGGCGGGGACTGGTCCGCGCCATTTCAGATCTCGTCGCCGACGGGCCAATTCATCACCGAGCCCGCCTCGCATCCATCCGTGGAAGCCTACGGTGACCACGTCTTCTGCGTCTGGCGAGGGCCAGATAGCCTCGGCATCTCAGGCGACATCTGGCGTATCTCGCGGTGGCTGAACGACTCAGTCTCAGTCTGGAGCGATCCGTCTAACCAGAGTCAGTCGACTGATTGCGAGTCGGACTACCCTGTGATGACGACGGACATCGCTACGGTGTGGCAGGAGCAGGTGCAGGTGTCACCGGATAGCACCGAAATCTGGGGCAGATTACTCACAGATGCGGGACCTCATTCGATCTATCAAACGCAGTTTCCGTCCCGCTATCCGCATGTTGATGGCTACTGGCCCTTCCCAAACACATGGTTGTTCAGGCTCAGGACGGTCTGGACGGAACAGACTGACACGAACCCACCGCAGTACGCGCTGGGGTTCGGGTCGCACGACTACATTCCGGCACTTGGCAAGGGCTTCGGCCCAGATCCGCGCGAGGAGTACGAACCCGCTTCGTTCTACGCGGCTGAGTTGGGACAGCCCAAGCAGTCGCCTTACTGCCTCTCGCGCGGCGGCTATGCGCAGTTCGAGTCCTGGAATACCGACACGAGCGCAACCGGTCTAGTCTACCGACTGCCGTACCTCGACCCGCGCCGCGTGTACAAGCTCCGCGCCGTGCTGTACCACGAAGGCGACAGTACGTGGAACGCGAACGTGCGGTACGACTCCGGGGCCTGGCACCGAGTGAAAGTAGCGCCGAATGTACCCGATACCTTCTGGCTGCAGGTGCCAAAGGTGCTGTACAAGAAGGACACACGCATAATCGTCGAAGTGGCGCGCGTGACCGGCGGCTACGTATCGCTCGCCGGGCTGAAGCTGTTCCAGATTGAGGAAGAGCCGGGCGATGATGGGGGCGTGCAAAGCTGGGGCACCGGCATGACGTACGTCACTCGCCTACGCGGCTGCACTCCGAATCCGTTCGCCAGAGTGACTTCGGTCAACTACGAACTCGCGCAGTATGGGTCGGTTGAGCTCACGGTACACGACGTATCAGGTCGGCTCGTGCAGCGGCTGGAAAGCGGGCCTCGACAGAGGGGTTTTCACACCGCGCGCTGGGACGGC
>CAZAKP010000115.1:5547-9922 GCA_964485845.1 uncultured bacterium | reverse complement strand
TCAACGTCTTCGTCTCCATGGAGACGATTCTTAAGGTAGGCTTGGACCCGGTCGGCCTAGCGAGCAGAACTGGCACCATCGGCACCTCGGGCTTCCCGACGTCCAGGCAAGCAGTCACGGCACCCGGAAGGGTAATTCTCGAGTACCCCACGCCGTCCACGTTGGTGGACGTGACCTCGATACCTGCGACGTCTACAACGAACGTCGTGCCGCTGCTGCTCTGCTCCACTATTGACACGCGGGCTTCGCCCGAACCGGTACCTACTTGCATCCAGGCAGCCACAGCAAGACTGCGGCATGCCAAGAGCGATACTATCAGAACTGTCACACTACGCATTCCTTCCTCCTGATTATGCTACCTGAAGACTCTGACTAGTTTGGTCCCTGCCTCGGGCCTCCCGACCACGCGGGCGACATAGACACCAGCAGGCAATGCGCTGCCGGTTTGGTCTGTGCCGTCCCAGACAGTCCCGCACGCATATGGCGTGCGGCGGGCCGGCTCGAGCTTCTTCACCTCCCTTCCGCTCGAGTTGAATATGACCACCGCCGGGGTGGAAGCCTCCGCGGACGCCCACGCCAGCGCAGTGCTTGACGAGAACGGATTGGGACTCGCAACCAACCTCGGACGCACAAGTCCATTCGCGCCATCGCTCTCGGTCACCCCGGTAGAGCTATCCTTGATCACGTACACCCTGTCAGTGTTAAGGTGTCCCACGTACATGCGGCCGTGCATCGGTACAGGCAACAGCACGTAGGGAGCGCTACCTACCATGAGCGTTTCCACCACCTGAGCACTGATCGGGTCCACAAGCGTGATAGTACTGGCGTCCGTGTCGCCGCAGTAGAGGTAGCCGGTGGTGGGTCCGCACGCAATCGAGTAGATCACGCTGCCGACGTCCAGCGTCGATATCAAGGTGTCTGCCCTCGCATCTATGGCGTATACCTGAGTGGGTCCGTTGTAGGCTTCAGCCAGCACCAGGTCGGTTGCGTCACTACCGCCGATGGCGTGGACGAAGCCGTTGGCCATGATGGGCACCCTTGCGACTATCGAGTCGGAGAGGCCGTCGATCACTGCAATTGCGTCGTTGCTCTCATTGGGGCAGTAGTACTTATCCACGTGAGGCGCGTAGTACCCGGCGTCAGGGTTCCCGCCAAGCTGAACAGTCTTGACAACATGATTCGTCGCGAGGTCGATGATCGAGAGCGAACCGTCATCGTAGTTCTGCACGTATAGCTTCCCGCGTTGCGTGTTCAGGTCCAGCGCGATGGGCATGGCGCCGACCGCGATCTGCTCAATCACCGAATCGCTCGCGCAGTCCAGGACGGCGACGGTGTTCTCGGTTGTGCACGAGATATACAGACGATCACGGGTTGGCTCCCAGACAAGCAGGTTTGCGCCCGGCACCGACAACTTGCCGGTGATGATGTGATTTCGCCCATCGACCACTTCAAGTGACTCCTCTCCGTACCACCCGAAGCTGGCATACGCCTTGTTGTCGATGGAGTCATAGACAACGCATTGCGCGTAGGTAGCCGCCAGTCGACGGAACATGATGTTGGTCGGGCAGTATATGGCAAAGACTGCGTTCGCCATCTGGCAGGTCCCGTACACGACGTCAGCCTGCGAGTTGTAGGCGAGACTGCCGACCCAGCCGCCCGGGACCTCGACACTGTCCTCTACGTACTGGGCCCGCCCAGCAACTGCAAGCACGCAGCACAGCGCGACCATCTTGAGAACCGACCAGTGTCTGGATTTCATGAGTAGCTCACATCAACCCGATGCGGTACAGCGATAACGCGGCCTCCGGCGACAGGCCCCTTGCCCGGGGAGGTGGTCTGACTGCAGATTCGTCGGAACCGGTCATGATTCGTTCTATCTCCGTTGTTTGACCGATACACAGAATCGCGTCGAGAAGCTGGATGCGGCGGGACCCACATCTCACGACTCCTGACGCCCCTCATTACTCGGATGTTAGCTTCCCGCCTTCGGAAGTCAAGCAGAACGGCGAGGCCTCGTCAGAGGCGGACGTGCCAGTCCCGATTCTGGACGCCTGCGCGGGGGGCTGTCCGAGGATAGGTTAGGGCTAAGGTTAAGGGATACCAGAGGGATACCAGGAACAGTAACCCCATCTAGTGACGACGTCAAAGGTATCGGGCCACGCCTCCGATTCCGCCCGCGGACTTGACAACCCCCGCCCGCTGAGGTCATGTTTCACGGCCCGCCTCGGCAGGACAGAAACCGGGGCGGACAAGCCGCCCCGGTTGCCTGTAAGGTCAGGCTCTAGTATTCCGCGTTGTCGATCTGAGCCTTCTGGAGCGCACCTGAGTAGTCAATGTACACGGTCTTCGGCTCGGAGAAGATGTCGTATGCAGTCCAACCGCCCTCGCGGTGCCCGTTGCCCGTGTCCTTCACTCCGCCGAACGGGAAGTGACACTCGGCGCCAATGGTCGGCGCGTTAACGTAGGTGATGCCCGCTTCGATTATCTCGACTGCCTTCATCGCGAGGTTCACATTCCTCGTGTAGATTGACGACGACAGGCCGTAGGGCGTGTCGTTCAAGACCTTCACCGCCTCGTCGAAGTCTCTGACCTTGATGCAGGAAAGCACCGGCCCGAAGATTTCTTCGCGGGCGATGCGCATGTTCGGCGTCACGTCACCGAACACGGTCGGCCTGTAGAAGAAGCCCTTGTCGTAAGCCCCGCCCGTGAGCGGCTCGCCGCCGCAGAGCAGCTTCGCGCCTTCCTTCTTGCCGATTTCCACGTATCCGTGGACGGTTTTGCGTTGGGCCTCACTCACGCACGGACCAACCTCGTTCTTCTCGTCGAGCCCGTTCCCGACCTTGAGCTTCTTCGCCCGCTCGACCAACATCCCGACCAGCTTGTCGTAGACCCCGGCCTGTACGATGAGCCGCGAGGTCGCGGTGCAACGCTGGCCGGTGGTGCCGAATGCGCCCCAGAGCACACCCTCAAGCGCGAGGTCGAGGTCCGCGTCATCAAGCACTATCTCCGCGTTCTTACCCCCGAGCTCAAGCGAGCAGCGCTTCAAGCTCTTGCCGCAGACCTCGGCGATTCTCCGTCCGACCTCGGACGAGCCGGTGAACGACACACCGGCGATATCCGGATGCTGCAGGAGCGCCTCACCGACAGCCGCGCCGCCGCCGTAGACAATGTTCACGACGCCCGGCGGCACGCCGGCCTCGGCGAGCGCCGACACGAACTCGTGTACCGACGCCGGAGTAAGCGTCGCCGGCTTGATGACCGCCGTATTGCCACAGGTGAGCGCCGGGAAGAGCTTCCACGAAGGAATCGCCATCGGGAAGTTCCACGGGCAGATCATGCCCCACACGCCCATCGGCTGCCGGGTGACGTAGCCCATCTTGTTCGCGAGTTCGCTCGGCACGACCGTGCCCCAGAGTCTCCGGCTCTCCCCGGCCGCGTACAGGCCGGTGTCAATCGCCTCCTGTACGTCTCCGCGCGTCTCCTTAAGCACCTTGCCCATCTCGCGGGTCATTATCTTGGCGCACTCTTCCTTGCGGGCGATGAGCGTCTCGGTCGCCTTACGCATTATCTCGCCGCGCGCCGGTGCCGGAGTTGCCTTCCACTTGGGGTAGGCGGCCCTGGCAGCGGCTACCGCGTCGGCTACATCCGACGCATCTGACGACGGGAACAGACCAATCAGGTCGTCGGTATCCGCCGGATTTCGATTCTCGTACGTTCTGCCCGACTTCGCGGGCACGAACTTGCCGTTGATGAAGTTCTTGTACTCGGCCATGAAGTCTCCTCTAAGGTTGAATTGCTTTCACTCCGCTGCCAGTCGGACGGCCTCTTCGGCAGTCGCGGCGGGGACTATGCCTTCGATCTCCCAAGTCCTGAGCCCGACCACCTTCTTACCCGCTTTCAGGGCAAACCCGATCTCCGAGAGTGTACCGTAGGAACCACCGACTGCAATCAGGGCGTCGGCGGTCCGGATGATCGCGAGATTCCGGGCCTCGTTGACTCCGGTCGCGATGGCCACTTCGACGTACCGGTTGGCGTCGCTGCGGTCAGGGCCGGGCAGAATTCCGATTGTCATGCCACCCGCGGCCTTGGCGCCCCGGCACGCCGCCTCCATCACACCGCCCATCCCGCCGCAGACGAGTCCCGCGCCGGCCTCGGCGATGCCCCTGCCGACTGCCTCAGCCAGTTGTGCGAGATTCGCATCACACTCTCCCGCGCCGATAACGCCGATATAGCGTCTCGTCATCCTGAAACGGCTTGGGACACGATCCCAGATCCGCCGCGGATTTCGGTCATGTCCCGCGCCTTGGGGCTACTCAAAGAGCGGCACAACCTTGAACTGGCTCACGTCGACCAGCCCCAGGTCAGTCAGCTTCAG
>CAZAKP010000115.1:0-5447 GCA_964485845.1 uncultured bacterium | reverse complement strand
CGCTCGATGACGGCCAGCTTGAGGATGTCGCGCTCGGTATCGGCGACGACCAGCCCTTTCAGCACCGTCGGCGCAAGCACGTGCTTCTCGGTGATTATCTGGTCGGGCACCAGCCGGATGACGCGGGCGAGCTCCCCCTGTGCCTTGATAGCAAAGCTCTTGGCGGTCAGGCCGCCGATGTTCACGGTACCGGTTACGGACTTGTCCCTGAGCTCCGGCAGCCTGACTAGGAGTTTCCGGTCCTGCGCTATCGGCCTGCCGTTTTTGAGCACCATCCGGACGTTGAAACGCGGCAACTCACCGACCACTACCAGGTCGGCAACATATCCGGGCGCGATCGCGCCTCTATCCTTGAGCCCGAAGTACTCCGCCGGATTCAGCGTGACCATCTGCACCGCTGCCGCCGGGCTCATTCCCTGTGAGACCGCCTTCCGCAGCGTGGCATCAAGGTAGCCATGGTGCAGCAACTCCTCGGGGTGCCTGTCGTCGGTGACGAAGCAGCACCGGCGCATGTTGAAGTCGTTTACCACGGGCAGAAGCCCGGTCATGTTCTTGGCGGCCGAGCCCTCGCGCACCATCACCCTCATACCCGCGCCGAGCTTCTCCAGCGCCTCGTGTGGCCCGATGCACTCGTGGTCGCTGCTGACTCCGGCCGCGATATAAGCCTGCAAGAGCTGACCGACGACCCCCGGGGCGTGGCCGTCGATCGGCCTGCCCGCGTCCTTCGCCGCCTGTAGCTTGGCTAGGACTTCCTTGTCGCCGAATGCCGCCCCCGGGTAGTTCATCATCTCGGCGAGCCCGATGACCCGCGGCAGCTTGAGCAACGCAGCCGTATCCTTCGCCGAAATGGTCGCGCCCGACGTCTCCATATTCGTGGACGGCACACACGAGGGCGCCATGACGAGCACGTCCAACTGCACGGCCTCGCTGGCCTTGAGCATGTACCTGACGCCGTCCGTCCCGAGCACGTTGGCAATCTCGTGCGGGTCGGCCACGACCGTGGTGGTGCCATGGATAAGTGCAAGCCGTGCGAACTCGTGCATCGGAAGGAGCGAACTCTCAATGTGGATGTGGCCGTCGATGAACCCGGGCAGAACGTACTGGTCGGCAAGGTCGTAGCACTCAAGCGCCTTGGTATACTCCGGCCCGACCCCGGCGATTCGCCCGTCTTTAACAGCAACGTTGGTACGCTGTACCTGCCCTGTGAACACGTTGACAACCTGGCCATTCGCCAGGACCAGGTCCGCCGGTTCTTCTCCACGCGCTACTGCCAGCAGACTCTCGATCTTTGGACTGCGGCAGCAGGGCTGCCGCTTTGCCGGAAAAGCGGGAGCTTTGCTCGCGCACTCCATATCCTTCGGCCTCTTACGCTCTGCCTTCATGCTTCATCCTTTCGCCGCGGGTTCCTCGATGTATCCGATGTACGGCAGATTGCGGAACCGTTCGGCGTAGTCCACTCCGTAGCCAACGACGAACTTGTTAGGTATCGTGAAACCAATGTAGTCGGCCTCAACTTCGGCGCAATGCCGCTCGGGCTTGTCCAGGAGAACTGCCACCTTGAGGCTGCGTGGTTTCCTTTGCTGCAAGGCATCGACGATATGGCTGAGGGTCAGGCCGGAGTCGAGTATGTCATCAACGAGCAGGACGTCGCGGCCCTCGACCGGAGACTTCAGGTCGAGCGCGGTCTTCACGGTACCGGTGCTGCAGGTTCCCAGGCCATAGCTCGACACCATCATGAAATCCACGGTAACCGGGAGAGTCAACTGGCGGACGAGGTCTGCAACGAATACCCAGGCACCCTTGAGCACACCGACGACGAGCAGCTCGCGCCCCGCGTAGTCGGCAGAGATCTGGCCGGCCAACTCCTGCACGCGACGAGCAATTTGGTCCCGGGTTAGAAGGACGGTCGGGCTGGGTTCATTCAAGCGGCGCCTCAGACAGCATTAGCGGAAACGGAAAGAGAAAAGTCGGGGCGACTGGATTTGAACCAGCGACCTCTTGGTCCCGAACCAAGCGCGCTAGCCAGCTGCGCTACGCCCCGAAGCAAAAAGAGAAATCCTCGGGTTCAAGGGGTCAGGGCTCCGGGTCACGGCCCGCAGTCAGCGGACGGCGCCTGAACCCCAAAACCCGTGAACCCCGAACCCGTTCCTATCATAGGTCAAAACCCATAGCAGTCAACTATTACTGGCCGCTGCTGCCGCGGACGAAAGGCACGAAGGCAACGCCCATCAGGTGCCGCTGGACCGCCTTCCTGCCGTGCTTCACCAAAAGCGTCAGCACCTGCGAGCCGGCCGGGCCGACCGGTACGACCATCTTGCCACCCTCCACCAGTTGGTCGAGCAACGGATAGGGCGTATGCTCGGCCGCCGCCGTCACCATGATTCGGTCATAGGGCGCGAACTCGGGCCAGCCCAGATGCCCGTCGCTTACCCGAAACCTCACGTTGCGAATGTCGAGGCGCCGGAGCACCAGGCTCGCCTGGAGCGACAGGTCCCTGATGATCTCCACCGTGTAGACCATCTTGGCGATGCTCGCGAGAATCGCCGTCTGGTAGCCCGAGCCCGTGCCGAGCTCAAGGACCTTGCTCGTCGGCTCCAACTCGAGCGCCTCGGTCATCGCCGCCACGATGTAGGGTTGGGAGATGGTCTGGCCGTTGCCGATTGGAAGCGGGTGGTCCTCGTAGGCATGGTGCCACTGGCCTTCGGGCACAAACTGGTGTCGCGGCACTGCCGCCATCGCCGCGAGCACCCGCGGGTCGCGGACGCCGCGCACTGCGATCTGCTCCTCGACCATCCGCTTCCGGGCCTGAACGTAGTTGTCCACTGCCCCCAGTATAGGAACTCCGTAATGTTGGTCAATGAACTACGCCAACCTCGGACCTACTGAACCACGGAGTACGGGTAACAGGAATCGAGAATCCTCGCCGCCGGTGCACGCCGAGTAACGCCGACGAGCACCAGGGGTTCGGAACCAGATATGCGTTCATCGGCGGCTACATCTTCCCTGCCCTCGGTTCGGCTCCGGGCTCTATCTGCGTCCATCTGCGTTCATCGGCGGCTACACGCTCCGCCTCCTTCTGTACCCGGCCTTGGCGTTCTTGGCGGCCTTGGCGGTTTCCTCCGGTTTGGCTGCGGCCCCCGGGGCCGCGCTAGGTTCTCTATGGTTGGCTTGAATCCCGGGTCTGTCGCGTCTTTGGCAACTGCATTCCACACTCCACTCTCAGCCCTCTGGACTTCCCGAACCGGCTCTGTACACTGCACGGCATGAACGACAACCCCAACTGGTCGCGCGAGTTTCCCGTCGCCATAACCGTCTGCGACCGTAGCGGAGTCATCCTTGAGATGAACGACCGGGCAAAGAGCACTTTCCCGGGTGACCTCATCGGCAAGAACGCGCTCGACTGCCATCCGGAGCCGGCCCGTACGAAGCTCGCCGAACTCCTGGCGACCGGCAACCAGAACGCCTACACGATTGAGAAGAAAGGCCGAAGGAAGCTCATCTACCAGTCACCATGGTACGAGGATGGCAAGTTCGCCGGCCTGGTCGAGCTCTCGCTGGAGCTGCCCGAGTCTCTCCCCCACTTCAAGCGCGACTAGGTTGCCCCGTCCAGTAGCGCCTCCGGTATCGCCGCGATATCACTCGCCGCAAGATAGATGCCGCCGCAGATGATAATGCCGCCGATTGCCTCGAATAAAGTCGGCGGCTGGCGCAGCAGCAGCCAGGCGAGTAGAGTCGTGCCCACCGGTTCTCCCAGCACCGCCATGGCCACGGTCGGCGCCGGAACGTAGCGGAGCGCCCAGTTGAAGCTCGTGTGCCCGATGAGCTGGGGCCCGAGCCCAAGCAGGCAAATGAACAGGTAGGCCTGCCACTTGTGACCGGCAAGCGACTGCCCGGCCAGAACCATCATGGCGAGGAGCAGCACCGCCGCCACGCCGTAGACCAGATAGATGTAGGAAAGGAGCGACAACCTTGGCCTGGCCCTGCGCCCGGCCATCAGGTACCCGGCAGCGCAGGCTGCTCCGCCCAAAGCCAGCAGGTTGCCCGACGTCACGGCACTTGAACCAAGCTGCGGCCCGGCAATCACTCCCGCGCCGACTACACCCAGCGCGACCGCCAGCGCAATCCGCCACGACACCTTCTCGCGCAGGATAAGCGGCGACAGCGCGGCTGCGAATATCGGGTTCATCGCCACGAGCACCACCGAACTCGCAACCGATGTACGGTTTAGCGACTCAATCCAGAGCGCGAAGTGGGCCGCGAGCAGGAAACCGGAGATGAGGACCGGCAATACCGGTACGCCCTCGAGCTCCGACCGCCGACGGGGGAAGCGGGCCCAGTAGAACGGAGTCAGCACCAGCGTAGCGACGGCGAGGCGCCCGGCGGCGATGACTATGCTGGGTGCGGGCGTGACCCGGATGAGGATTGAGGCGAACGACAGCACTATGACTCCTGCTCCGAGCCCCGTGAAAACTCGCAGCCGCGACACGCCGGCACCCCGAACGTCCGACTTCGGCGCTCGGGCTCCGACGTGTGGGTTCAGCGACATCGCCTAACTCTCGCGGCAATAACGCGCGTGTCAAGCAAGACCATCTGTCCGCAACCGGCCGCGCTGAGCCGTGACCGGGTCGGCTTCTGGAACCCGGTGCCGTAACGGCCGTTTGACACCATCGATCGCCGCGCTAGTCTTATCCTGACAATCTGGAAGAACGGCGGAAGACCGCGTGCGCGTATGCGCACAAACGGTTGCAGCCGAGCGCTGCACAGGGAAAGCCGTGAGAAACGGCTGCGGTCCCACCCACTGTAAGCGGCCCCTCGCTCTGTCTCACGCCACTGGCTGACTGGCGGCAGGGATAGTCTGTGGTTTCTAGTCTGCAGTTTGTGGTTCCGGAAACCACAAACCAGAAACTGCAAACCCTACCGACCGGCGCTGGGAAGGCGACAGAGCTTTGCCGCAAGCCAGGAGACCTGTCCGCCGCCCCCAGGGACTGGCGTTGCTTTCCTCGGAGGAGAACATCGCCTGTGCCCAGCCCTTTTAGGTTCGACTTGTGAGGAAAGGAAACCTGTAGAATGGCCAAGTCCCAATACCTGATTCCCAACGTAGGACTTGCGGCCCTGCTCGCCTTCGTCCTACTGGTTGCGGTCAGCGGCGTAGCCGTGGCAGAGACACTGCGCGGAGTGGTGCTCGATGCGGTCACGGACGAGCCAATCCCCTACGCCCTGGTCAGTGCTCCGGAGATAGAGGCAAGCACGGTTGCCGACTCTTCGGGCGCGTTCGCGTTAGTGCTCCAAGCCGGTGCGGAACGCGTGAACCTTCTCGTCTCAAGCGTCGGCTACGACGAGAAACGGTACGAGGACCTGGACGCCTCCCGCCGGGCAACCCTCTATCTGCGCCCCAACCCGCTCCGCCTGAAGGAGATCACCGTCACCGCGTTCCGCACGCCGAGTTC
>CAZAKP010000114.1:0-10019 GCA_964485845.1 uncultured bacterium | reverse complement strand
CGGAACGGGCTCCTGGTGCGGAACCGCGCGGCATTCGAGCGGGCGCGGAACATCCAGGCGGTCATCTTCGACAAGACGGGCACGCTCACCGAGGGCCGGTTCGGGGTCACCGACACGCTCGTCCTCGGCGGCCTCGATGAGGCGAGCCTCCTGCGCTACGCGGCCGCGGTGGAGGCAAATTCCGAGCACCCTATAGCCAGGGCAATCGCGGCAGCCGGCAGTGATATGACCCGGTTGTCCTCGAAAACGGGGACAGTCCCCGGCCGCGAGGACGCGGCCGCAATCCGCCACAGTCCCCGTTTTCCGGTCGAGGGCTTCCGCGCGATTCCCGGCAAGGGCGCTGAAGCACGAGTGGACGGTCTTGACGTCAAGATGGTAAGTCCGGGTTACCTGCGCGAGCAGAAGATCGAGATCGACCCCAGAGTGAGGCATCTCTCAGCCCAGGGCAAGACCGTGGTTCTGGCTATGATTGACGGCAAGGTAGAGGGGGCGATCGCGCTGGCCGACGTGGTCCGGCCGGAGTCGAAGGCGGCGGTCGAGCGACTCAGGGCGATGGGTATCCGGACCATGATGCTCACGGGCGACAACCGGCAGGTGGCCGGGAGCGTGGCGAAAGAGGTCGGGCTGGACGAGTTCTTCGCTGAGGTGCTTCCACAAGACAAGGCGGCCAAGGTGAAGGAAGTTCAGTCGCGGGGCCTCGTCGTAGCGATGACCGGCGACGGCGTTAACGATGCACCTGCCCTGGCGCAGGCCGACGTGGGCATCGCCATCGGAGCGGGCACCGACGTGGCGATCGAGACCGCCGACATCATCCTGGTTCGCTCGAACCCGCTCGACGTCGTGGCAATTGTCGGGCTTGCCCGCGCTACGTACCGGAAGATGGTGCAGAATCTCGCGTGGGCCACTGGCTACAACGCGTTCGCCATCCCGCTCGCCGCCGGGGTCCTCTACCCGCTCGGCATCCTGCTGACCCCGGCGATGGGCGCGGTGCTCATGTCGGTCAGCACAGTGATCGTCGCCATCAACGCCCGGCTGCTCCGGCTCGGACGAACTCAGTCACAAGCCAGGGAGGAATCATGAAAGTGGTTACAGTTGCCGTCACCAAGACCTGCCCGCACCGGCAGGTACTGACGAAGTATTTCCAGGAGCACAACATACCATGCAACGTCCGGTACATCGAGCAGGATAGGGAATTCGCCAGGCAACATGGCCTGACCAGTTCGCCGAACTTGCTGGTAGGCGATGAAGTAGTCTGCCGCGGCATGCCGACACCCGAGGAGTTGGAGAAGATTCGGCAGACCTGCGAGTTGCCGGCCGACGAATGATGGGTCAGATGCGGCTCAAGCGGAGCATACCCCAGCGAACCCCGACGCCACCCCAGTAGCGAACAACCTCCGCAAACCTCGCGCGCTCGTCCGTTTGAAGCGGCCGCCCGGCTGAAGGCCGGGCGGCAATGCTTTCTCGGCGCGGGCCTCGTGCCCGGCCGAGCCTTCGGTCTACTTTCTCACGCGGCCCCGGACCTGTTTCAGCGCCCGCTGGAAGCAACCGAAGACTTTGGTCATTTCGGCCTTGGTCACCGGTCCCATGTGTCCGATGCGCACAATCTTCCCGCGCATGTCGCCCTGGCCGTTGGCGAGCAGTATCTTGTCCCGCGTCCGGCAGATGTCGACGACCTTCACGCCGTCCACCCGTTCCGGCATCTTCATGACGGTGAGCGCATTCGACGGCCGCCGGGGGAAGAGGTCGAGCCCGAGGCCCTTGGCCTTGGCCCGCATCAGGTCGCCGATCTCCTGATGGGCCTTCCAGTACCTGGGCATGCCGAGTTTGTTCAGCCGTTTGAGGCTCAGGTCGAGGGCGTAGATGATTGATATCGCCGGGGTCCAGGAGGTCTGTCCTTTGGCCGCGTACCGGCGGGCGATGCGCAGGTCAAAGTAGTAGCGCGGCGCCCGGGCCCGCTCGACCCGTTCGGTCGCGCGCTGGCTCAGGGCGACGAACGAAACTCCGGGCGGAACCGCGAGCCCTTTCTGGCATCCGCCGACCACGACGTCGACGTGCCAGTCATCCATCCGCAGTTCGTCGGCCCCGAGCCCGGCGACGGCATCAACCACGAGGATGCGGTTTAGCCGGTGGCAGATATCGCCGAAGGTCTTGATGTCGTGCAGGACGCCGGTCGAGGTCTCGGTGAGGGTCGTGAAGACGCACCGGGCCGAGTCGTTGGCCAGAAGCCGCCGCTCGAGTTCCTCCGGCGGAATCGGGTCGCCGTAGGGCCGGCTCAACTCGTCGACATAGGCCCCGAACCGCAGGCATATTTCGCGCCAGCGCTCGCCGAACCGTCCGGCCGTGGCGACCAGCACCTTTTCGCTCGGGCTGATGAGGTTGGACACCGCGGCCTCCATTGCCCCGGTGCCGGACGCGGTCAGCAGGTGTACCTCGCCGTTCTCCGTCATCATCATCTTCTGCAGTCCCTTGCGGACCGAGTCGAAGATGGTCGCGAACGATGCTTCGCGATGGTAAACGAGGCCGCTCGAAAGTTCCTTCAGGAACTCGAGCGGCACGTCGACCGGACCGGGCGTGTAGAGCTTGTACTTGGGCTTAACCATGAACCAAACCTCCTCTGGTTTTCACTTCATTTGCCGCGGCGGCGGGCCCGCTTCGGGCGGTCCGGGGGCGGCGCCATCCGACGAATCGCACAGAATTCACCACACATGGTGCACGCGCCCCTGGTCCGGGAGCGCCCCGCCGAGAAAACCGCCTGCGCCCGTTGCGGGTCGACGCAGTTCGCAATCATCTTGTCCCAGTCCAGCGCCGCTCGCGCCCGGGAAACCGTGAGGTCCCAGGCCGCCGCGCCGGGGTGGTGCCGCGCCAGGTCCGCGGCATGGGCCGCAATCTTCGACGCGACCACCCCCTGCCGCACGTCGTCCACCGTCGGCAGTCCGAGGTGTTCGGACGGCGTGACGTAGCAGAGGAAATCGGCGCCGTGCCAGGCGGCGAGCGCCCCACCGATGGCGCCGGTGATGTGATCGTAGCCGCAGCCGACGTCGGTGACGAGCGGGCCGAGCAGGTAGAATGGCGCACCGCTGCAGATGGTCTTTTCCAGCTTGACGTTTTCCTCGACCTGGTCCAGCGGAACGTGGCCGGGCCCCTCGACGATCGCCGGGACGCCTGCCGCACGCGCCCGCGCCACCAGTTCGCCGATGGTCATTAATTCGGCCACCTGGGCGGCGTCGGTCGCGTCGGCCAGGGCGCCGGGACGCAGCCCGTCGCCGATGGACAGCACGGCGCCGTGGTCCCGCGCCATCGCCAGCACATCATCGAAGTACTCGTAGAGCGGGTTCTCCCGGCGGTTGCGCCGCATCCACTCAATGGTCATCGAGCCGCCGCGGCTGACGACGCCGCATAGACGATGGGCCTTGTTCAGAACCTCGACGTTCTGCCGGGTGATGCCGCAGTGGACGGTGATGAAATCGACCCCATCCCTCAGGTGCTTCTCGACGCCGGCAAGGATTTCCCGGCTGCTGGCGGCAAGGAACGACTTACCCCGGCGGCGGGCGTCGAGCGCGGTCTGGTACACCGGAACGGTCCCGACCGGAATCGGCGACTCATCGAGCACTGCCCGGCGGACCTCGTCGACGTCGCCGCCCACCGACAGGTCCATGACCGTATCCGCGCCGGCCGCGACGGCTGCCGCAAGCTTGGCCAGTTCATGCTTCAGATCGCTTGCGTCCGGAGACGTACCGATATTGGCGTTGACCTTCACGGTCACGCCACTGCCGACGGCGAGCGGAGTGATGCGCCGGTGCCGCGAGCGGAGTACGGCGAGCCTGCCCGCAGCCAGGTTCTTTTCAAGAAGTTCCGGACTGACGCGCTCCCGCGCCGCGACCTCACCAAGCCAGGCCGGCTGCCGGCGATTCGTTTTCTTCAAGAGTGGCCTGCCTCCCGCACCGGCACCAGTTCCTCGAGCGCGACCGACTGCTCGGTGCCATCTTCGTAGCGGACGGTAACGCGCCGCTTGATCGCGTCGTGGCTGGTGACGACGGCGGGGCCCCGTTCGGTAGTCACGGTTATCCCGTTCGACGGCATCTCTTTCAGCCACTGCTGGTAGCTCTGGTCCTCAAACGCGAGACAGCACAAAAGCTTGCCGCACACGCCGGAGATCTTGGACGGCTCCACGAACAGATTCTGCTGACGCGCCATCCGCAGCGCAATCGGCTTGAGCTCGCGCACGAAACTGCGGCAGCAGAGGTCCCGGCCGCACGGCCCCAGCCCGCCCAGCAGGCGGGCATGGTCACGCACGCCGACCTGCTTGATTGAGACGCGCGAATCGAGCGCGGTGGAAACCGCCTTGTGGAGGGCTCGGAAATCGAACCGCTCTTCGGAAGCGAAGAAGAAGCAGATCTTCTTGCGGTCAAGTCGCCAGTGGGCGCCGATCACCCGCATACCCAGACCGTACTCGTCCTTGAGCCGGCAGAAAGTCGCCAGCGCCCGGTCGGCATCGGCGTCGAGCTCTTGCCGGCGGTTCAGGTCGTCGTCGCTCGCAACGCGCAGCACTACGCTCCGGCTCTCGTCCGATTCCTCGTAGGCGATAGCCCTGCCCGCATCCTCGCCGTCCTCGTCCTGGACTACCACGACATCACCCGGCCGCACCGCGAGCCCATCCGGTATGTCGCAGAGTTCGGACTTGAACGGGTGCATCTCGACGAGCACTACTGCCATTGCCGGATGGCTACTTGAACTGCTCCTGCTCGTCGAGCGTCAGGTAGGATTCGAATCCGGTCTTCGGCTCCTCCTTGGCGTTGGTCCAGGCCAGCCGATAGTTATTGTCCTGCCGGATATCGATGAACACGAACACGTAGCCGGTGTTGTAGTAGTGCCAGTATTCGCGCGGCCGGGTCTCGACCTCAATCACCTTCTGCTCGATTGCGTCCGGCTCGCCGTACTTCACGTAGATCCGGCCGCGGTCGGTGTCGTGGCCCGCAATCTTCGGCTGGCTGTACTTCGAATCCGCCGTCTCCATCCGCCGGCTGAACTCGGCCAGGTCCCGGAAGCTCCAGAACTTCGCGAGGTAGGTGCTCTTGCCTGCCTCAGTGAGCGACTTATAGTAGGCGAGTTGCCTGGGAGTCGCCAGGTATTGAATCTGGTCGTAGTACTTCTGCTCGAGCGGTGGCAGGCTGTCGGGCGCCGGGCCGGAAGCAACCGGCTCCGGCGCAGCCGTGCCGAGCACAAATTCGCGGCTCGCACTCACCGAACGGCCGGCCGCGACGTCGGTCAGCTCAACGCCGAACGTGTAGGCTCCGGGCTCCACGCCGGCCACACTGACCCCGAGCGCGTACGCCACTCGCGTCCCCTGCTTCGGCCGGGACAGCGGCTGGGTCTTGACCACCGTGTCGGGCCTGCCGCCGCGATCGCGGTAGATGGCCGCCCGCACGCGGTAGCTGCTCGAGTCGGGGCTGAAATTGTACCCCTCGTAGTAGACGTAGAGCCCCTCGAGGCCCGCCAGCGGAAACCGGTGCAGCGGATTCGGCAGCACCGAAATCGCTCCGCTTGCCGTGTCGGTCAGGGCGGTCGAGCCAACCTCGAGCGAGCTGATTGAAAGACCGTCGTTGAAGCCGGGGAGCGCGATCGTATCCCCGAGTGCCCCTTCGGTCCCGCCGGCATCGCTCGTCTCGGCGACGGCGATCCCGAACCGGTACCTGCCCGGCGGCGCGGTGACGCTGAACCCGTCCACGAAATTCCGCTGGGCCGCAAACGCCTCCTGGAAACTCTTGATCCGGGCCCGCTTGAGAATCGTACCCTCCTGGCGGAAGCTGTTGTCAAGGCCTGAGAGTTCCAGCCTCACGCTGAATTCGGCCACGAGCCCGCTGTCCCCGGCCTGGGTGTAGAGCAGCTCGTCGTAGGGTATCGCATAGAAGAAATCGACCCGGGTCGAATCGCCCCCGGCCTTGAACGCGGACCAGTCGGCGCCGAAATCAAGCACCGCGGTCAGGCCCAAAAGCAGCGCCAGACACGCGCTCATTGCGGCCCCCGTCCGGATTGCCCGACCGCCAATCGCCATTCGCCATTCGTCATTCTCACAACTCCTCCGCGTTCAGCAGCACGTATTCCCCGGCGCCGAACCGGTCAACAAAATCGAACTCCTTATTCAGTTGATAATAATACCAGGCCTCGGTCGCCGGTGTATCGATCTCAAACGGCCGCGAGTCGACCTGGTCGGGCGCTCCGTACAGAGCATACACATGGCCGCGGTCGCTCCGGTACCCGCGGTCGCCGTGAACGAAGTGCTCCTCAGCGTAGTCAATCCGCGCGAAGTACTCTTCCTCGTTCAGGTAGCGGCCCCGTAAAGGGGTCTGCTCCCGCTTCCGCCAGAACTCGCGCCACGCCTGCTCCCGCTCGCCCCGCGGCACCGACCGCAGGTGCCTCGACTCGTCCGGGCTCGCAATGTAGACCAACTCATCGACGCGTTCCAGGTAGCCCGAATCATCGAGGAAGAACGGCACCTCGACCCGGAAATCCACACTGGCGTGCAGGTTCTTCCCCGCGCCGTGCCGTTCATCGGGCGCCGCGGAGCCGTAGCCGGTGACCTCAAGCGAGTAGGAGCCGCCACCCAGCAGGGCGACCCCGGCCGAGTCGCCGATCGCGTACTCGAACCGCGCCGCCCGCACCGACCCGGCGCTGTCGCCGGCAGGCGATATCGGAATGGTTGCACCGGTGACCACCCGGCGGTCGTGCTTCAGCACGAACCGGCAACTGTCGAGCCGGTCCTGCGGTCTCGCGGCCTGGGCCACGGCCACCACCGTGTCGCCGATGCCGTACTTGCGCGGGGCGGCCGGTCTACCGGAACGATACAACCGAACGAGGAGACCACCGGTCGGACGTTCGATGCGGAAAACCGACAGCGCGGTCCTTTCGCTGCCCCGGTCCCTCACCTCGACCCGCGCGTCGATGGCAGCCCTGGGCAGGACAAGGCTGACCGTCCCGGTTTCGAACGAATCGTGTGCGACCGTCGGGGCGTAATCACGGTAGCGGACGGTCTTCTGCCACAAGTCTCCGGCTACGATATTGCGTCGGTTGTCCGACACCTGGATGCTGATCTCGTAGTCGGCTGCATACCCGCCCGAATCGCGCAGGAATGCGAGCGAAGTGCTTGGGATTTCGTAGGATACATCAAGAACCGACGACGAATCCTCAGCCAGACGCAGCGATTGCTCCACGGTCACCTTCAGTTCCCCCTGGACCGGCAGCGCCAGCGCGAGCAGCAACGGCACGAACCACATGGGCGTTAAGTGTAGGTTGTATACTCCGCAAAGTCAAGCGGCCGAGCCGCTCCTGAACCTGGCATTGGACGACGAGCGCAGGGCGCGCACGGCCGCCGACATCGGAATCGCCGATATCCCTGACTTGACAGGAAAATCCGGAGAACTAGACTGATGTTGCCGATTGGGTCATCATGCCACGAGACTTGCCCGGTCTGATATCGCTCAACCTCGAAGTCGGCGGCGTGCCAGTCCGTCTGGGCACCGAGCTCGACGACGACGTCTGGCGGCGGGCGGTCGACACCGGCGTGTTCAGGCCGGCGGGTTTCACGGATAAATTCAGGATGGGTGCCGGGCTTTCGGCCGACCCGGCCTATACTGCAAAGAATCAGGAACTGCAGATGTTCGGCGGCAAGATATTCCTCGCGCCCGACCTGGGCGACGGCCCCATGAAATTCGGGACGTCGGTGGCGGCGCTCTTCCGCGGCGGGATTCTGTGCCGACTGAGGGTCGGCGTGGCCGGCAACCGGAAGTCCGCGTCTCATTTCGCGAAGCAATGCGCGCACGCGCTCACCCGCCAACTCGGCGACCCGAACCAGCGCACGAAGAACGGGGCGCACGTCTGGTGGGGCAGTTCCGACCGCTTGACGCTGTTTCACGCCGCCGACGCCTTCTTCATCCACGAACTGACTGCAGACAACCGCTAGTCGCAAAGAACGCCGGAAGTTGCCGGCGCGGTTCCAGAGTCCGCACTCCGGATTTACCGGATAGCCCGGAAGCGGTCAGGCCTGAAGCTGATGGGCGAGGTCGCAGCGGAAGGAACGCAGGGTCCCGCGATGCCGGTACCCGGCCCGCTCGAGCTCGGCCTGAAACGGCAGGTTCTCGGAGTCGGTTTCCACCACCACGGTCTTGAATCCCTTCGCCTGCAGGAGCGCTGTCCCCTTCGCCAGCAGGTCGAAGCCGTAGCCTGAGCCCCGCAGCTCGGGCACAACGCCGAGGTAGTCGATCGTCCCTTCCCGGTCACTCAGCCGCCTGGGCACGACGAGGCCGCAAAGCCGGCCGTCGGCAAGATAACCGAGCAGCCAGTCGGTCGGCTCGCAGCCTCCGGCCCTGAGAATCCGCATGTACCAACTGGCCGTCTCCGCCGCGCCGTTCTTCTTGAGTCGGGCCCGGTCCGCGCGGTCGAGGGTACCGACCGTGACCTGTCCGACCGCCTGCTCGAACGAGTACTCTCCGACGTCGGACAGGGACCGGAACTTGAGCCTCATTTTCACCCGCATGGGAGTACCGGAGTCCTGCCACACGTACCGCTTCTTCTCCTGATACTGACTGAACCCGACCGCCTCGATGAGTGCCTGGTAGAGCTCCGGGTCCGGGTCGTAGATGTCGTAGATGGCATACTCGACTCCGGTGACTCCGTTCTCCCGCTGGCGTGCCAGGGCGGTGTTCAACAGAGCCATCCCGGTCTTGAAGAAGTCAACCGCTGCCTCGACGTGCGCTCCGAACATCGCCAGCTCGCTCGTTGAGGAACGGCGGTGAAAGAACACGCGGCCGACCGGTTTACCGTTGTCCTCGGCGATGAAGGCAAGCTCCGGCGAGCTTGTGCCCTCGGCCCACAGACGCCGCACGACGTCGGCAAGCCAGCGCGTACCGCCCAGCGCGCAGGCGGCGTCCAACTCCTCAGGCTTGATTGTCCGTATGGTCACCTGCTAGGATAGTCGAGACCCTGCCCTTGTCAACCGAGCCTGTCCGCCGAGGGACTGCCGCCGCCGTCGGGCACTTCCGCCCGTCTCCCCGCGCTCAGCGTAAGCGTGCGGGGCGGGCATCGCTGCCCGCCCCGCTGTTGTTGTATCGCTTAGTCGGTGAGTATGAGCTTTTTGGTCACCGAAGCCTTGCCGCTGGAGAGCGTGTAGAAATACACTCCGGCAGCCGCGCCGCGGGCATCCCACGTCGCGCTGTAACGACCGGCCTCGCGATGCCCTGAGGCTATCGCCTGGACCGGCCGTCCCACCGCGTCGTAGACAACCAGGGACACGTTGCCCGACTGCGGCAGCATGTAGGATATGTGCGTGCGTCCGCCGAAGGGATTGGGCTCAGCCACGGCAGTGAGCTGCAGCGGCGCGATGGCGCGCTTCTCTTCGATTCCGGGCATCGGTATCTCATTACCCGGTATCTTCTGCACGACCACCGGGTTCGGAGTAGCCGGACCCTCGCTCTGAACGAAGAAGCCGGAAATGGAATCATCCTCGTACAGGATGTAAACCGTGTCCGGGTCGGCGTTGCCTTCAACCGCCATGTCGATGACCGACGGGAACCGCATCGAATGAGAGCCGGCGTCGGTAATCTTGATGCCGTCTCCCCACGTGAGCCCGTTGTCGTCCGAAGCCGACGCCCAGATGTCGGCGCGGGCGCGCGACGTAGTCGGCTCATAGTTCAGCGTGTCGAACTGCTCCCAGGCCACGTACAGGTTGCCGTCGTCGTCCTGCCCGATGGTCGGACGGCAGGCGAGCGTGGCGTTGTAGCCGATCGGATAGAGATAGTCGGCCGGGTCGACTGCCGCGACCGCAATCCGGCTCCACTGCGGAGTGTTGTCCGGGCAGTAGTGCCAGATCTGCGACGGCAGGATGTAGCCGGTGTCATTAATCATCGGCATCAGGTTGGCCACGATGTGGAATTTGTCCTGAGCGTCGTACCATGGGAACAGCGACGTGATGTGACAACTCGTCACCGTGTCGGCGCCGTAGGCCACCGGCAGGTCGAGCAGCGTCG